>JBCBZM010000116.1:0-8577 GCA_039815345.1 Planctomycetota bacterium | reverse complement strand
CGATTGCTCCGCATCGCCTTACGCCGACAGCGAGGGCCTCGAAGGGCTGCTCGATCTCGTCGATCACCAGGAACGCGGCGGTCAGGCGCTCAAGCTCGTCGGCGTTGGGGAAACGCTGCGCGAGTCCATGACGCTGACCGAGACCGCGCCGCGGTTCGAGTTTTTCAGCGACCTGAACTCTGCGGTCAGGAGCTTCTCGTGATGGGCGCCCCCGGTTCAGATTCGGGCGGCCCGCGCGAGCGCAAGCCGCGGATGCGCATCGGCGAGGCGTTGCTCGCCAGTGGCGCGGTCACGCAGGAACAGCTCGAAGCCGCTCTTGAAGAGCACAGAAGCACCGGCCGACGCGTGGGCGAGGTGCTGGCCGAGAGCGGGATGGTTTCGCCCGCGGCGTTGGTGCAGGCTTTGGCGAGCACGCACGGCGTGCGCGGTGTGCGGCTGCGCCACGGGCTCATCGACGCCAAGTTGGTCGAATCGATCGGCAAGGACGAACTGGAGCGGATGAAGGCCGTGCCGATGTTCCGCGTGCGCGACACCATGACCGTCGCGATGTCCGAGCCGCGGAACCTGCCCACGCTCGACCGCCTGCGCGAGCTGACGGGCCTGAAGATCCGCCCCGTGTTCGCACTCGACGCCAACATCACCGAGTACATCCGCAAGGCGGGCGCCGGGCAGAGCGACGTGGACGAGTTCCTCACGTCGCTGTCGGAGTCCGACGTCGAGGTGATCGAACGCGAAGCGGTGGACGAGGGGAACACGACCCGGCTCGATCAGGTCATCGACGGCTCACCGATCGTCAATCTCGTCAACATCGCCATGCTCACCGGCATCCGCGACGGCGCCAGCGATATCCACATCGAGCCGAGCGACTCGGGCACGCGCATCCGCTACCGCATCGACGGCGTGCTGCGCGACCTGATGCGTCCGCCGCAGGGGATGCACGCGGCGATCGTGTCGCGTGTGAAAGTCGTGGGCAAGATGGACATCGCTCAGAAGCGCCTGCCGCAAGAGGGCCGCGTGCGCCTGGTCGCCGAGGGCCGCGACATCGACCTGCGTGTGTCTTCGATGCCGACACTGCTGGGCGAGAAGCTGGTTGTGCGTATCCTCGACAAGGGCTCCCTGCGCGTCCGGCTCGACGAACTCGGCTTCCGTGCCGAGGCGCGCGAGACCTTCAAGCGGTGCCTGTCGCAGTCGCACGGGCTGGTGCTCGTCACCGGGCCGACCGGGTCGGGCAAGACGACCACGCTGTACTCGGCGCTCGATCTGCTCCGCGGGCCGGAACGGAACATCGTGACGGTTGAGGACCCGGTCGAGTACCAGCTCGACCTGATGAACCAGATCCAGGTGAACGAGGCGATCGGGCTTTCGTTCGCACGAGCGTTGCGTTCGATTCTTCGCCAGGACCCCGACGTCATCATGATCGGCGAGATCCGCGACGAGGAGACGGCCCACGTGGCGGTGCAGGCGGCGCTCACCGGGCACATGGTCCTTGCCACGCTTCACACGAACGATGCGCCGGGCACGGTCGCGCGCCTGCGGGATATGTCGATCGAGCCGTACTTGCTTTCCAGTGCGCTCAACGGCGTCGTGGCTCAGCGCCTCACACGAACGCTCTGCAACTCGTGCCGAACGACCTACTACCCGTCACCCGAGGTGCTCGAAGACGCGGAGCTCTCGCACCTGTCGGGCCGGGCGTTCAAGCGCGGCGAGGGCTGCCAGCAGTGCCACGACTCGGGTTTCCAGGGTCGCGTCGGCATCTACGAGGTCATGGAAGTCACCGCGCCGCTGCGGCGGCTGATCTACCGGGACGCGTCCACGAGCGAGCTGCGCGAGGCGCACCGACGCTTCGGCGGCATGACACTGCGCGATGAGGGCGTGCTGCACGCTTTGGCCGGGAAAACGAGCCTGGAGGAAGTGCTGCGCGTCTCGCGGACCGAGGACGAAGACCTCGACGCACCCGTCGCCCCGTCCCCGCCGACCATCGAGCGGATCAATGGCGCTCGCGGGAAGGAGGCCGCGTGAAGCTCGTGTACGAGGCGTATGACGCTTCCGGCCAGGCGGTGCGCGGCTCGGTCGAAGCCGGCGACGAAGCCGCGGCGCGCGATCAGCTCGCACGGCAGGGGCTGATCGTGCTGTCGGTTGGCGCCGGCGCCGGGGCGGATGCGCGCCCGGCCCGATCCGCAGCCGCCGGTGAGCGCTCGGATCGCGGCGGCGGTGACGGCCGCCGCGTCAGCATGAGCAAGAAGCTCGATCACCTGGTGGAGTTCAGTCGGCAACTCGGCATGCTGGCGACGACCGGCACGCCGCTGGCCGATGCGCTCGGCGCGTTGGAGCGGCAGACCGCCGATGAGGCATGGGCGGAGGTCCTCCGGGGACTGTCGCGAGAAGTGGAGCAAGGGGCGCCGCTCTCCGAGGCGATGGCCATGCGCTCCGATGTGTTCGACGCGGTCAGCCGATCGCTCGTCGCCGCCGGCGAGGCCTCGGGCGAGCTGCCCTCGATGCTGCGCCGCATCAGCGCGGTGACCCGGCAGACGCAGACGACCTACAACGCCGTGCGCGGCGCGCTGATGTACCCGTTCATCCTGCTGATGGTGGCGATCATTGTGATCGGCGTCATGCTCGTGGTCGTGGTGCCGCGTTTCGCGGATATGTTCCAGTCGCTCAACGCACCGCTCCCGCCGACCACGGTCGCGCTGGTCCAGATCAGCGACATCGTGCGCGGCGGGTGGTGGGCGCTCGGCCCGATCATCATCGGGCTTGTCGTCGGCGCCGCGTGGTGGCTCCGCACGCCGGCCGGGCTGCTTGCCCGAGATCGCGCGCTGGTGCACGCGCCGATCGCCGGGTCGATTGTGCGTTCGCTGGCTTCCGCCCGGCTCGCTCGGCTGTTGGGCGCCTTGCTGAAGGCCAAGCTCCCGCTGCTCGAAGCGCTGGTGCTGGTGCGCAGCTCCATGAACAACCGGCTCTTCTCCGACCTGGTCGGCGAAGCGCACGACGAGGTCTCGCAGGGCGGCTCGCTGGCGGGCGCGTTCGAGCGCTCGCAGCTCGTCTCGGCGACACTTGCCGAAGGCGTGCGCAGCGGCGAGAGCACCGGCCGACTCGACGAGGTCCTCGGCGAACTGGCCGAGCACCTCGACGAGGACAACAACCAGACCATCCGCACACTGACCACGCTCATCGAGCCGGTGATCCTCATCATCATGGGGCTGCTCGTCGGGTTTGTCGCGGTCAGCATGTTCTTGCCGCTGTTCGACCTGACCGCCGCGACGGGGGGTGGCTGATGATCTTGTCGCGTCGGGTATGCGGGGTGGGCGTCGACCTGGGCGCACGCGTGCTGCGCGCGGCCGGGGTTGATCGCGCCGGCCAACGCGTCGCGTCGGCCTCCGTGCAACGCACCAGCGATGCGCCCACGCCGAGCGCGACCGAGCTGGCTCGGCTGGCGGCGGCGATGCGTCGCGGCGGCCTCCCGCGCACGGGCGTCTGGATCGCGGCTCCGAAGGCCGTCCAGTCCGTTCGCGGGCTGTCGTTGCCCGCTCCGGAATCGGGCGCCCCGATCGATCGGTTGGCCCGTGCCGAAGCCGCACGCCTGGCAAGGGTGGATCCGCAGGCACTGGAGTTGGCGCTCTGGCAAGCTCCCGCCCCCCATCGGGCCGGCGGGCTGCACGCCACGGCGGTCGTTGTTTCGCACGATGACCTACGCGGCATCACAGCCGCAGCGACCGCCGCGGGGCTCAGCGTGCGCGGTGTTACGCCGCAGGCGGCGGCCGCAGCGCTCGGCGCCGGCCGCGATTCGCGCGGCCTTCAACTGCTGGTCGACCTCGGTTGGTCGGACACCACGCTGATCGCGCTCCGCGACGGGGCGCCCTCGTTCCAGCGATCGACGTCGCAGTCGCTCCACGCGGTTGTCCGCGCGATGGCCGAGTCGTTGGACCTCGATCTTGAGGCGGCAACCTCGACGTTCACCGCTTCGCACGACCCGAGCAGTGCGCTCGGGCAGATCGTTGACGCGACGGTCCGCAGGTATGGCGCGCAGCTCGCCGAAGACATCGAAGACTCGATCGCGTTCCTGCGTTCGGTGTGGCCCGCGGATGATGTCGAACGTGTGGTAATGCTGGGTGGCGGCGCAAGAACGACGGATCTCGACGAGTGGCTCGTGGCGGCGTTGGGCGTGGAGGTGCGCCGGGCCGACGAACGTGGGCCTGAGTGGGCCGCGGCCATCGGCGCGGCCCGGGCATCGATCGGCCTGAGCTTTGCGCAGCACGATGGATGTGACGCATCGAGCATGCAGAGGCGCGCGGCATGACCCAGCCCCCGAACCTCATCCCGAGCGCCTGGATCGAACGCCGACAGGCGGCCGCTCGCCGCCGCCTATGGACCTGCGTCAGCATCCCCGCCTTGCTCGCGGCCGCCGCCTTGATCGTGTGGTGCCAGTGGAACGTCGGTTGGTATGACGCGCGGGCGGAAGTCCGGTTGGACGACACCGCCGGCCGGCGCGCGGCCTTGGTTGCCGATCTCATCTCGATGCGCGACCGCCACGAGGCGGCCGTGCAGGCGCGCACCGCCGAAGGCTTGCTCAGCCGACAGCCCGACTGGAGCCTGCTCCTCGCGATCGTGTCCGACGCTTGCGGCGAAGACGTCACGCTCACGTTCCTCAAGGTCACGCGCGAAGGGCCGAGGTCCTCGATCGAACTCATCGGCGAGGCCGCCAGCCCGATGGAAGCGGCGGGGCTCGCGCTACGGCTCGAATCGCTGGGCCTCTTCCGCGCGGTGCGTCCCGGTGAGACCGTGCGCACCACCAACGGCCGAGTGCGGTTCGAGCTCTCGGCGCAACTGCGGGCCGAAGAACCCAACGCCAGCGTCGCGGGCGCCGACGGAGATCTGTAATGGCCATCGGATGGACCCGGTACGAGTCGATCGGCGTTGGTGTGCTCCTTGCTTGCGGGTCGGCGGCATTCGGCCTGGGTGTGCAGCCTCTGTTGGAGGCGCGGCAGACCGAGCAAGCCCGCGCGGTCGAGCTGCGCGCAAGCGACGCGGAGATCGACGAACTCGAGCGGCTCGCCGAGCGATTCCAAGCTCGGCTGGCCGAGGCCGAGCGGTTCGATGACGCCGCCGGGCAGGCGCTGGGCAACCCGAGTCTCCGCAACGATCAGACCGCGTGGATTCTCGAAACCGCGCAGCGGTTCCGGGTGCGTGTGGATCGCTTGCGTCCCGGGTCGGTGGAGGGTCCGGCCGGTGCACGGCGGGCGCCGCTGACGCTGATCGGCGCCGCGGAGGCGCACGATGTCGCGGAGTTTCTGGGTGTGCTTCGGGCCGAGCGCCCCTCGTTGCTGCTCAGGCGATTGGAGCTGGAGGCGCAGTCGACCGCCCAATCTACTGCCCAATCCACTGTCGAGCCCAACGCCGAGAACACCGACTCGGGCGAGGTGCGCGTCGTGCTCGACCTCGACTGGCGAGTGCGCTCCGAAGGCGAAGGAGCCACCCCTTGAGCTCGAGCCGAAACACGCATCGATCGAAGAAGCGCGGCAATAAGCGGCTCGCCGCGATGCTCGGCGTGTGCGCGCTGGGTGTCGCCGCAGTCTCCGTGGATCGGCTGTTCCTGCTGCCCGCCTCGGCCGACGCGGCCCCGGTGGTTGCAAACGCCGCGTCCGTGAGCGAGCCGGCGGGCGAAGCCGTCCCCACATTGGAAGACCTCTCCCCGATTCCCGGCCCACCGGAGACCGCTGGACTCCGCGGCGCCATCGATCGCTTGGCCCAAGAGCGCGGCATCGAGCGATCGTCGATCCGCGCGTCCCTCTTTCGCGTGTCCGAAGCCTCGGGGCCCTCCGCCGCGGACCCAGCGGACACAGCGAGCGGTGATGAATCCGTTCGCTGGCCCGATATCCGTCTGTCGGCGGTGGTGCTTTCGGAGAGCGGCGCGGCCGCGGTGCTGAACGGGCGGGTCGTACCGATCGGCGCGTCGATTCTGGGCGCCCAACTCGTCGACGTGCGTCCGGACCAGGTGACGATGCGGTATCGCGGCCGCACACGCACGCTGGAACTGCCCAGGCCGATCTGGCTCGGCGACGAGACGACCGCGCCGTGGTCCGGCAATGCGCCGGATGGCGCAGTCAGAGCACCAAACTGAGTCTTTCTCGGACCGGCAATCCTCATAACCCGATTGCCGTGCTCGATCGATCGGGCCCATCGTTCAAACAGGGTGTCTCTCTTGTCGATAGCACAGTGCGGCCGTGATGATCGGCCTGTTCATGCAACGGAGGCACACGTATGACTTCGCTCGGTCTTCCCATGACGAACCTTCCGATGACGACCCGCCGTGGGTTCAGTCTCATCGAGCTCGTCGTCGTTGTTGTCATTCTCGGTTTGATTGCGGCGATCGCCATCCCGCGGACCAGCCGCGGCGCTGAGGGCGCCGCCGATTCCGCGCTCGCCGCCGACCTGGCGACGATGCGAAACGCGATCGAGCTCTACCGCACCGAGCACGGCGGGGCCATCCCCGCGGTCCTCACCTTCGAGGACCAGCTCACCCAGTACACCAACGACGCGGGCGGTACCAGCGCGACCAAGACCACGACGCACAACTACGGCCCGTACCTGAGCGCGATCCCGGCGATCAAGCTCGGCGCCCGCAAGGGTTCCAATGGAGTCGCCGCCGCCGACGCCGCTGGCATCGGCTGGATCTATGACGCATCCACGGGCGCGCTGACCGCCAACGCTTCCGGTAACGACGCCCGCGGTGTAGCGTACTCCTCCTACTGATCGCCCTGCCCTACATCTTGACGCAGCGTCGACCATCGCAATCGCGGTGGTCTTTCTTCGCGCGCACCGATGGGCCAACGCGATCCGTCGGAGCATGCAACGACGTATTCAGCTCACAGCAGCGCCTCGAGCGCCAAGCCCGGCGCAAGCGACGGTGCATCTGAGCTTGGATCTGTCGGGACGATTTCAGGCTGTCGCGGGCAGGGTCAGGCGGCGTCGCCGATCGACCGCTGCGCGTACGCCTGCTCGGTGCGGTGCTTGTCAACTAGCGCGTCGAACCCTGCGAAGTCGAGCCGCACAAAGACCTCGGCCAGGGCCGGGTCGAACTGGCTCCCCGCGCACTTGGCGATCTCTTCGAGCACCTGCTCGCGGGTTCGCGCTGCGCGATAAGCCCGGTCCGAACTCATCGCGTCGAATGTATCTGCCAGGGCCAGCACGCGGGCGATCACGGGGATGTCTTCACCCGCGACTCCGTCGGGATAGCCCCGGCCGTCGTAGCGTTCGTGGTGGTGCAGCACGCCGTCGAGCGCGGCTTCGACCGCCGGGATGCCCTTCAGGATCTCGTGCCCGATGCGCGGGTGCTGCCGGATCGCGTCAAACTCCTCGTCTGTCAGCCGTCCGGGCTTGCAGAGCACCGCGTCGGGGACGCCGATCTTGCCGATGTCGTGCAGCACGCCAGCGAGGTGCACGTTGGCGGCGAACGCTTCGCCCAGCCCGGCTTGTGTCGCGAGCTCGGTCGCGAGCCACGCGACACGCTCCGAGTGACCACGCGTGTAGCGGTCCTTGGCATCGAGCGCCCGCGAGAGCGCGAGCAGCGTGCCCACGAACGTTCGTTCCTGATCCTGACGCAGCCGGATCGATTCGACCACGTTGCTCACGCAACCCGCGACCGCCTCGGCGGCCTGGGAGTCGACGCTTGTCGCGGGTCCCGTGCCCGAGGGCAGCTTCTCGCCCAAGACGAGCCAGCCCAGCCGCGAGCCGTTCGCGGTCACGGGTTGCAGCACAAACTCGGGAGCCAGCAGCGGTGCGTCGCACAGCACCACGCCCGAAATGTTCTCGATGTCGGGACGTTGCAGGTACCCGTTCAGCGCAGCGAGCGCGGCGCCGCCGTCGTCGATCGAATCGCACCACCATCGCCGCCCGGCGAGTTGGCCGAGCTTGCGTTCGTCCTCGTTGAGCACTACGCACGCCCAGCGGTAGTCCATCAAGCCGCGGAGCTCGTCCAGCCCGTTGCGCACGTAGTCGAGCGGGTCATTGACCGACGCCGACGCGCGGCCCATGCGGTAGATCAGTGAGAGCGTTTCGTACGCCTGATCGAGCTCCGATGTAAACAGCTCGATGTGGTTCGACGCCGCCTGAACGATGCGCAGCTCGACCAGCGTCCGCGAGAGTTCGAGGATCGTGCGCTCGGCCAGCGACGAGGAGTAGCGCTCGATGTCGTCGCCCGCTTCTTGTGGCGCCGCGCCTTCGCCGGTCCACGCGGCGGCGTAGAGCAGGCCGTCGGCGTCGCAGGGCGCCCGCAGCACCAGCCAGCCCTTGCTCGACCAGCCACAGGTGTGCCCGCTCGGCAGCGACTCGCCCGCCAGCGGCGTGCGCGCCAGCGCGGTCTGTCCGATCCAATCGGGCAACCCGGCGGCATCGCGCGATGCCCACAGCCCGAGCCGTCGGGTGCGTTCGAGCGGGTCGGACGCGCTGGGGATGGCCGCCTACGGCCACGACGGGACGTTCCGGGGCGGACAACGCCGCCTCAAGCGCTTCGAGTTCGGCTTGCATCAACCGGCCTGCACAAGACGGCAGCAGATGCGCGACCCCTGTCGTGGATGCATG
>JBCBZM010000047.1:0-20526 GCA_039815345.1 Planctomycetota bacterium | reverse complement strand
GCAACCGCACGACCCCCTCGGTCGTCGCCTTCACCGACAAGGGCGAACGCCTCGTCGGCCAGCCCGCCAAGCACCAGCAGGTGACCAACCCCAAGAACACCATCTATTCGATCAAGCGCTTCATGGGCCGGCGCCACGCCGAGGTCTCCAGCGAAGAGAAGCTGATCCCGTACGAGATCGCCGGCGGCGCCGACGAGTTCGTCTCCGTCAAAGCCCGCGACAAGACCTACACCCCGCAGCAGATCTCGGCCTTCATCCTCGGCGAGCTCAAGAAGGTCGCCGAGGAGTATCTGGGCGAGGCCGTGGACCGCGCGGTCATCACCGTACCGGCCTACTTCAACGACTCCCAGCGCCAGGCGACCAAGGACGCCGGCGAGATCGCGGGACTCAAGGTCGAGCGCATCATCAACGAGCCCACCGCGGCCGCGCTCGCTTACGGCCTCGACAAGAAGTCCAACGAGAAGATCGCCGTCTTCGATCTCGGCGGCGGCACGTTCGACGTCTCCATCCTCGACGTGGGCGACGGCGTCTTCGAGGTGCTCAGCACCAACGGCGACACGCACCTCGGCGGCGATGACTTCGACGATGTGCTCATCAACCACCTCGCCGAGACATTCAAGGGTCAGGAGAGTATCGACCTGCGCAACGACGCGATGGCGATGCAGCGCCTGAAGGAAGCCGCCGAGAAGGCCAAGGCTGAGCTCAGCACCATGCAGGAGACCACGGTCAACCTGCCGTTCATCACGGCCGACGCGAGCGGCCCGAAGCACCTCCAGATCACGCTGACGCGCTCGAAGTTCGAAAGCCTCTGCGCCCCGCTGTTCGAGCGCATCAAGGAGCCCTGCCTCAAGGCCCTCGCCGATGCCAAGCTTGACGCGAGCAAGATCGACGAGATCGTCCTCGTCGGCGGCTCCACCCGCATGCCCAAGGTGCAGGCGATCGCCGAAGAGGTCTTCGGCAAGGCGCCCAACAAGACCGTCAACCCCGACGAGGTCGTGGCCGTCGGCGCCGCGATTCAGGGCGGCGTGCTGCAGGGCGACGTCAAGGACGTGCTCCTGCTCGACGTCACGCCGCTCAGCCTCGGCGTCGAGACCCTCGGCGGCGTGATGACGAGCCTGATCGAGCGCAACACCACGATCCCGACGTCGAAGAAGGAAATCTTCTCGACCGCCGCCGACAGCCAGCCCTCGGTCACGATCAAGGTCTACCAGGGCGAGCGCAAGATGGCGACGGACAACCGCCTGCTGGGTCAGTTCGATCTCGAGGGCATCCCGCCCGCGCCGCGAGGTGTCCCGCAGATCGAGGTCGAGTTCAGTCTCGACGCCAACGGCATCCTCACCGTGACCGCGACCGAAAAGGGCACGGGCAAGTCGGCCGATATCAAGATCACCAACTCGGGCGGTTTGTCCGAGGACGAGATCGCGAAGATGAAGGCCGACGCCGAGGCCCACGCCGCCGAAGACGAGAAGCGGCGCCAGCTCGTCGACGCCAAGAACAAGGGCGACCAGTTCGTCCACCAGACCCGCAAGAGCCTGGAAGAGCACGGCGACAAGGTCTCGGCCGAGGTCCGCTCCAAGGTCGAGTCCTCGGTCTCCAACCTCGAAGAGAAGCTCAAGGGCGAAGAGCCCGAAGCGATCGAGGCCGCGATCAAGCAGCTCGAAACCGACGCGATGGAGCTGGGCAAGGTCGTCTACGAACAGGCCGCGGCCCAAGCCGGCGGCGAAGGCGCCGCGCCGACGGGCGATGCGGGCGGTGACACCGGCGGCGGGTCATCGGGGAACGACGATGTGATCGATGCGGAGTATGAGGTTAAGGACGAAAAGAAGGACTGAGTGTTGGATCGCATCGGGTAGTGCGTCGTGGAGGCATCCCCTAACGCAAATACCTAACGATGCCAAACGAAAAATGATTGGCCGCGAGACGAACTTCGTTCGTCTCGTGGCTCTTTTGTGGGCCTGAGGTATGTGCATGGCGTCGTTTTCTAGGAGCAGCGAAGGCCTGCTGCTGGCTCCGCCCCTTTCGCGTCCCGAAGCGCGGCAAGCGGCGACGCATGCTCTACGTGGGAGCGCGACGACGATCACCCGGCTCGCAGTCGCAGTTGCATCAACAGTGGATGTTCGACCTGTAACCGCTGCACGGATGACATGATTACTGCGTGCCGCGGCTCAGGAGCCTTGGTTTGTCTGCAGCAACTTGTCGAATGCTTGAAGTCTATCTCGCCATTGCTGAGCCGATTGATTATGGCCTTGATTTGGTTCCTGTTCATTTAGAAGAACAAAGTTCCTTTCGAGCTCAGTCAGTGCGCGTCGGATGGTATTGGACTGACGCCGCATCAGGCGATGCATGTCCCTCGTGTAACGCTCAGGCGGCGGGTCGGTGGCAGAAATGATCTCCCAAGCCTGTTTTGCGACAGTGACCGCCTCCTGAGCCTTCCCGCCAGCTCGATAGAGTTCGGATCGTTCTAGTAGGTTTCGAGCTCGTACCCAAGGAGAAGATCTCCCGGCGTACTGCCGCTCAAGCTCTTGAACCGCTGCGTCCAGTTGTCCAGAATCTTTGAGCGATCTGACGAGCATTCTCTCTGAATCTAATCGGAATCGTGAGCTTGACTCATCATCAACTTGATGGCGATTGAGCCCCTCACGTATCACGGTAATCGCATCGGAATAGCGGCCTTCTCGCTCGTGGTGTCGTGCAAGGCTCAGCAGGATGTACTGAGATGCCCCGCTTCTTGGCCCGACGTGTTCATCAGCTAGAGTCAGTTTCCACTCAAGCGTGGAGCGAAGTTCGTCAAGATCTTCATACATCCGGTTTCGATAAAGCGACGCAATCAACAAGGGGTCGCTCACCACGCATTGCTTTATCAGGCTCGCTGCGCGTGCTGAAAACTGTTCGCTTAGGTCAGCGTCACCCGTCATCCGCGAGGCGACATGCCTGTAAATGTCGGCCTGCGCGAGCAGGTCACCGGGTAGTGCTTGCTCGACCGCCAACACTGTGATGTCGTAAAGGTCCCGTCCGGACTGTTGGTGGGCCAACGGGGTCCTGTGATCGCGCGGAGCAGCCCCGATCAGCCCATCGATCTCTATCTCCCCCGGGAGTGTCCGAGAATTCGCGGGCGTCTGCATGCTGCCGATCGCTCCATTAGGTTCTGCAGATGCCTCGACCATCGTTGCGACGGCTTCTCTGACCGCACGGCGCGCGAGGTCTCTGGCGTCTTCTGCCGCACGTCGCTCGCTATCTGCATAAGCAGACTTCTCCTGAGCTTGGGCAGCGCTGATCGCAAACCACGACGATACGCCAGCGGCAAGCGTGGCGAACGAAAGGGCAATCCCCGACACCACCACAAGAACGCGATTTCGGTGAACGAACTTGGCAACCCGCCACGTAACCCCCGGCGGCCCTGCAGCAACGGGATCGCCTTGCAAGAATCGAACAAGGTCATCGCCGAGAGAGGCGGCAGACGAGTACCGCCGCTCTCTCGACTTGTCGAGGCATTGCATCACCACCCAGTCCAGATCGCGCCGCAGTGTCTTGGTCACCGCCTCCTTATTCACTGGCCCGCGATCCACAGGGGCCGGCGAGCCGGACTTCGGCCCCAGCCGCGTGCTCGGCTTTGGCGGCTCAACCTCCCGAATGATCCGCTGGATCTCCGCGAACCCCGCGGCGCGCAGTGTCGTCGGGTCGAACGGCAGCGCGCCCGTCAGCAACTCATACAGCACCACACCCAGCGAGTACACATCGCTCCGCGTATCGATGTCGAGGCCGGACATCTCGGCCTGTTCGGGGCTCATGTATTCGGGCGTGCCGATCATCTGGCCGCGGTCGGTGAAGATGGTCTGCTCGGTCAGGCGTTGGTTGAGCGCTTTGGCGACGCCAAAGTCGATGACCTTCGGCGCCGGGCGGCCGTCCTGATACTGCACCAGTATGTTGCTCGGCTTCAGGTCCCGATGGATCACGCCCTTCGTATGCGCATGCTGCACGGCCTCGCAGACGCGCACAAACAGCTCGACCCGCGCGTCGAGGTCCAGCTTGTGCTTGTCACAAAACTCGGTGATCGGCTCGCCGCGGACGAGTTCCATAACGAAGTACGGCCGGCTGCCCTGATCGCGCGGCGTGGTGCCGCCGTCGAGCACCTTGGCGATACAGGGATGGTCCATGACGGCCAGCGCCTGGCGCTCGGCCTCGAAGCGAGCGACGACGGCCTTCGAATCCATGCCGGGCTTGATGACCTTCATCGCGACGCGTCGGCGGACGGGCTCGGTCTGGTCGGCTTCCCAGACCACGCCGAAGCCGCCCTCGCCGATGATGCTGAGCAAGCGGTAGGGGCCGATGCGTTCGCCGCCGTCGGGCGCGGGCGCGGACACCACGTCGCTTGTATCGGCGGTCTCCGCGGGGTCGGCATCGCTCGGCCCGCGGTCTGCGGTTGGCTGGTCGTCACCCGGCATGGCGTCCCCTCTCATGACACGCGCATCGAGACACGCGGGAGGATACCGCCCGGCCGATCAGATCCAAAAAAACACTGCGGCCGATCACCCGGACGCAGCGTCAACGGTCAATCCAAGTCATCACTCGTTCTGTCTCAACGCCGGCGTCGGCACGCGGCCAGCGCGCCCATCAGGCACACGCCCGCCGTCCCCGGCGCCGGGATGGCCGAAACCGGGATGCGGAAGATGAGGAACTCGTGGTGCCCGTCGGGCCCTTCGGGGCCCGCGTCGAACGGGTTGGCGATGGTCGCCGGATCTTCGTTGTACCACATCCATTGGGCGCCCCCGTCGATGCCATTGATCACGCCGAACGGGTGGGTGCCGCCGGGCAGCCCGTCGTTCGAATCGCCGAACGCCAGCGCGCCGACGCCCGGGCTGCCGTTGGGCAGCAGGCCGTTCTCATCGACCCAGCCGCGGCTCGTCCCGGCGCCGCCCAAGTTGCCATTCGCCAGCGCGATCTGGTCGTTGATGAGCATGATGTCGGCCGGGTCGTTTGTCAGCGTGTCGCCCGCGATGTTGGAGTCGCGGTCGATGCCCGTGCCGTAGACCTCCCAGCCCACGCCCGGGTTGGTGCTGATCGTCGCGGCGCCGACGCTGAACGACGCGATCGCGCCCTGCAGCACGTTGTCGTCCGACCAACCGATCAGATACATGTAATCGCTCGCGGGCAGCCCGTTGAGGTCGTACGCCTCGGGACCGACGCCCAGGTTCCGATACCCATTGCCGGCGTTGGCGGTGCCGGCGGTGTAGAGCACCGGCAACCCGTTGGTGATCTCACCCGCGGTCAGGTTGCGGATGCCGCCGAAGTAGCTGGAAGTGGTCATGCCGTTCACGTCGCCGAAGCCGAAGCCATAGGCGTTGTCCACGGTGATCACGCCGTCAACATCGACCGCCATCGCCGGCGTCGCGATGCACAGGCCCGCAACGCACGCGACCGCCACCCCCAGTCCGCGCGTGCGCGCACCGATACCACATTGCTTGATCGTCATCGCTTGTTCTCCCTCTGGGCGCTCGCTCGACGCCCACACAAACAGCCCCGGTGGACAAGGACACCGCCGAACCGGGACTCAAACTCTGCACGGCGTCGGGCACGCTTCAGAACGAACGCATGCATGGACGCTGCGGACACACACGAGCCGCGAGCCCAACAGCAGCCCGTCGGCTTGGTTCCGCTACAAGAAACCAGCCGCTCGACAAGAGCGAGCAGGCGAACGCTTCGAGAAGCGGACACGGAGCTTGCCACCCACGAGGTGCAAGCCACACTCATCTCATTCCGCGAAACTACTGATCCAGGGCAGTCGCGTCAATGCGTTGCACGTAACTGTGCGCAGGTCCCGGTGTGAACCCGGGGCTTTGCGATGTTGCAGCTCTGAAGGCCAACTATTCTTTTCTCGTTGTCCAGTCGCGCCTCACCTGTCGGTGTCGAGAGGCGCCAGTAGCATGTGTTCATTGAGGTAGAGCGGATTGTCCATGTCTCGAAGCGTGACAGTGGCATCGGGCACGATCCGAAGGCGCCAGTCTTCGTCAATCCAGGCCGGTAGAGCAGGCGTGTCTGGTGTCGGCTCAAGCTCAATCTGTGTACTCGAGTAGTCAGCGAAGACGCGAACATGCGTCTCTCCAAGTACTTCTCGGCGTTCGTGGCCCGAGGCACGCCACCACCAGATACCTGTCGCGCGTACGGTTTGGTTTCCGTCGAGGAGTTCGAGGCGGCCTCCAATCGTCGGCCGCTGCACTGCTTCACAGAGATCCAGTAGTCCCGCGCGTACCTCATGCTGTACTTCGGGTCTGAAGCGGAGGGTGACCCCCACGGATCCATTTGAACGCAGGCTAGGCGTGAAGCCAATGTGCTGCTCAAAGAACGACGCGAGTGTGGGTGCGGAAACGGGAGTCTTGTAGTCTTCGATGGCTCCGCTGATCTCAACTTGTCCCGAATGGCGATAGCGCCTCGCGAGTCGGGTGGTCCAGTCGCCGGGCTCTCGCCTGAAGATCGCGACATCAACCTCGTACGCTCCGGTGGCAGGGTCGGGTACCGCGAGGGGGTGTCGGCCATCGCTCCATTCGCGGTAGGCGTAGTTCACAAGCAGCTTGCTTGATTGCCATCGATTTGCGCATCGCAATCCACTCGCGGGATCTCGCGATTCCCAGTGGCCCCCGTCGAGCCACCAACGCCTCACGCCGACTCGGGCATAGATCGGCTGTCCCACCGGCCATTGAGCTGGCGCCTGAACTTGGAGATGTACGTTCCTATCGAGCGCACGAATGTCGGCGGCAGTCAATCGATCGTGATCCATCGCTGCGTCGATCAAATCTATGCAGTGCGGAGCCATGAAGCCCGCCCCCCGTCGTCGTGCGAGCCGATTGGATACATCGAGCCGTACAACACGCATTAGCATGCGCCATTGCCATTTCCACAGTTCGTTTCGTCTCGCCCGGCTCAGAAGTTGTTCCGATACCTGTTCGATTCCCGTAGGCTTTGCTCGGCCGTTCCTAGAGCCAGTTGCCGGCGGATCACGAAAGTCATAGTCAGCCAACACCGGCAACCCCAGTACCATCACCGTCGTCGGCACGGCCCCAGGCCACCCATGCTCATACGCCCGAGGCGTCGTCCACGCCGCGTATCCGACCAACCACATCGCCAGCGCCGTAGCGATCCAGCGTTTCCGCCGCCGCGTGCGCAACAGCGCCCGCTCGCTCTTCGCGACCTTGCCGCACTCCGGACAGACATACCGCCCGTCGCGGTCCGCGACCGCGTCGGTCATCGAGTACCAGCACTTCCGGCAGCGTCGCCGACCGCGCGCCCGATCACCCCAGGCCCACCACGCCAGCGCGAGCAACCCAAGCACGCCCAACACATATCCCGCGATGTGCCACCAGAACGGCGCCATGCGTTGCAGCGTCTCTTATGAGAGCAGCCGCTTCAACTCCCGCGCCATCATCGCCGCCGCCTGCCCGCGATGGCTCAGCCGGTTCTTCTCCTCGGCCGGCAGCTCCGCTCCCGTCCGATCGAACTTCGGCGCCACGAGAAACAGCGGGTCGTACCCAAAGCCGTACTCGCCCCGCGGTATCGGGTGCTCGCCGTGCGGCAGCCCGATCCGGCCCTCGAACGTCCCACGCACCTGCGCGATCGGTCGGCCCAGGTGCGCCCCCTCCGGCGGCAGCGCCAGCACCATCACACACACAAACCGCGCCGTTCTAGCTTCAGGCGCCACGCCGTCCAACTCGCTGAGCAGCCGCTCGTTGTTTGCACGGTCGCGGTCGGCCCGGCCCATGCCCTCCGCGGCCCCGTCGGTCCGGCCTTCGTTGAAGTAGTGGCTCGAGATCACCCCCGGCGCCCCGCCCAACGCGTCTACCTCCAGGCCTGAGTCATCCGCCAAGCACGGCCGACCCGTCTGCTCGGCGTACGACACGGCCTTGATCGTCGCGTTGGCGACAAAGTCCGCCCCGTCCTCCACCGGCTCAATGAACCCACCGCCCGGGAAGTCGTCGAGCGCCTTCACGTCGATCATCGGCGTACCGTCCCGGGCCGCCAGCGCCCGGTCGAAAATCGCCCGAAGCTCGGCGACCTTGTGCGGATTGCCGGTCGCCAGCACGATCTCGCTCAGGTCGAGCGTCTCGGCCGGCCCGCCCAGATTGTCCGGGTCGTCGTGCGGCGGGCCGGTCGGAATCGGGTCAACGTTCTGCATACGCCGAGTGTACGACCACCCCGGCGCGCTAATGATCGACCGATGCAGACCCCAGACCCAGCCAACAGCCACGACCAAGACCGCGCCGCCATCGCCCGCGCCGCAGCCGACGCCCTCGCCGAAGCCGCCGCCACGCTCGCCGATCGCCCGGCCCTGGTCGGGTTTGACGGCTTCGTCGACGAGATCATCCACGTCGTGGACCGCCGCAACTCGATGGCCCTCGAAGACTTCGAGCGCATCAAGACCATCCCCGAGTTCGCCGCGCGGGCCAACGCCGCCGCCGGCAAGAGCGCCAACATCGAACTCGTCCCCATCGACGTCCGCTTCGGCGGCAACGGCCCGCTGATGGCCGGCGCGCTCGGCCGCCTCGGACAGCCCGTCACCTACATCGGCGCCGTCGCCAACGACCCCGACTCCCAAGTCCTCATGCCGCTGTTCGTGCCCTTCGCCGAGCGCTGCCGCGAGGTCGTCCCCATCGCCGCGCCAGGACACACCGACGCGCTCGAGTTCGAGGACGGCAAGCTCATGTTCGGCAAGCCCGCCGCCGTGCAGGCCGTCACCTGGGATCGCCTCAAGCAGATGGTCGGGCTCGACGTCCTGCGCGCGCGCATCGCCCGCGCCCGCACCCTCGGCATCGTCAACTGGACACTCTGCGGCGGCGTCGAGAGCATCTGGCAAGGCCTGATCGATGAAGTCCTGCCCGACCTGGCCGCCGCGGGCCAAGCGCCCAGCGTCTTTATCGACCTCTCCGACCCCGCCAAGCGCACCGATGAAGACATTGCCCGTGCGCTCGACATGCTCGGCGCCCTCAACGCGCTCGCGCCCGTCACACTCGGCTTAAACCTCGCCGAGAGCGAACGTATCGCACGCGTGCTCGACGCCGGCGCCTACGCCGATCCGAACGCCCCGCTCGCCGACAGCGTGCGCGACGCCTCCGAGCGCATCTTGCGGGCCTCGGGCCTCGACGCCGTCGTCGTTCACCCGCGTCAAGGCGCCGGCGCCGCGACCGCTGAGCCCGACGCCCGAGGCGTCCGCTCCGCCTGGTTCGCCGGCCCGTTCACCGCCAATCCCAAGCTCTCCACCGGCGCGGGCGACCACTTCAACGCCGGCTTCGCCTTCGCCCAAGCCTGCGGCCTCCACCAGTCGGTCGGGCTCGACGCCTGCCTCGCGACCGCCACCGCCGTCAGCGGCGCCTATGTCCGCGACGCGCTCTCGCCCGACCTCGAACGCCTCGTCGCCTTTCTCCGAGACCTCCCCGCGCCGGCGCCGCAATAGACCGTCTTACTCCCAGCCACACTCGCATCTTGCACGAACAGCACGGCTACGCTTGCCCATGGCGGACCTGCTGCAAACCCTCGGCCTCTGGGATGATCCCCGCGTCGTACGCACGACGGGCGCCGCGCCCCAGGACTCGGCCGAGCTCATCCACACCCTCAATCCGACCACAGGCCAACCGCTCGCCGGCATTCGGCTGGACAACCGCGCCTCTTACGAGCGCGCCGCCGTCGCCAGCCAAGAGGCCTTCATCAAGTGGCGTGAAGTTCCGGCGCCCGTCCGAGGCCAGGTCGTCCGCGCCATCGGCGAACGCCTCCGCGAACTCAAAGAACCGCTCGGCGAACTCGTCTCCCTCGAAGTTGGCAAGATCCGCTCCGAAGGCCTCGGCGAGGTGCAGGAAACGATCGACATCGCCGACTTCGCCGTCGGCCTCAGCCGCCAGCTCCCCGGTGCCGTCTTCCCGTCGGAGCGCCCCGGCCACCGCATGATCGAGCAATGGCTCCCACTCGGCCCGATCGGCGTCATCACCGCGTTCAACTTCCCCAACGCCGTCTGGGGCTGGAACGCCATGCTCGCCGCCATCGCCGGCGACACGGTCATCTGGAAGCCCTCGCTCATGGCGCCCCTCATCGCCATCGCGACCAACCGCGTCGCCGACGAAGTCGCGACCGAGATGGGCCACCCCGGCGTCTTCCAGCTCATCATCGGCTCAGACACCGAGGTCGGCGAGACCATGGTCGCCGACAAACGCCTCCCGCTGATCTCCGCCACCGGCTCGTGCCGCATGGGTCGCCACGTCAGCCAGAAAGTCGCCGCACGCCTCGGCAAGTGCCTCCTCGAACTCGGCGGCAACAACGCCGTCATCGTCGAGCCCGACGCCGACCTCGACCTCGCCGCCGAAGCCATCCGCTTCGGAGCCGTCGGCACCTGCGGCCAGCGCTGCACCAGCACACGCCGACTCTTCGCCCACGAATCCATCGCCGACGAACTCGAATCCAAACTCGTCAAGGCCTACCGCAAAGTCCGCCTCGGCGACCCGCTCGATAAAGACACACTCGTCGGCCCGCTCATCAACACCCAGTCGGCCGATCAGTTCCTCAGCGCGCTCGACACGGCCCGAAGCCAAGGCGCCGAGGTCCTCGCCGGCGGCGAGCGCGCCCAGCCCAAGGGCCCGGACAACCAACCCCTCGGCGGCGCCTTCGTCACGCCCGCACTCGTCCGAGCGCCCGCCTCCGGCGACCTGCCCATCGCCCAAGACGAAACCTTCGCGCCCATTCTCTACACCTTCCGCTACAAGACACTCGCCGAAGCCATCGCCCGGCAAAACAGCGTCGACCAGGGCCTCAGCTCCGCGATCTTCACCAACTCCATCGCCGCCTCCGAACGCTTCCTCACGCCCAGCGGCGCCGGCAGCGACTGCGGCCTCGCCTACGTCAACACCGGCACCAGCGGCGCCGAGATCGGCGGCGCCTTCGGCGGCGAAAAGGACACCGGCGGCGGGCGAGAGTCCGGCTCCGACGCCTGGAAGGCGTACATGCGCCGACAAACATGCACCATCAACTTCGGTGGGGGACTGAAGCTTGCACAGGGGATCGAGTTTGGCTGACCAACCCGCCACCACCACGACCGACCAACTCGCCATCGAAGCGATCGCGCCCATCACCACCGGCATGACCGTCGGCCTCGGCACCGGCCGCGCCGCCGAACGAGGCATCCGCGCCCTAGCCGAACGCGTCAAGGCCGAACAGCTCGAGATCGGCTGCGTCGCCACCAGCGACCGCTCCGAAGCCCTCGCACGCGAGCTCGGGCTCAACTTCATCGAGTTCGCCAACGTCGAACGCGTCGACTACCTCTTCGACGGCGCCGACGAAATCGACCCCGCCCTCGGCCTCATGAAAGGCGGCGGCGGCGCCATGACCCGCGAACGCATCGTCGCCTGGGCCGCCGAACGCGGTGTGTACATGGCCGGCGAAGAAAAACGCGTCGAACGTCTCGGCGAGAAAACCCCGCTCGCCATCGCCGTCATGGCGTTCGGTCTGGCGTCCACCCGCCGAGCCCTCCGCGACCTCGGCCTCAACGGCGTCGTCCGCCGAAACATCGACGGCGAGATCTACCTCACCGACAACGCCAACCTCATCATCGACACCCGCCTCGCCGACCAAAACCTCGACCAACTCAGCCACGAACTCAACGACATCCCGGGCGTGATCGACCACGGGCTGTTCCTCTACGAGGCCGACGAAGTGCTGATCGAGACGGCGGATGGTGTGCAGCGGACAGTGCGCGAGCAGGAGTAACGCTCGATCAGGTCTCGTGGAAGCTCAAGCGATGCTCGAACTGACCGACGATCAGAAGCGCCAGACCGTGCTTGAGCACCTCGCGCAGCTCCACGAAGAGCACTTTCATCACGACCGCATCGCGTTCCGCGTGGTGACAGTCGCTGTCACGGTGCTGTTGGTGTGCAACGCCTACTTGGTCACGACCATGACCTCGCTCACGCAGAACATCTGGTTCGTGGGCTGTGTCGCATCTGCCGACACGCTGTTCGCCGGGATGTCATCTTGGTTTGTGTCGCGGAACACGCGGCACATGCGCTGGATCTGGCGCAGCATCATCCGCAGCGAACAGGTCTTGGGGTTCTACGAGCCGGGACACTACATTTCCGAGCAAGAAGTCGACTTCAAGGATTCGATCCGACGAACCACCGGCCACTCCACGATCCTGCCCGAGCGGACCTTCCCGCATGCGACCGTACTCGATCCACGAGGCGCTAACTGGGGAAACGACACTGAGTTTGAGTATCGCGTGACGTGGTTTGCCACGATCTGGCTTGCGTGGACCCTCTGTCAACTCGTTCTTTGGTTCGGCTACTCGGTTTCGCTCACGGCGCCCTGAGCCTCGCCCTCACACACCCGCTTCATATCCCCAAGATCCTCCCCCAAACACTTCCGCAGCATCTTCTTCATCATCGGCATCATCACGGCGCCCATCACCTTCGCGCCCATGGTCACCGGCGTCGCTTCGAATCGGAACGTCATCACGGTCCCGCCGTCGGCCTGCTCCTCGAAGAGCACCTCGCTGCGATACTTCGAGCCGTGCGATTCGGCCAGCGTCACGTACCGCGTCGGCGGCTCAAACTCGGAGACCTCCACCTCCTCCGTCGCCTCTTTGCCGAACATCACCCGCGTCTCGCGGAACCGCGTCCCCACACGCATCGGCCCGCCCGTCAGGTTCTCGACCTTGACAATCGCCTCGATCGTCTCCGGCCATTCCTCAATCGCCGTCGCCCGAAGCCACACCGCTTCCCGCGGCGCGTCGATCCGCTCCGATACTTCAATCCCAGCCACACGCGCCTCCTGACTCCCGGAAACTCCGCGCAGCCTACAGCACCAGTGCCGGGCTTCCAACACCCAACGCCGCCCCCAACGCCCTCATCCCCTCATTCCCTCACCGCCTCACTGCCTCACTGCCTCACTGCCTCACTGCCTTCTTCTCACTGCCCCTGCGCCAGCGAGTACCCCGGCGCCCCGTCGTAGTACTTCAACGGCTGGAAGTCCGTCACAAAGAACTTCTCCGCCACACGGTCCAGCAGCTTGATGATCGGCCCCTGACCCAAGCTCGCCGCGTTGTGTACGTCCCGCAGCTCGAACCGCACGCGGTAGTAATCCACGATGTTCGTGTACACCGAGCCCGAGGGCCACACCTGCGTTCCCCGGTTCGACATCATCGTCAGCTTGAACGGCGTCTTCTCGCACAACCCCTGCAACCGGTCCGCCAACTCCTGCGGCGCCACCGTTGTGTCCAGATAGATATCGCAACCAACGAACACGCTCTGCGCCGTCTCAAAGGTCTGCATCAACTCGTTATGCCGCGGCCGCTCGCCGCGCACGATCGTCGGCGCCGAGGCCTCGGGCACCGGCGTCGCCTCGCGCGTCTCCGGGTTCTTGCCCATGTGCGCGATGATCTTGTCGGTGAAGTCCTGCGTGCCGAGCGTCGGGTGCTGGTCCTTGTCGCCGAAGTCGCCCGTGTGCGCGCCGCTCTCGAGCGCCGCGAAGATCGCGTTCTCGATGATCGCCGCCTCACGCTTCAGCCCGATGTGCCGCAGCATCATCAGGCCCGACAAAATAAGGCTCGTCGGGTTCGCCAGCCCCTTGCCCGCGATGTCCGGCGCCGTGCCGTGCACCGCTTCAAAGATCGAGATATGCCGCCCGATGTTCGCCGACGGCGCAAAGCCCAGCCCACCCACCAGCCCCGCCGCCAGATCGCTCACGATGTCGCCCTGCAGGTTCGGCAGCACCACCATCTGAAACTCTTGAGGACGGATCACCAGGTTCATGCACAGCGCGTCGATGATCACGTCGGCCGTCTCGATCTCCGGGTAGTCGCTCCCGATCGCGTAGAACCGCTCCAGGAACAACCCGTCGGACATCTTCATGATGTTCGCTTTGTGCCCGCAGTGAACTTTCTTAATACCCAGCCGCTTGGCCGTCTCGAACGCCTCGCGGTGTACCTGATCGCACCCCGGCGCCGAGATCAGCCGCTTGCATTCCACCACGTCGTTCGTCAGCCGGTGCTCGATCCCGCCGTAGGTGTCCTCAATGTTCTCGCGGATGACATAGAAGTCCACCGGCACGCCCGCCTTGGAGTAGACCGTCTCCACACCCGGCAGCGCCTGGAAGTGCCGCACGTTCGCGAACGCGCCGTACATCTTCCGCAGCGTGACGTTGATGGACTTGCCGCCGCCGCCGATCGGCGTGCCCATCGGACCCTTGTAGAGCAGGCCGATTTCCTCAACCGCCTGCATCGCCTCGTCGGTCATGCCCCGGCTGTCGCCCTTGCCGAAGACCCGCTCGCCCATCTCCACCGGCACAAACTCGACGTGCTCCTGCACGCCCGCCGCGTCGAACAGTCGCAGCGCGGCCTTCATGATCTCGGGACCGATCCCGTCGCCCTCGGCCATCGCGATGCGGAGTTTGTCAGCCATGAAATGCGTCTCCGGATAGGGGCGTGATCAACGGTCAAAACCGACGGAATCGGGTCACAGAACGGCACGATAGACAGCCCCCGCCCGTTCCGCCCGGCCCGCAAGCTCTGTCCGGTCAGAACGCCGAAGCCCGCGCCAGCCGCTCCGCCACCGCCGTCCACACCGCCGCCTCCCCGCCCTCGCCCACCGCCGGAGGCCGAACTACCACGATCAGCTTCGCCTCCATCGTGTCCGCCTCGCGCAGTGCCGCGTGCAACTCGGCCGCGTACGCCGCCGCGTCCCCCGGCATCGCAATCGCCGCGTGCGGCGGATCGACCGAAACGGGGGCCCCGGGCGGCCCGAGCACCACCGCACGCTCCGCGCCCAACACCCGATCGAGCCCGGCCAACGACTCAACGAGGACCACCCGCGCCGAAGGCCGATAGTGGGGGCCCACACGCCCCGGCGACCCGGCCGCGCCCCCGCGCCGATCCTCCACCATCACCCCCAGCCCGCTCACCGCTTCCAGTTCCGCCGCCCCGACCGCCCCCAGCCGCAGCACACGCACCGCCCCGTCATCCACCGCCACCACGCTCGACTCGATCCCCACGCGGCACGGCCCGCCGTCCAGCACGGCCACGTCGTCCCCAAACACCCCGCCCACGTGCGCCGCCCGCGTCGGCGAAACCGCCCCCGACACGTTCGCGCTCGGCCCCACAATCGGCCCGCCGAACGTCTCGATCAGCGCCAGCGTCAGCGGATGGTCCGGCGAGCGCACCGCCACCGTCGAGCCGCCCGCCGTCACGATGTCCGGGATCGCGTCCGCTTTGGGCAGCACCAGCGTCAGAGGCCCGGGCCAGAACCGCGCGGCTAGTTTGGACGCCGCGTCGGGCCACGCCGAAACACACGTCCGCGCCATCGCCTCATCGGTCACGTGCACAATCAGCGGGTTCGCCGCCGGCCGCCCCTTGGCCTCGAACACGCGTGCCACCGCGTCCGCGTCCGTCGCGTCCGCGCCGAGGCCATAGACCGTCTCCGTCGGAAACGCGACCAGCCTCCCGCGCCTCAGCCGCGTCACCGCCTGCGCCAGTTCTTCCGGTCCGGCCGACATCGCCCCGCCGCTCAGTTCGCGTTCGAAACGCGCGTCCGGTTGGGCGAGGTAAACACCTCGTCCGCGTCCGGCACGACGAAGTCGATCTGGTTCCGCTCCAGGCTCGTCCCCATCGAGTCGTGCAACGCCGCCAGCCCGCGCATGTAGTCCGCCAGCGCCTGCACCTCGTCCTGCTCACGCTGCGAGAGCGATTCCTGCCGGTTCAGTTCCAGATCGAGGCTCTGCACATCGAACGCGCCGATCGTGTCCTTCTCGACCAGCAGCGCCCGCAGCACCTCGGCCGCCGCCAGCCGCGCGTCGCGTGTCTGCTCTACCAACTGGTAGAACGTGCTCACGTCGTCGAGCGAACGCTTCACCTCAAACACGATATTGCGGATCGTGTTCCGGTAGCTCACGCTCGCCTGCATCCGCTCCAGCCGCCGCTGGCGGAACTGAGCCTCGGCCGCGCGGTTCCCGATCGGCTGGCTGAAGAACAGCCCCGCGAGGTAATCGATCAGCTCGCCGTCGGCGATCTCTTCGTACGCGTCGCCCACGTTGTCCTCGAGCGCGTTGTACCGAAGCTCCAGCCGCGCATCGAGCTGCGGCAGCCGCTGGTTATCCGCCACCGACTGGTTGATCGCCGTGTTATCCAGGCTCAACAGCGCCTGCTGCACCTCGGGCCGTTCCTCGATCGCCCGCGCCAGCGCGTCCAGCTTGCTGAAGTAGATCGCCTCGTCCACCGCCCGATCGCTCGGCAACAGCAGCGTCTCGCTGCCCACGCTCAACTCCGGGTCGTTCATCAGCAGCTTGAGCTGGTCCGACGCCGCACGCAGGTTGTTCTGCGCGATCAGCAGCAAACGCTTGCGGTTCTCCACCCGGCTCGTCGCATCGGCGACCTGCGCCGGCGTCGCGTCGATGATCCGCCGCTGCTCGAGCTGGTCCCGCACCTCGATGCCCCGGTCCAGCAACTTCTGAATGATCAGCACGTTGCGGTGCGCCTGCCACACGTCCCAGTACGCCACCTCGATGTTCAGGATCGTGTCCAGCAGTGTCGCCCGAAGCGCCGCGATCGAGTTCCGCTCCTGGTTCCGGTTGATCCGCACCTGCGCCAGCGAAACGTCCGAGCCGAAGTTCCGGAGCAACGGCTGCTGCAGTTCGGCCCGCAGCGTCACGTCCACGCCCGGATCGGGAAAGAACTCCGTGTTCCCGATCGTGTAGTTGTCGATGTAGCTCATCTGCTGCTCGAGCGTGAATCGGCCGCCCGTGGTCAGCGTCCGTTGCACGCCCGTCGTCGACGTGATCGTCTGCCGCGCATCGAACGCCGAGAAGATCGCCGTCTGTGTCTGCACTTCGGTGTCCGTGTTCGCCCATTCCAGGTTCTGCACAAACAGCCAGTCGAAGGCCGCCGCCGCCTCCACGACATCTGACTCGGCGATCGCCGGTGCGATCCGTGCGAACTCGATGTCCAGGTTTCGCGCCACGCCCGTCCGCACCGCACGCCGAAGATCAATCGCCACGACCGGCTGAGGACGACCCAGCAGGTCCGTCGACACGGGCAGCCCGCCCACGTCGTACCGGTACGCGTCCGGCCCGGCCATCTGGTTCAACTCGTCCACGATGTCCGGGCTCAGGGTCGCCGGTACGGAGGGCGCCGCCCGATCCAGCAGCCGCGTCTGAGGCGAACCCTCCGACTCGGCCAACTCCCGCCGGACCGACTCCAGCACCGAACGTCGAAGGTCGTCCTCCGCGCCGAGGCCCACCGGCGAAGAGCACCCCGTCGTCCCGGCCCACACCGCCGCGCCCGCGATCGCCGCCAGCACGCTCGCACGGCGGACGCCCCTTCGGACCCCCACATTCCGGGTAGCTCCCGTGCCGCCCTGGTTCCCGATCCGATCCTCTGCTGCCTGAGCCACGTGCGATTCCGTTCCGGTTTGCAGTTACGCCGATGATGCCGCGTCGTCGGCCAGTTGGGGTGCGGCGGTCGTCCGGTTGTTCGAGCGGCATCCGTGCGTGCATCACGCGTCGGCGGGTTTCGTTCACGCCCGAGATGCCGCCCAAGCAGTGGGCCCCGCGCCGGACACCGATACACTTCTCATGCAGCGCTCCGCCCACGTGGGGCGCGCCGCGGGCCTCTGGCCCGCCATCGGCCGGTGATGATAGCGTGACCCGCTCCACCCGCTGATGTCCCGTCCCCAGCCGTCGTCGGCATGACGCCGAAGGCGCCCCGCAGAGAAGATGTCCTGCCGAGAGGAAACCCGCGTGCGACCCCGCTCCACACCGCTCCCCGCCCTTCTGGCTTTGCTCGTGTGCACCATCGTCGGCCTCGCCGATCATGCCGCCCGCGCCGCTCAGCCCACGCCCCCGCGCTACGTCGCCGTGGTCTCGCCCAACGTCCCCCTGCGCTCGGGCGACAACGAACGCTTCTACCGCGTCATGGATCTCGACGAAGCTGCCGTCCTCCGCGTCGTCTCCGAGTCCGAAGACTGGCTCGAAGTCGCCTACCCGCCCGGCACAACCGCCTTCGTCCGCGTCCAGCACGTCACACGCCAGGGCGGCGCCGTCGTGCTGACTCAACCCCGCAGGCTCCGCGCCAACAACCTCACCGCCGGCTTCACCGGCAGTTGGAAGGCCCTCCTCCCGCAAGCCCTCCCCGCCGGGACCGAACTGCCCATCATCGAAGAGATCGCCGCCTCCGACGGCCAGGTCGTCGGCTACCGAGTCCCCGCGCCCGACAACGCCACCGGCTACGTCGGCAAACGCCTCACCCGCCCGGCCAGCGATCGCGAAATCGACCGCGCCGTCCGCGCCGCGCGACGCTCCGGCGCCAACATCAACATCCCCCCGGCCGACACCGCCCCGGCCAGCAACACCCCGCCCCCCTTCGAGCCAACCTCCGAACCCACGCCAGAACCGACGACCGCTCCCGAACCTCAACCCGAGCCAGCCCAACCCCAACCGCAAAGCCAGAACACCACGGCCCCGCTGGACAACGCGCCCGTCGATCAGGCCGTGCCTACTCAACCGGAACCAAGCCAACCGGAACCAACCCAGCCGGAACCGGCTCAACCCGAGCCCGAGACCCAGTCCGAACCGGAACCTCAGCCCGAACCCGAACTCCCGGCCACGCAGCCCGTGCCCGACGCCAACCGCGTCTCCGCCGAGTCCATCGAAGCCCGCCGCGCCTCGATGTCGCTCGAAGAACGCTTCCAATCCATCCGCGCCGCGCCCGTCGTAGACATCGACGTCGAGCCACTGATCGCCGACTACCGCGCCGAACTCGCGCGCCTCGGCGACACACCCACCGACCGCTCGCTCGCCCGCCGCATCGCCCAACGGCTCGAACTGCTCGAACTCCGCCGCGACTACCGAAACCGCATCCTCGAACTCGGCGCCGGCCCGACCGGCGCCCGGGCCAACGTCGAACCCGCCAACGCCGGCTTCGACCGCCCGCGCGAGCTCAACCCGATCCCCCAAACGCCCGCGCCGCTCGTCAACCCCGAGATCTCCAGCACACCCGCCAACCTGCGCGTGAAACTGCAAGGCCGACTCGAGCCCAGCCTCGTCTACGACGGCGACCGCCTCCCGCGCCTCTTCCGCCTCGTCGCCGGAGGCACACAAGGCGACGAACGCACCCTCGCCTACCTCGAACCCAACGACGGCCAAGGCTGGGCCTCACGTCTCGGTCAGGTCGTCGAGATCGAAGGCGTCACCCGCAGCGCCCAAGAAGGCCGCGTCCGCGTCGTCGCTGTCGAAACCATCCGAGTCCTCGCCGAAGCCCGCTAAAGCTCATCTAAGTTGCAGCCCCTCCTGTCCTCCTCCCTCTCCCCTCGGGGGAGAGGGCCGGTGTGAGGGATCTCCGCTCTCTATTCCTTCTCCCCGTCTGAACCAACGCCTCTCTCCGCGTCCTCCGCGTCCCCCTCCGCGCCCTCCGCGTACCGCCTTCACGCCCCGCCAACGACCCCGCGCTCCCCCGGCTTCGGCCGCATCACAATCAACGCCCCAAACGCCACCACACTCGCGACCACCAACCCCGACAACGTAAACGCCAGATACGCCTTGTCGTGCGTCGGCAAATCGCGCCCTTCCAGGTACGCCTTCCGCGCCGCGTCACCGATCGGCGCGCCCGAGATCCCCGCCGCCTCGAACTGCTCCACGCCCTCGCGGTACTCGGCCGACGCGTCAAACCCCGCCTTCGCGCGCATGCCGAACGCGACCGCGAACAGCAGCGTGAACAGCATCGCCGCGTGCGCGCCGATCATCGCCAGCTTGCGGTTCCCCTTGAACCCAACCACCACGAGCAGCGCGCACACCCCGATCACCGCCGCGCACACCCCCGGGATGATCAACGCCGTCAACGCGTTCGCATCGGCCGGCGCCGACGTGTACGCGATCAGACCGCCCGCCAGCAAGACCAACGCATAAACCACCAGAACCATCGCCGCTTTCATCGTGTGCCGCCCTTCCGCCCGCACCCGTTCCCAATCGCACCCAACCCTACGCTCGGTACACTCCGCCCGTGGCCCCCGATCCCAAGCGTCAGATCCGTTGCGCCGCGACGCTTGTGTCGGACCCCGACGCCGACCGCGCCGCCGCCGAAACCGCCGACCGCCTAAGCGATCGCCTCGAAGGCGTCGGCGCCGATCTGCTCACCGTCTTCATCTCCGCGCACCACGCCGAGTCCGCCGAGCCCATCGCCGCCGCGCTCCGATCCAAACTCGGCCCGCGCGCGCTCATCGGCGTCACGGGCGAGTCCGTCCTCGCCGGCGCCACCGAAGCCGAAGGCCGACCGGCCATCGCCGCCTGGGCCCTCGCCGGCGCCGCGCTCGACCTCCGCCCCTTCACCGAAGACGAGCTCCCGCCCAATCCCGCCGACGACCCCGCCGCCGCCGCCGCCGCGTTCGGCATGGACGCCCACGCCCGCGCCACGCTCCTCTTCGCCGATCCGTTCTCGACGCCCGTGCTCAGCCTGCTCCCCGCGATGGAAGCCGCCGCCGGCGCCGCCGGAGTACCCGACGCCGCGCCCATCTTCGGAGG
>JBCBZM010000132.1:0-6041 GCA_039815345.1 Planctomycetota bacterium | reverse complement strand
ATCCCGCGCAAGCTCCCCTACATGGTCTTCATCATCGACGAGCTCGCCGACCTGATGATGACCAACAAGGAGGTCGAGGGCTCGATCGTCCGCATCGCCCAAAAGGCGCGGGCCGTGGGCATCCACCTGATCCTCGCGACGCAGCGCCCGCAGGCCAACGTCGTCACGGGCCTCATCAAGGGCAACATGCCCTGCCGGATCACGTTCAAGGTCGCGTCGGGCCTCGACAGCCGGATCATCCTTGATCAAAAGGGCGGCGAGCTGTTGCTCGGTCAGGGCGACATGCTGTTCCTGTCGCCGAGCAGTCACAAGCTCATGCGGAGTCAGGGCACGCTCGTCGATGACAAGGAGATCCGCCGGGTCACGCGGTTCCTCAAGGAGGTCGCGGGCCCAAGCTTCGAGCGTCAGCTTGTGCAGCTCCGCTCGGGCGGTGCGAACAGCGACGAAGAGCGCCTGCTCCAGTCGCAGAACAACTCGAGCGCGAGCCTCAAGGCGGCGCAGGAAGACCCGATGTTCGACCGCGCGGTCGAGATCGTGCTCGAGACCCGCCGCGGCTCGGTGAGCCTCTTGCAGCGGCGCCTCGCGATCGGGTACACCCGCGCGAGCCGCCTGATCGACCTCATGGGCATCAGCGGCATCATCGGCGAACACAAGGGCTCGGTCGCTCGCGAGGTGCTCATCACGGCCGAGGAATGGGCCGAGATGAAGCGGCTCGCCGACGAGATGGCGCGGGCGCAGGGTCAGGAAGCGGTCTTCAGCGGCGGGGGTGGGGGCAACGGTTCGGCCGACGACCCGGACCAGACGTTCTTGTTCAACGGCGAGGAACCCGAAGCCGCTACCGAAGGCGAGCACGAGGGCGAAGCGGGCGTCGAAGCGGGGGTCGCGGTCGAAGACGAAGCGGCGGCCGAAGATGAACTAGGAGACGCCGAACTCGAGGACGCGGAAGCGGAAGCCGCGGCCGAAGACGCCGTCGAGACCGAAGACGAAGAAGAGGACGACGCCGAAGCGGTAGACGAGGACGACGGAGACCCCGAGGCCGACGGCGAGTGGGAATGGGTCGAGGTCGAAGAGGACGCCGACGAGGCTGAGGACGCCGAGGCGACCGACGCCGACACCGATGACGAACAAGAGGAAGACGAGGACGACGCCTCGGACCTCTACGAGTTCGACGATACCGAAGAGGATGAACTACAGGAAGGCGACCCCGACGAAGGCCAGTCCGAAGAAGCCCCGGTGGCCGAGGCTCCGCCCTTCGAGCCCAGCACCAAACGGGCCTGAGGTCCTTTCGGGCCGCATCCTGAAATTGCCACGGTCGAACCCGGAACGATGATGTTCTGTAGATCTCCGGGACCCGTGCGTCCCCGCTCGGTGCGGGGCGGGCGGGCTTTGCGTGCTATCGTCCGTCTCGGAAAATCGGCTCGACGCCCCCCGGCACCGGCCTTGGTTCGGTTCGGGTACGAAAGGAACTCTGATGACCGCGACCGCCCTCCGTTTGCCGCTTGTTGCCGGTCTTGCCGGCCTCGCCGTCTCGGCGACCTCCGCCCTTGCCGGTGCGCCCGGTGTCGTTGACCGCATCCCGGCCGACACCGGCATGTTCATCGCGATCCCGAACCTCCAGTCGATGCTGACCGACATCACCGCGTTCACCGCGGCCCACGGCGACAGCTTGCCGCCGGAAGTCGGCGCGGGCCTCGCGCAGATCGGAGTTGTGCAGCTCTTCATCAGTCAGCCCGGCATGAACGCCGCCGGCTCGGCCGCGGTCGTGCTGATGCCGACCGGTGAGGCTGGCGCCCCGGGCGCCCCCCCGCCCATGGACGGTGTGGGCATCCTGCCGATCACCGACTTCGCTGCCTTCGCCGAGGGCCCGTTCATCTCGAGTCAGAACCCCGAGATGGAAGGCGGCGTGCTGTCGCTTGACCTGTTCGGCAACGTGGTGCATATCCGCGATCTCGATGGGTACGCCGTAGTTGGGGCCGACCGTGACCTGGTCGCGAACTTCGACGGGGCAAAGGGTCAGATGGGTGCGCACGAGGCCCGCATGGGGGCCGCGGGTGATGATCTCGCCGGCTCGGCCGACGCGATCGTCGTCGCGAACATCGAATCGCTCGCCCCGGCGATGCAGCAGGGCCTTGCCCAGCTCGAGCAGCAGGCCCAGTTCCTCGCCGCGATGGGCGGCGGCCCCGCGATTAACGACGTGGTCGCCGAGCTCAAGGTCGTCGCGACCAACTTCCTGCGTGACGGTTCGGCCGGCTTTGTCGGTCTCGATGTCTCGGCCGACGGCGTCGCGTTCGATCTGTCGGCGCAGTTCAAGGAAGGCTCGCAGCTCGGCGAGCTGTTCGCCGCTTCGGGTGATTCGGACGAGCTCGTCGACAACCTCCCGCGGATGGACTTCTTGGTCGCCGGCGGCGTGGACCTCACGAACCCCGGCCTGAAGACACTGTTCGAAGGGGCCGACAAGCTCAACACGCAGATGCAGGCGATAGCCGAGGCTCAGGGCGCTGGTTCGCAGCCAACGTTTGGCTTTGAATCACTCAGCGACGCCAGCGGGTTCAGCGGTGCGATCGGCACCGCCCCGGCCCTCGGCGGAGGCGGCATCTTTGCCAACTCGGTCGCCTACTACCGCGTCGAAGACACCAAGTCGGCACGCGAGGACATCCGCAAGGGCATGCTCGAGGCCAACGGCACCGCAGCCGCGGGCGTCAAGTACGCGACCACACACGAAGCCGGCGCTCAGCAGATCGCCGGGCTCGACGCGGATATCTATGCGGTCTCGACGACGATGGATGCCAATGCCCCGGCCGCCGCGGGCCTCGGCCCGCTGGGTGATCCCGCGATGATCCAGCAGATGATGTTCGGCTTCACCGGCGGGCCCAACGGCTTCATCGCCGACGCGGGCGACGGGTTGTTCATGACCGTCTCCAAGAACTCGCAACTGCTTGAGCGCACCGTCAACGCTTCGCGCGGCGACGCCCCCGCGATCGATGCGGCCGCGGGCTTCCAGCTCACCCGCGGCAAGCTGCCCGAAGATGCGTCGGCCCAGATCTACGTCGCCGCCGACCAGATCGCCAACGCCGTCGGACCCTTCCTCGTCATGATGGGCATGCAGGACGAGTTCCAGCCCGCCGACCAGATGGCCCCGGTCGGCGTGGGTGTCACCACCGGCGACGGCGCGTTCGCCGTCCGTGCTTTCGTGCCTGGCGACGTCATCGGCTTCCTCGCCCAGTTCGCGCCCGAAGACGACTTCGGCGGCGGCAACGACGGCGGCGCCGGCGCACCCCCGTTCTAAACGTTACTTCCTATAAGGAGCCCCGAGCGTGAGCGAAGGGCCGGCAACCACACCGCACTCCACCACGCCCTGGGCCCTGCGCCCGGGGCGTTCTCTTGCGCTCGATCGGCCGAGAGTCATGGCGATCATCAACAGCACGCCCGACAGCTTTTCCGACGGCGGGCTGGCCCTTGACCCCGAGCACGCCGCGGCTCGTGCGCACCAAGCTGTCGCCGAGGGCGCGGACCTGCTCGACATCGGCGGCGAATCGACCAAGCCCGGGTCGGCCCGCGTGAACATCCCCGACCAGATTGCCCGTGTTGTGCCCGCCATCCGAGCGATCCGCGATGCCGGCATCGACGCGCCGATCACCATTGACACCACCCGGGCCGCCGTCGCCGAATCTGCATTGGACGCCGGAGCCGATGCGATCAATGACGTCTCCGGTGGCACCGAAGACCCACAGATGCTCCCCCTCGCCGCCGAGCGCCGCGTCGGGGTCATCCTCATGCACCGCCTACGAACACCCGAGGCCGATTCCTATTCCGATCAGTACAAACGCCCACCCGACTATCCGGGCGGCGTTGTCCACGCCGTGCGCACCGCGCTCGCCGAGCGATTCAGGGCCGCAACCGCCGCGGGCATCGCCCCGGAAGCCGTCGTCCTCGACCCGGGCCTTGGATTCGGCAAGACCGTCGAGCAAAACCTCGCCCTCATCCACGGCACCCCGGACCTTGTCACACTCGGCCGCCCACTCCTCGGGGCCGCAAGCCGGAAGAGCTTCGTCGCCCGAGTTCAAGACCCAGAACTCGATCCGGACCGCGACCCGGCCCGGCCCGCCCCGCCGACCGACCGCCTCGAGGGCAGCCTTGCCCTGGCGGTCGTCCAGCTCACCCTGGGCATCCGCCTCTTTCGCGTCCACGATGTCCGGGCCCACCGTCGAACCCTCGACGCGGCGTTTGCCGTGGATGGGGGCTTCCCGCATCGACGTGCCTCGACCCTCGGCAGGCCGAACCCCTAAATCACCCAAATCCCGGCCCGGAATACACCGACCGCCCGCACGGTTCACTCCCGTCCCGATGCGCCGTACCATGCTCGGGCAAATAGGGCCGGGCGAGACAGATTGTCCGGACGGCGCCGAATGTTGTGAAGGAGCCATCATGGCGAGCGATATGGTCAAAGAGTTCACCGACGACAACTTCGACGCCGAAGTCCTCAAGGCAGAAACCCCGGTCCTCGTCGATTTCTGGGCCGAGTGGTGCATGCCGTGCCGCATGCTCGCACCAACGATCGAGCAGGTCGCCGCTGACTTTGACGGCAAGGTCAAGGTCGGCAAGGTCGACACCGACGCGAACCGCAACACCGCGGTCAACTACGCGATCTCGGCGATCCCGACCGTCATCCTCTTCAAGGGCGGCGAGCCCGTGAAGAAGTTCGTCGGCCTGACGAGCAAGGACGACCTGTCCGCCGCCCTCACCGAGGCCGCCGGCTAACACCCACCCCGCTGATTCGACGCGTGCCCCAGGGGCAACCGTCGCCTCCTCTTACCCAAGACCGGACACCGCTCATGGCCGCACCGGACCAGACCACCGCACCCGCCGACAACGACGCGACGGGCGCGGTTGTTCCACCGCGCACCCTCCGCTGCGGCGCCGTCGGCGTCGGACGAATGGGCCGACACCACGCACGCGTCTACGCGCAGATGGAGGGCACCGAGCTCGTCGGTGTCGTCGATGCCGACGAAGACCGCCGCGAACTCGCCGCCGAGACCCACGGCTGCAAAGCGTTCTCGACGCCCGAAGAGTTGCTCGAAGCCGGCGTCGACGCGGTGACGATCGCCGTGCCGACCGTCTACCACGAGGCTGCGGCCAAGCCCTTCCTCGATGCCGGCGTCGCGTGCCTGATCGAAAAGCCCCTCGCCCAGGACGCCGACACCGCCCTTCGCATCAAGGCGATGGCCGAGGCCACCGGTGCCACGCTCATGGTCGGTCACATCGAGCGGTTCAACCCCGCCGTCCTCGCGATGAAAAAGCTCGGCGAGAAGGGCATGAACATCGTGCCCCGCTTTGTCGAGGTTCTCCGCGTCAGCCCGATGACCTTCCGCTCGGTCGATGTCGGCGTCGTCATGGACATGATGATCCACGACATCGATGTCGTCCTGAACCTCATGGGCGGTCGCGAGCCCGTCGAGATCTCCGCCCACGGCGTCTCGGTCGTCACTGAGCACGAGGACATCTGCAACGCCCGCCTGACCTTCGAGACCGAGCACGGCCCCTGCGTCGCCAACGTCTCCGCGAGCCGCCTCGCCTTCAAGACCGAGCGCGTCACCCGCATCACGGGTGAGGGCGGCTACATCAAAATCGACTACGGAGCCAAAAAAGGCGTCGTCATCGGCCGCACCGCCAACGAGATCCAGCGCCAAGAGATCACCGAGCAGCTCCGCGAAGGCGCCGACCTCTCGGACCTGAACTGGCAGGAACTGGTCAACTACGAGGAGCTCGAGATCGAGCCCGCCGACCAGCTCGAGCTCGAGATCACCGCGTTCCTCAACGCCGTGCGCACCGGCGAAAAGCCCCCAATCGACGCCGACGCGGGCTTTGTCAACGTCCGCACCGCTGAGCGCATCGTCGAATCGATCAAGGAATTCATGCAGCGCGTCGAAGCCTGACGCCGCAACACCCGATCCACAGAGTCCACTGAGCACCCGCCCGGGCCGAAACCCGGGTCCATCACCCCCGCCGGCGACCCGCCGGGCGACACCAAGGCCGCGATATGT
>JBCBZM010000142.1:0-3766 GCA_039815345.1 Planctomycetota bacterium | reverse complement strand
CTGCACGATCGGGTTGAACACGGTGATCCCGCCGCAGAACAACGGGCCGGCGGTGGTGGGGTCGAGCGCTTCGGGCAGGGGTGTGGCCCAGGCGGACTGGCAGCGCACGCGGTCGGCGAAGCCGCCGTGCCGCGCGACGATGGTCTGCCCGTTGTGGGCGCACAGATTGTGATCTCCGCCCATGCACGTTCGGCATGTCAGGCAGGATCGGCTGAACCACCCGAGCCCGACGCGCTGGCCGACATGCAGGTGCGAGACGCGCTCGCCCATCGCGGCGACCGTGCCCGAGACCTCGTGCCCGGGCACGAACGGGAACTGCGTCATGTGCCAGTCGTTCTGCAGCATGGAGAGATCGCTGTGGCACACGCCGCAGTGCGTGACGGCGATCTCGACCTCATCGGGCCCGAGGGCGCCGGGGTCGAACTCGAACGCTTCGAAGTCGCCACCGGCTTGGTTGGCTGCGTAGGCGCGGATCATGGTCAACCCTTTCGCAAAGCGTCGAGCATACTCAAGGGGCAAACCGGTCGGTGATCACAACCTCGTCGAGCGCGAGTTGGCCGGGCTTGGGCCACGCGTCCTTGATGCCCTTGCCGACCGCGATCATCGGGCCCATGCAGTGGTCGGCCGGCAGGTTGATCAACTCGGCGACCTTCTCGTGGTCGAAGCCGATCATCGGGCACGATTCGTACCCCATCGCCTTGGCCGCGAGCATGATGGTCTGCATCGCCATGCCGATGGAGCGCTGCGCTTCGTCCTGTTGCAGACGCTCTTTGCCCTCGTGGAACGGGCCCATCCAGTTCACAAGCAGTTCGGCGATGTCCTTGGGCGCGTGCTGCCAGTAGCGCTGCGGGTCCTTCTGCCACGCCTTGACATCAGCCGTCATCACGATGAGCAGCGAGGCCTCGGTCATCTGCGCCTGGTCGTTGCCGTTGGCACGGATCTGTTCGCGCAGCTCGGGGTCTTTCACAACCACGAACCGCCAGTGCTGGATGTTGAAGCTGGTGGGAGACTGGATCGCCGCTTCGAGCAGCTTGCGTTCATCGTCGGCGGGGATGGTGAAATCCGGGTCGTACTGCTTGATGGATCGGCGGCCGTAGATCGCTTCGAACGTGTCCATGAGAATCTCCGTGCACTCTTCTCGTTCTGGGTCAGACGAAATCGCAGCCGTGCGATCGCCGGATCCGTGTAGGCTATTCCCGGTGGGCGATCGGAGACCGCGGCCATGCGACTCGGCAGCTTGAAATCGGCATCCCGCAATAGACCGTCCTGCAAAAAGCACGGGTGGATCACCGCCGCGGCGTGCGGCTTCATCATCGCGGCCGGTTCGGCCTGGGCCCTCGCTCAGCCCCAGCGTGAAGGTGGTGGAGGGGGCGCGGGCGGCATGGGCGAGATGCTCATCAAGGGTCTGCTCGAAACCGAGGGCTGCCTCGGCGCCGACGCGGCTCAGATGCGCAGCGGCAAGAACGTCATCATGGCCTGGTTCGAGGACGCCGAAGCCGCGCGCCGCTGGTACGCCCATCCCACGCACCGGCGCATGCTCTTCCTCGCCGGCGGCGTCGACCCCGACAAGAAACCGCTCGAGCACGTGCCCGACGGCGTGCCCGTCATGGTCATGGCCTCGCTGACAATGTCCAACGATGGATCGAGCATCAGCAAAACCATCCCCGTGCCGATCAGCCAGATCAGTATCGAGATGTACACGCCCCTGCCCGGCGGCGCGATGATCAACGGGCGGCTCTCCCCCGAGGCCTTCCCGTTCGAGCACATGCGCGATATGACGGCGCCCGTCGAAGAAACGCCCTAGCCAACAAACGCCCTAGCCCTAGAAACCCGGCGGCCGTCGCTCGTGCACGCCGAACGCGCGCTCGAGCGCCACGCCCGCGTTGCACAGCCGGCCCTCGTTGAACAGCCCGCCCCACAGCGTCACGCCCCGCGGTCGGCCCTCGCTATCGAACCCGCGCCGCACGATCAGCGCCGGGTGCCCGGTCATGTTCGTGATCAACAACAGCCGCCCGGCGAAGCTCGGCGATACGAGCACGTCCACACGTTCGTACAGCGTGTGCATCATCTCCATCACCCGCCGACGCAGCCGATCGGCCTGGATCAACTCGATCGCCGGGACCAGCCACGTCCGGCGGAACGTGTTCGGCCACGCCTGAGGCTCCTGCCAGAGCAGTTCGTCGTCGCGGTCGGTCAGCGTGAGATCTTCGAACGCCGCGGCGGCTTCGGCGAACAGGATCGTCAGCAACGACCCGTACGGCCAGTCCTCCGGCGGCGCGATCCCCGCGGCGTCAAGGTCCACCAGGTCGGCGCCCGCGTCGCGCAGCGCATCCAGCGCGGCGCGGTCTTCGGCGTTCGGTCCGGCAAACCACCGCTCGCGGTAGCCGACACGCAGACCCCGCACGCCCGCGCTCGCATCGAACTCGTACGGTCTTTCGATGTGGCTCGGGTCGTCGGCGTCTTGACCGGAGATGGCGCCGAGCACGAGCGCCGCGTCTTCGACGCTGCGTGTGATCGGTCCGATTTTGTCGAGCGACCAGCACAGCGCCATCGCGCCCGATCGCCCGACGCGGCCGAAGGTGGGCCGCAGCCCGGTCGTGCCGCAGCGCATGCACGGGCTGATGATCGAGCCGTACGTCTCGGTGCCGAGGCTGAAGCCCACCAGCCCGGCCGCGGTCGCCGAGGCCGAGCCCGCGCTCGATCCGCTCGAACCCTGTCTCGTGTCCCAAGGGTTGCGCGTCGTCCCGCCGTACCAGATATCGCCGTAGGCGAGCGCGCCGAGCGAGAGCTTGGCGACCAGCACCGCGCCGGCGCTTTCGAGCGCACGCACCACGTGCGCATCGGCTTCGCCCTTGCGGTTGCGGTACGGCGCCGCGCCCCAGGTCGTGGGCGTGCCGGCCGTGTCGAGCAGGTCCTTGGCGCCCCACGGGATGCCGTGCAGCGGGCCGCGGTACGAGCCCGAATCGATCTCGGCGTCGGCCCGTTTCGCCGACGCGATCGCACGCTGGGCGGTGAGCGTCACGACACACTCCAGCCTCGGCCCGAACTTCCGCAACCGATCCAAGTAGATACGTGTGAGTCGCTCGCTAGTGATCGCACGGGACTCGATCCACCGGGCCAGTTCGGTCACCGGCGCGAACGCGATTGAGGCGTCGTCGCTTGGCAGCGGCTTAGCCGCGGCATCGGTCCGAACAACACGGTCACGCAGCGCGGGGCCCTCCCAACGCTTGGGCAGCGGGTTGAAGACCGTCGCGGGCGCCGTTTGGTTGTCCAGCGTGAAACTTCTTCGCGCCCGGAACCCCGCGACCTGCTCGGTCAGATCGCCCGCGAACTGGGCCCGCTCTTCGTCGGTGAACCGCACACCCGCGGCTCGCTCGGCGTGGGCGATGGCCTCGGCGGTCCAGTCTTCGGCAGCGGTCTGCCCGCCGGCCCGGGCGGCGCCAGCCGAAAGCCCACCCACACCAGCGGCGCCCAGGCCAAGAGCCCGGAGTACCTCACGTCGGGGCACGCCCTCCCCCGTCGGGCCCGACGCACGATTGGGGAAGGCAGCATCGGAATGAGCAGCGGCGTCGGTCATCGCGGCAGATTAGCGGCTGGCGCCAGTCCGCGATCCCCTTGTATTGGGGTCGAAGCCCGTGTCTCTGTTGGGCGCTCTCTGGGCATCACTCGGCCAGTCGACGGCGTGGGTGATTGTGTGAAACGTCGGCCGAGGGATCGGAAGTTCGTTGGACGTGAGCCGCCCGCGGCTACAATGTTGCCTTGCGAG
>JBCBZM010000017.1:0-36906 GCA_039815345.1 Planctomycetota bacterium | reverse complement strand
GCGCCGATCGATCTCCTCGGCGGGCGCAGCGATAGCACGGCGTGAGCGTTGAGCCATCGTGCGATTATCGGTTGGAAGGGCGATCGGAGCGCAACATCGGCGCGACCGAACGCCTCAGCACGCCGCGAGGCGGGTTCCGGATCCGATTCGTTACAGGCGAGCCGGACCTTTGGAGCCCGTTACACCGGTCGGCTGAGCGGTTCGCGGGTTTGCAGGCCGTTGACCAGCCGGGCGGCGCCGAGCGGGTTGGCGTCGCGCAGCACGGGCGGCAGGTCGGCGTCGTCGGCGTTCTGATAGCAGACCGGGCGGGCCCATCGGCGGATCGCGGTGTGACCTACGGCACTGGTCTCGGGGTGGTTGGTCGAGGGGAAGGGCCCGCCCTGCACCATGGCGTGGGCGACCTCGACGCCGGTTGTGACGCCGTTGAATACGAGCCGGCCGACACGCTGTTCGAGCACGGATCGGACGGTGTCGGCCAGTGGCTGGTCGTCGCGGCTGCGGTAGATCGCGCCGACCAAGGCGCCCTGCACCGACGCGATCGCGTTGAGGAACTCGGTCTCGCTGGCCGAGAGCACAAGCAGGGTGGACGGGCCGAAGGACTCGTCGTGCAGCGTGGCGTTTTGGCGGAACGTGATCGCGTCGGTGGAGAAGATCGCCGGCTTGGCGGTGATCGGGTCGGCCGGGCCGGTCTCGGAAGAGGCGAACCGTCCGACGAGCGGCGGCCTGGGCGGGCTTTTGGCTTCGCCGACGCGCAGGTCGACGCCGCGGATGGCGGCGGTCTGCTCGACGCGGCGCATGTAGGTCGCGCGGACGTGCGGGCTGAGCATGGGCGCGGCCTCGACGGCGCCCATGCGCGCCTCGAGCCGATCGATGAACCGCTCGGTCGCGGCATTGCGCCTGGCGAAGATCAGCCCCGGGCAGGTGCACTGCTGGCCTGAAGAGCCGAGGATGGCGCGGGCCAGGTCGTCGGCGATCGTTTCTGCGTTCTCGGCCAGCGCGTTTTCCAGCAGCACGACCGGGTTGCACGAGCCCATCTCGGCGTAGACCGGGACGGGGTCGGGCCGACGGCGAGAGAGCTCGGCGATCGCCATGCCGCCCTCGTAGGAGCCGGTGAAGCCGACCGCGCGGATGCACGGGTTGGCGATGAGCCGTTCGCCGATCGCGTGCTCGCGTCGGCCGCCGGCGACGAGATAGCTGAACACGCCCGCGGGCAGGCCCGTGGACTGGACCGCGTCGCTGATCGCGCGGGCGATGAGCTCGCCCGTCGCCGGGTGCGCGGGGTGACCCTTGATGACGACCGGGCACCCGGCGGCCAACGCCGAGGCCGTGTCCCCGCCCGGCACGCCGTAGGCGAGGGGGAAGTTCGAGGCGCCGAAGACGGCGGCGGGCCCGAGCGGGCGGAGTGCGCGGCGGAGGTCGGGCCGGGGCCGGGGCGCGCGGTGCGGATCGGCCAGGTCGATGATCGCGTCGGTCCAGTCGGCCCGGCGGGCGACGTCGGCGAACAGGCGCAGCGTGTAGACCGCGCGGTCCCGCTCGGACTCGACCCGGCTGGTCTGCAGGCCGGTCTCGGCGGCGACGGTCGCGATCAGGAACGTGCCGAGCGCGCGCATGTTGTCGGCGATCGAATCGAGCACGCGGGCGAGGTCCTCGGGCGGTCGCGCCTGCAACTCGGCGAAGGCCGTCCACGCGGCGGCGCAGGCGTCGTCCACGTCGCTGTCGGTCGCGGGATGGAAGGGCGGGTCGAGCGCGCGGCCGGTCTGGGGCGCGTAGGCGCGGAAGGCGTCGGCGCCGGCGGCCTGCTCGCGGTGGGCGGTTTCGCCGGCGATGATCGAGAAGCCGGTGAGCTCGGGTGCGGCGGTCATGCGGGCATCATGCCCGATCGGGCCGAACCGTGCGGCGGGTAGACTGGGCGGGCGATGCGCGAGGCGCCGGGCGGCGAGCCCAGACATTCGGATCGGGGCTGGCGCGACCGGGTGCACGAGATCATCTTCGGCGCCGAGACCCGCGCGGGGCGTTTGTTCGACATCGGGCTGATCATCGCGATCCTGCTCTCGGTCACCGTCGTGATCGTCAGCACGCTGCCGCAGGCGCGGGACGAGCCCGCGGCGATGGTCTTCTGGGTCATCGAGTGGCTGTTCACCGGGCTGTTCACGGCTGAGTACCTCACGCGGCTGATGGTCGCGCGGCGGCCGCTGAAATACGCGTTGAGCTTCTTCGGTATCATCGACCTGCTCTCGATCCTGCCCGCGTTCATAGGGCTGATCGTTCCGGGCGGCGAGCGGCTGCTGGTGGTGCGGCTGCTGCGCTTGCTCCGGGTCTTCAGGGTTTTCAAGCTCGCTCGCTACCTCAGCGAGGCCACGGCGCTGCGCGATGCGCTCTACCAGACTCGGCACAAGATCGCCGTCTTCATCACGACCATCACGATCATCGTCGTCATCATGAGCGCGGTCATGCACGTGGTCGAGTCGAACTCGCCAGGCGGCAACGAAGCGTTCGAGTCGATGCCATCAGCGATGTACTGGGCGATCATCACCATGACGACCGTCGGCTACGGCGATATCACGCCCGGCACGAGCATCGGCAAGGCCGCAACGGCCGTGCTGGTGTTGCTGGGCTATTCGATGATCATCGTGCCGACCGGGATATTGTCGGCCGAGATCGTGGCCAAGGGCCCGCCTAAACGGCCTCGTATCGAGCGCGTCTGCCCGTCCTGCGGACACGCGGGGCACGACGAAGATGCCCACTACTGCAAGGACTGCGGTGAGCGGCTGACGGGGACGATCGAACCGGAGGACTAGCTTGGGCCGCGTTCCGATTCGGCGGCGGCCCGGCGGTACACGTTCGTCGGCACGCCCGCGAAACCCCAGTTCTCCTCGGCGATCTCATCGATGACAATGTGCGTCTGCTCCGGCTTCTTGTCGAGCACTCGGACGAGGCTGGCCGTGACGTCGCCGATGAGTTCGGCTTTCTGCTCGGGCGTGGCGCCGGGGGTGATGCGGATGTTGACGTAGGGCATGGGGTCTCCGTGGGTGGTCTGATTCGCCTACGCCGTCGGTCGCCGAGGGTTCGTTGGACCGCGGTCGTCTACGGCGTGTCCAGAAGAACCGCCCGCCCGGCGCGTGCCGACTCTCGTGCGGCTTCGAGGATCTCGACCACGATCAGGTTGTTCTCGAGCGACGCCAGCGGATCGGGCGCATCGCCCAGAAGCGCGACACGCCGCAGGTGCGTCCACTCGTTGGCGTGCGTGCCGGGCAGGTCCGGCGGGCGGACTTCCTTTGGCGCTTGGTCGGGCGCTCGGACCGTCAACTCGGACCACTTGCCGCAATGGATGGAACCGCCCTCGGTGTGTAGGTCAGTTTCTTTGTTGTCGTGCGTCCAGGCCCAGGACGCCTGGATCACGGCGGTCGCGGTGGGATAGGTCAGCACGATCGTGGCGTCGTCATCGACCCGCGGGTAGAGATCGGGCTTGAGTGTGTGCGCCACGGCGTGGACGCTTGTGGGGCGTTGGTTGTTCATGAGCCAGGTCATCTGGTTGGCGCCGTAACAGCCAAAGTCGTAGAGCGCGCCAGCGCCGTTGGCCTCTGGATCGCAGAGCCATTCGAGGAACTCTTCGCCGCAACCGATTTCCTTGGGTCCCTTGTGGCCGTGGCGGAACACAGCGCGCCGGATGGTCGCGTGGGGCTCACCCGGACGCGTCATGGCGTGCGCGGCGCGGACGGAGGCGTACCAGCTCGTCTCGTAGTTGGTGAGGACGTGGACGTTGTGTGTCGCGGCGAGGTCGGCTATCTCGCGGGCTTCGTCGGACGTGATCGCGAGGGGCTTCTCGACAAGCGTGTGGATGCCTCGGGGGGCGCAGGCGCGGACGGCCATCAGGTGGTCGCGCGTGCTCGTCATCACCGAGGCGGCGTGGGGTTTGGTCGCGTCCAGCATCGCGCCGAGGTCATCGTGGCGCAGGCTCGGGTCGAGGCCGTACTTGGCGGCGAGCCGATCGAAGAGCGCTTGGTTCGGTTCCCACACGCCCACGATCTCGATGTCGTCGCGGTCGCGGGCGTTCCAAAGGGCGCCCTCGACGTGCCCGTGGACGAACCCGATGACCGCGAGGCGGAGCGGCCCGGCTTCGTCATGGGGCGGCTCGGCCTGAGCCGAACTGGCCTGAGCCCAACTGGCAACAAAGGGCAGGACGGCGGCCAGCCAACCAAGCACGCGGGTCCCCGGTTGCTGGTGCGACGAACGTCTGGATCGGCTGGGCATGTCGGTTCTCCGCGCGGGGCCATACTTGGGCCTCATTCGCAGTATCGCAGTTTGTTCGGTATGCTGTTTCGATGCTCTCGCGCATCCATTCATACCTGCTGGCCGGCGTGGACGCCGAGCGGTGCGAGGTCGAGGTCGATCTCGACGAATCGGGCTTGCAGAAAGAGACGATCGTCGGGCTGCCCGACGCGGCGGTCAAAGAGTCGCTGGAGCGGGTGCGGTCGGCGTTGACGAACACCGGGTACGCGTGGCCGATCGGTCGGTTGCTGATCAATCTGGCGCCGGCGGACGTGCGTAAAGAAGGACCGGCGTACGACCTGCCGATCGCGGTGGGGCTGCTGTCGGCGTCGGGCGTGATCTCGCCGCGGGACACGGGCGGGCCGATCGACGTTCGGCGGGCGGTGCTGGCGGGGGAGCTCGCGTTGGACGGCCGGGTTCGGCCGATCCGCGGGGCGTTGGCGTTGGCGTCGTGCGCGCGCGACCGGGGCTTGCCGGCGGTGATCGTGCCGAAGGAGAACGCGTCCGAGGCCGCGGTGGTGCGGGAGGTGCAGGTCTTCGGCGTGGGCTCGCTCGGAGAACTCGTGGGTCTGCTGCGCGGGCAGCTCGAGATCGAGCCCGAGCCGCCGCCGGATCTGAACGTGCTGCTGAACGAGGCGTCCGCGCCGGTGGACTTCGGCGAGGTGCGCGGGCAAGAGGCGGTGAAGCGTGCGCTGACCGTTGCGGCGGCGGGTTCTCATAACGCACTTTTGTTGGGACCGGCGGGATCGGGCAAGACGATGATGGCGCGCGCGCTGCCGGGCATCCTGCCGCCGTTGACGCCCGAGGAAGCGATCGAGATCACTCGGATCCACTCGGCGGTGGGGGCCTTGCGTTCGGATACGGGCAACGGCCGAGGCGGGTTGGTGACGACCCGTCCGGTGCGTCGGCCGCACCACACGGCTTCGGCGGCGGCCGTGGTGGGCGGCGGCGTGGTGCCCCGGCCGGGGGAGATCTCGCTCGCGCACAAGGGCGTGCTGTTCCTCGATGAGCTGCCCGAGTTTCCGCGGGCTGTCTTAGAGACGTTGCGGCAGCCGCTGGAGGACCACGTCGTCACGATCGCGCGGTCGCAATCGACGGTGCGGTTCCCGGCCGACTTCATGCTGATCGCGGCGATGAACCCGACGCCGAAGGGCGACACGGGATTGGAGCAGTCCGGCGGCTCGTCGCGCCGCGCGATGGAGCGGTACCTGGCTCGGTTGTCCGGGCCGTTGCTGGATCGGATCGACCTGCACGTGGAAGCACCGGCGGTCCCTTGGGAGCGACTGCGCGAGGTTGCCGGCGCGGACAGTTCTGCCGAGGGACGGTTGGGCGAGGACACCGCTTCGATGCGTGAGCGGGTGCTCGCGGCCCGCGCGTTGCAGGCGGCGCGGCAGGGGCCGGGCAAGGTCAACGCGAGGCTGACCGGGCGTGAGCTGGACCGCTGGGCGCCGATGAGCGAGCCGGCCGAGTCCCTACTCGGCCGGGCGATGCAAGAACTGGGGCTCTCGGCGCGGGCGTACGACAAAGTTCGCCGGTTATCGCGGACGATCGCGGATCTGGAAGGCGGCGCGGACCGGCTGGAAGTCCAGCACATCGCCGAGGCGGTGAGCTACCGGTTGCTGGACCGGCGGGTCTGAGGTCGTGTTGGACGGCGCTCGGTGATGGGGATGAGCGTCGAAGGCCGCGTCTGTTGTTTGGAACGGGCTCTCGGTTGGATTCGAGAGCCGACGCTGCGCGTGATCGCGCGGCGGGTTCGCTGTAAACTGAAAGAACGTGGGCTCCGCGGACCAGCACACGTGAGGAGTACGACATGGCCGGTCTCGACGGTAAAGAACTGACAGCGGCGCTCAAGATCGCGAAGAAGAAGCCCCGGAACTATCTGTTCGCGGCGGGCTCGAAGCTGGAGGAGCACTACCTGTTCCTCTCGAAGAAGCGCATCCCCAAAAGCATGATGAAGGAAGCCAAGGCGGCGTCGAAGTCGCCCAAGGCCTACCTCGGTACGTGCGAGTACGACAAGGACTCGGGCGTGCTGGTGTTCGAGACGGACAAGCCGTTCGCGGACAAGCAGGTCAAGGGCCTGCGCAACCTTGTGAAGAAGCGCGGGGGGCTGAAGAGCCTGGAAACCGAGCTCAAGCAGGTCGCGGCGATCAAGGAGATGGACTTCGACGACGATGACGACGACGACACGGGCGTGGACGACGCGCCGGCGGGCCCGATCAACCAAGAAGAGGAAGAATCGATGCCGGCCGGCGCCGCGTCGCAGCAGGCTCCGGAACCGCAGGCAGCGCCCGCGGTGTCGTCTGAAAAGTTCCTGCAGGCCGAGGCCGCGTGGAACAAGACGCGTGAGCTCTTGAGCAAAGACGTGGACAAGCTGAAGAAGGCGATCGTGACCGAGATGCGCGGCGTCGATGACACCGCGGGGCTGGTCAAGAGTGTCAAGCAGTTGGACTCCGTGCTCGACAAGCTGGGCGACGATCTGTCCAAGACGCTCAAGCAGGCCGCGAACGCCGGCGGCGACGAGGCGGCCAAGTTCCAGAAGCAGGCGATGAATCAGATCAACGACTACGCGCGGTACGTCAAAACGGATCCGATGGTGAAGGGGCTGGACAGCAACCCGTTCACCAAGGTGAACATCAAGAAGGCGGCCCAGTCGGCGTTGGATGTGCTCGAAAAGACGCTCTCGAAGTAGCTGTCCACGCGAGTACGCGTCGGACGTTGGAAGATTGAGAGATCTCGTGGGGCGTCCCGGCCTTCGTGCTGGGGCGTCCTTGTTTTTGCGCGACGTCGTTATGCGCGGTATTGCGTTGGAGCCCCTGCGGGAATCTCGTTCGCCTTGTGCGCACAAAACAGGGCGAGCATTGAGCTCGCCCCTTGGGGTTGATTGCCTGAACAGCCGACGCGGTTACTGGGCGTACTTGAGCCCGGCGATGACGGTGTATTGCGTCACCACGGCCCGCATGTGCTGGTGGAAGCCTTCGATCGCCGCGTCGGAGTCGATGAGCGGGAACCAGTCGTAGATCCAGTCGACGAGTTCGTCGTTGGGCTCTTTCTGGAGCAGTTCGCCGATGACATCGAGCGCGTGATCCACGGCCGCACGGAAGCGGGCGCCGGGGTCTTTCACGTCGCTGATCTGGAGGCACTGCTTGATCGCTTCGTAGGTCGTGCCGAGTTCCTGGGGCGCGAGTTCGCCCTGCTCGAAGGTGACGCAGGCGGCGCTGGCGAAGGCGCCGCCGAGGTCGGTGCGCGGCTTGCCCTCGTCTGTGGTCGGCCCCTGGCCGCGCATGAAGTTGAGGGGGCGCATGTCGGCGAGGCGGTCTCGCGTGAGTTGGGCCTCGGCGGAGTGATCGGTGGGATCGGACATGGTCGGTCTCTCGGGTGAGGTCGCCGGGTGACTGGATCGGCTTGTGTTTAGAGCGTACGGGTCTTGGGAACGGAGTGGCGCGACTTCTTGGCCTACTTGCTTGGCCTATTTGGCCTTCGGGTTGTCGAGGGCGGTGATCATCTTGGCGCCGGCGAGATTGATCTTGTTGGCCTTGATGTCGTCGAGGCTTCGGATCACGGTGTCGGCGCTCCATGGGTCGTGGATCTCCCAGCCCTTCTTGTCCTCGCTGAAGCCGGTGACGAGGACGTAGTGCTGGTAGTCGCCCTGGCGCTTGCCGATGACGATGGGCACGGGGTGCCCAGCCTTGAGGCCCTTATCGATGTCCGCGATCGCGTCGGCGATCTTGTAGGTCGAGCCGTCGACGAGCTTGTTGGAGTATTCGACGCCGGTGACGTCGGACATGTTGTTCATGAGGTCTTCGGCCCAGCGCCCGGCGCCGCCCGCCGCGCCGCGGTCCACGGCCGTGCCGGCGTGCCCGGTGCCGCCCGTCTTGCTCTCGAGCCACTTCTTCTGCTCGTCGGCGAGCTTCTTGTTCTTCTTGTCGCCGTCGGCGTCATCGGCGTCGGTGATGTCCGCGTTCTCTTCGTGGAGCTTGAGCGCGTAGATCGGGTCGAGCTGCCCGCGGATCGCCTGCACGGTGGTGGCGTTGCAGGAGTGCTTCCACTGCTGCTTGACGCCCTTGCCCTTGCTGTTGCCGGTGAGCTTGAGGTTGTCCTGGATCCACTTGTCGTCTTTGCCGTTGATCTTCTTGGCGAACTTCTCGATGTCCTTGACCGAGTACTGGCTGGCCAGGGCCTTGTCGAGGTAGTCCTTTTCCTTGTCGCTCTTGGCGCTCTTCTTGAGCTTGTCGTAGGCGGTCTTGTCTTCTTTGCTGAGCGACTTGTACCGGTCGTCGGCGCGCTTGCGCTGCGCGGGGCCCACGACTTCGGGGTCCTTCTTGACGCGCTTCTTCTTCTTGGGCTTGTCGTTGTAGCCGAGGTGCTTGGCGGCCCAAGAGAGGAAGCCGCTCGGGACTTCGTTGGCGGTGTCGGTGGGGGCGTCGCTCATAGCGGCCTTCCTTTTATCGCGTCCCGGTCAGCGGGACGTACGAAACGGGCGTCGATGCCTCGGCGCCGTTGTGGGCGTCACTCGAACTGCACGGTGACGGATGCGAACATGGCGGCGTACCGCTCATCGGCGAGCATGGCCGACGGCGTGGGCGTCGCGCCCCCGCCGTCGGTGTAGAAATCGAACAGCAATGCCGTGTCGCCTTCGGGGCGCGGCATGAGGACGAGCAGGTGGTGCTCGGCGCCCGGGCCCTCGCCGACGCCGCAGGTGATCGCGGGGCGCTCGGCGCCTGCGAAGTTGACCATCTCGAACGTGCCGACGCTGGGGCTCTGGCCCTCGAAGCGCAGCTCGGCGAGCGAGCGCATGCCCGCTTCCGTCGCCTGCGCGGTCACGCGTTCGAACGTGGCGCCCAGCGGGCCGCCGGGAGGGCCGGAGAGCTGGACGTAGGTGTTGTCGGCTGGGTTGGGGAAGACGCTGAGGCCGGTGTCGGCGACATCGACTTCGATGCGCGCGGGCGGGAGGCCGCGATCGGCGGCCGTGGCGGCGGTGAGTTCAACCATCTCGCGGGCTCCTTGCGCCGTCTCGTTCTGCGGCGCCTCTGAAGAGGTGGACGTGCTGTCCGTTGTGGAATCGGTCGTGGTATCGGTGTTGGTCTCGCCCTCGGACCCGGACGTGTCGCATGCGGCCAACGCGCCGAGCGTGCAAGCCGCGGCGCCGGCGAGTGCGATCAGGCGTCGGTGTTCGATCGTCATGGGCGAATCCCTCTCTCGGCGTGTTGTCCAACACGCCGATCACGACAGATTACGTCAAAGTGCGTCGCGGGTTCTGGCCCGCGGCGGGAGCTCGGTCTTGGCGAGCGCGTCCCGCGGTGAGCGGAAGCCGCAGTTGACACGCGTAAACGGCATCGATGTCACATCACTGTTCGGCGCCCCTCAAGCCGGGTGTTCGTCTGTCTGTGAGCTGCCTCCAGTGACTTACACGGAAATCAGCAGCATGAGCGCAACGAGACCCGCGGCATAGACGCCGGCGAAGAGATCGTCCAAGAGGATGCCCCAACCGCCGGGCACACGCTGGAGTTGGCTGGCCGGCGGCGGCTTGGTGATATCGAACAGCCGGAACGCGAAGAAGGCCAGGATCATGGTGAACACACCCATTAAGGGTGTCGCCGCGGCCGAGGCGGGCAAGAGCGCCAGGGCGAGCGCTTGGCCGGCGGTCTCGTCGGCGACGACCTGGCTCGGGTCTTTGCCGTGGTACCGCGCTTCGGACTGTTCGCCCAGCACGACACAGGCGAGGCTGAACACCACGGCGACGGCGAGCATGACGCCCTTGAACAGCCACGGCGTTTCGGCCGGCCCGAGGCCGACCAAGATCATCGCGATGCCCAGACCGACCGGCGGCAGCGAGCCCCAGGTGCCCGGGAAGGGTCGCATGTGCCCCAGCCCGAAGACGGTGACCGCGGCGCGGGCGGGCGCGGACATGGATGACAAAGACTTGGGCGCGGTTCGGGGTTCGGTCATGGCTCTTGTTCCGGTGTGTTGGGCGGGGCGGCGCCGAAAGCGGCTTGAAGGTACGGCGCCGCGCTGATCGCGGTGACGAGCACAACGACGAGGTTGACCGCGGTCATCCAACCCGCGCGCGCGCCGGCCGGGTCGAAGGCGACCGAGACCAGCACAAGAGGAATCGCCACCGATTGCAGGACCATTTTGGCTTTGCCGGCGATCTGGGCGGAGGCGTCACGGCCCTGCGATTCGAGCAGGCCTCGCAGCGAGGTGACGAGCAGCTCGCGCGCCAGGATCACGGCGACCATCCAGGGATAGACGCCCGAGGCCGGTGTGCGCACGCCATCGTCTATGACGATGAACGCGGGGCCCGCGAGCAGGACGAACGCGGAGAGCACGAGGACCTTGTCGGCAAAGGGGTCCATGACGCGGCCGAACTTGGACACGGCGTTCCATCGGCGGGCGAGGTAGCCGTCGAGCGCGTCGGAGAGGGCGGCGACGACGAAGATGCCGGCGGCGCTGAGGAGCCACGCCGTGGCGCCGGGCTTCACGGCGGGCAGGGAGAGGACCACGACAAAGGCGACGGCGAGGCCAAGGCGTGCGGTGGTGATGGCGTTGGGCGCCGCCGCGCGCCAGCCGGTGGCGGGTGGAAGGGATCGACCGGTTTCGGAGGGGTTGGTCATGGCGGGTTCGCGGCGGGTCGGGTCGCAGAGCACGGAAACGGTTTGGGGAAAGGATGGTCGAAGCGGGCCGGCTCGGTTGCCGGTCTGCGAGGGTGTCTCTATCCTTCGGCTCGCGCGCGGTTCGGAGCCCACGGACAACGCATCGGGGGATCGGGCGGATTCGGCAGGGAAACGCGCAGCCTTCACGCTGCGTGGCGAGGAACGACGGTGTACGAGTTCGCGGCGCCGATCAAGCTCATCCATCCGTTCTTGCTGTATGCGGCCTGCGCCGTCGGCGCGATCGGTGTTTGGCTGGCCTTGCCTCGCAAGAAGGTGAACCCCCAACTTCTGGGTGGCGCTATCGCCGGATTCGCGGTCGGGCTGGTCTTGCTGGGCCTCGGCATCGGGGCGTTCCAGAACCAGCCGGAGATGGACAACCCGCCCACGATGCTCCCGAGCATCTATTTCTACATCTTCGCGGCGATCGCGTTGGCCGCGTCGCTTCGGATGATCACACACCCGCGGCCGGTCTACGCCGCGCTCTACTTCATTCTGACAATCCTGTCGTCTTGCGGCTTGTATCTCATTCTCAGTGCTGAGTTTATGGCGTTTGCCCTGGTCATCATCTACGCGGGCGCGATCCTGATTACCTATCTGTTTGTGATCATGCTGGCGACCCAGGCGCCGAGCGAGGAGCAACCGGACGCTTTGAGCGACTACGACGCGTCGGCCCGCGAGCCGGCGATCGCGTCGGGGGTCGGGTTCGTGCTGCTGGCGCTGCTCACGACGATGCTCTTTGAGGGCGTCCGGGTGCTGGACCGACGCGATGAGGCCAACCCGAAGGGCGGGCAGCTCGCGTTCCAGACCACGGCCGAAGCGGATGTGCTCGCCCGGTTGCCGGGCAAGGTCGAGAAATCGCTTCGGCGTGAGGGCCTGATCACCGACGAGCAGTCGATCCAGCGGAACGAGGAGACCGGCCGGGCGATGATCTTCCCGGATGCGCGGACGGTCCTCGTCGAGCCTTCGTCCGAGGAGGGCGAGCCGTTCGATCTGCTCGATTGGCCCGAATCTTTGGAGGCGACGAACACGGAGATGGTCGGGTTCGACCTGCTGGCGAACCAGCCGGGGTCGATCGAGATCGCGGGTGTGATTCTGCTGATGGCGATGCTGGGCGCGACGGTGCTGAGCCGACGCCAAGTGGAAGTGGATGAAGAACTGAAAGCCAAGCAGGCCGCGGCGTTGCCGGTGGTCCATACCTCCGCGGCTGACGGGGGTGGCTCGTGATGGAGTCTCTCGCCGGAACCCTCACGTTTGCCCAGTCGGCGATGCCCGATGCGTTCCAGCCGACGACGCTGGCGCACTACCTGTTTGTGTCGGCGGCGATGTTCATCATCGGGCTGATCGGGTTCCTGGCTCGCCGGAACCTGATCATCATGTTCTTGTGCACCGAGTTGATGTTCCAGGCGGCGGGTTTGGCGTTGATCGCCTTCAGCCGGTACTACCTGGAGCACACGGGCCAGACGTTTGTGGTGTTTGTGTTGACGGTGGCGGCGGCCGAGGCCGCGCTGGCGTTGGCGTTGGTGGTGCTGCTGTTCCGTACCCGCGATTCGCTCGACGCGGATCTGTGGGACGAGATGAAGGGCTGACGCGGTCGTGACGATGCTGACACCGATCGCGGAACTGGGCGTGGCCCGGGCGCTTGGCGCGTTGAGCGTCTCGGCGCCCGAGGCGGCTTCGGGCTACGCGCCGCCCGTCGTGGACATGGCCGGTCCCTGGTGGATCGGGCTGATCCCGTTCCTGCCGATGCTCGGTCTGCTGCTGGCGACGGCGTGCGCGATCGGCGGCGTCAAGAGCAAACTGCCCGCGTGGCTGACGGTCGGCTGTTTGGCCGCGTCGTTTGCCGCGACGGTGCTGGCGTTCTTTCAGTTGAACGGCTTGCCGGGCGGGGGCGCGCAGGTCACCGTTTGGTGGGAGTGGTTTGGGCTGGCTTGGGGCGAGGGCGAAGGACAACGGCTGTCGGCCAACTTCGGCTTCTACATGGACAACCTGACGTGCCTGTGGATGCTGTTCGTCACGGGCCTGGCGACCATGATCGCGCTGTACGCCAGCGAGTACATGAGCCACGACGTGGGGCTCGGGTACTGCCGGTTCTTCGCGGCGTTCAATCTGTTCGTGTTCAGCATGTCGTGCCTCGTGATGGGCGACAACCTGCTGCTGCTCTTCCTTGGCTGGGAGGGCGTGGGTCTGTGCTCGTACCTGTTGATCGGGTACTTCTATCAGAAGCCCGCGGCCGTGGCGGCGGCGAAGAAGGCGTTCATCGTAAACCGCATCGGCGACCTGGGTTTGGTCCTCGGTGTGCTGCTGACGTTTGTGCACTTCGGCACGATCGAATACGCCGAGCTGTTCGGCAGCGACAAGCTGGTGGGGTATCTGGCGGCGATCGAGGCGGGCAACGTCGACGAGGTGCCGTTGATCGCGCAGATGATCCCGGTGCTGCTGATGATCGGCGCGTTCGGCAAGAGCGCGCAGCTGCCGCTGTACGTCTGGCTGCCCGACGCGATGGAAGGCCCGACGCCCGTCTCGGCGCTGATCCACGCTGCGACGATGGTGACGGCGGGCGTCTACCTGATCGCCCGCATGTTCCCCGTCTTCCTGCTCAGCGAGTGGGCGTTGCCGGTGGTCGCTTGGGTAGGTGCGCTGACGGCGCTGTTGGCTGCGACGATCGGCATGGCGCAGTTCGACATCAAGCGGATCATGGCGTACTCGACCGTGTCGCAGCTCGGGTACATGTTCTGCGGGCTGGCCGCGCTCACGAGCGTGGGCGGCGCGTTCCACGTGCTGACGCACGCGTTCTTCAAGGCGACGTTGTTCCTGGCTTGCGGCGCCGTGATGCACGGGTTTGCGGGTCAGCTCGATCTTCGCAAGCTCAGCGGTCTGTCGAAGGTGCCGGGCTGGCGGATCGTCTCGATCGCGATGCTGGTGGGCTGCCTGAACCTGGCCGGGTTCCCGTTCACCGCGGGCTACTTCAGCAAGGACATGATCCTCGCCGAGTCGTTCATCACGCCGGGCATGGCGCCGATCGGTTGGATCCTGCTGCTCACCGCCGGTCTGACGGCGTACTACACGTTCCGCGTCTTTTTCCGTGTGTTCGTCGGGCCGGTGCATTACGAGCCGGGTGATGAACACCACGGCGATGATCACGGCGACGACGATCATGCGCACGACGGCCATGGCGACGGCGGGTTCCACCCGCACGCGCCGGGCTGGGCGATCAACCTCGTGCTGGCGGTGCTGGCGGCAGCGTCGATCGCGGCGGCGGGGCTGTACTTCCTGGGCGACAAGGGCGGCTGGGTCGCGGGGATGATCAAGGACTCGACCGCGTACTACCCGGGCTTTGCGGCGTTCACGGCCGAGGCGGTTGCGCACGGCGGAGAGGAACACGCCGCGCACGGCACGTTCCTGGGCATGGACCCGCACAAGGTGATGTACTACGTGTCGGCCGTGGTCGGCTTCGTGGGCATCGGCATCGCGGCGTTCCTGCACGGGCCGAAGGGCCTGGGCGGGTTGTTGCTCGGCGGCCGACGCCGGGCGGATGTCTCGCGTGCCGACGGCGTCGCGGCCAAGATGGGCCCGATCCCGGCGATGGCGCAGGGCAAGTGGTTCGTGGACGAGTTCTATCAGTTCGTGGTCGTTGGGCCGTTGCGGTTCTTTGCGTTGGTCTTCAGCCTGATCGACCGCCTGCTGGTGGATGGTTTGGTTGCGATGTTCGGCTGGCTGCCGCGGTGGATCGGCGGGGCGCTTCGGCCTTCGCAGTCGGGCGTGCTGCACGGGTACGCGGTCGGCATGGCCGGCGGCGTGGTGGTGCTGCTGGTGATCCTCGCGCTCATGGTCTTCCGCGAGCCGGCGGACCCCGACGCCGACCGGCGCGATGCGGAGTTGATCGAGTTCGAATCGAGCCGCGTGCTCGATCGCGGCGGGCCCGAGTGGACCACAGATGCGGATCCTGTTGAGGCTGGGGCTGGCGCCGATCTGGCGGCACAGGCGGCGGTTGAGCCGCCCGTGATGGGGAGCGGATCGTGAGCTGGGTCCCCTTGATTCTGATCGTGCTGGCGCCGTTGTTCTTCGCGGCGGTGGTCATCGTGCGTCCGTCAGAGCACGCGCGGACGATCGCGACGGTTGGGGCGCTGGCGCAGTTCATCCTGACGCTGCCGATCCTGACGAACTTCAAGTGGGACGCGGGCGAGACCGTGCAGGGTGTGGGGTCGCTCCCGTGGCTGCCGATGCTGGGGCTCGAGATCTCGGTCGGCGTGGACGCGGTGGCGCTGATGCTGATCGCGCTGACGACGCTGCTCGGCCCGATCTGCGTGATCGCGTCGTACTCGGCGATCACGGAAAAGGTGAAGACCTACTACGCGTGGCTGCTGATCCTGCAGGCGGCGATGGTCGGCGTGTTTATGGCGCGCGACCTGGTGCTGTTCTACATCTGCTTCGAGTTCACGCTGATCCCGATGTACGTGCTGATTAGCGTGTTCGGCTCGACGAACCGCAAGGCCGCGTCGACGCGGTTCTTCCTCTATACGTTCACGGGGTCGATTATCGCGCTGGCGGGCCTCGTCTACGTCGTCTGGTTCAACGCCTACGGCCTTGCCTCGGACGTTGTGCAGGGCGCCGGCACGTGGACGTTCGACATCGGCGTACTCACCCAGTCGGCGGCGTACATGAGCGGGACCGAGCAGGGCTGGGTCTTGCTGGCATTGCTCGCCGGGTTTGCGGTCAAGGTGCCGTTGTTCCCGGTCCACACGTGGCTGCCGCTGGCACACACGGAAGCGCCCACGGCCGGCTCGGTGATTCTGGCCGCGGTGCTGCTGAAGCTGGGCACCTACGGCATCTATCGGTTCGCGCTCCCGTTCGCACCCGCGGCGGTCATCGAGTACGCGCCGATCATCGCGACGCTCAGTGTGATCGGCATCGTGTACGCGGGCCTGATCTGCTGGGTGCAAACGGATATCAAGAAGCTGGTCGCGTACTCGTCGGTCAGCCACCTCGGCTTCTGCGTGCTCGGGCTGGTCGCGGCCAACGCGGTCGGCTTGTCGGGCTCGGTCCTGTACATGATCAACCACGGGCTCTCGACCGGGGCGCTCTTCCTGCTCATCGGCATGATCTACGAGCGGTACCACACGCGGAGCCTCCGCGAGATGGGCGGGCTGGCGAAGAAGATGCCGGTGTGGGCGACGTTCATGGTCTTCTTCACGATGGCCAGCGTCGGGCTGCCCGGTCTGAACGGCTTTGTGAGTGAGATCCTTTGCCTGATGGGCGCGTTCCAGGCGGACTCGGCCTGGGCCGCGGGCGGGCTCGCGCCCGGCGCGACCTACGGCAACGTCGGCCCGTGGATCGCTGCGGTCGCGGGCACGGGCATGATCGTTGCGGCGATCTACCTGCTGTTCATGGTCGGGCGGATCTGCTTCGGCCCGCTGATCGAGCCGGCCGGGCACGACCATCACGATGACGATGACGCGCATGCCTCGAAGCTGCCGACCGATCTGAACGGCCGGGAGATCGGCGTGCTCCTGCCGCTCGCAGCGCTGTGCCTGCTGTTTGGTCTGTATCCGCAGCCGCTGCTGACCGGGCTGGAGAGTTCGGTGAATCAGCAGGCGGCGTTGGTGCAGGCGGGCGCCGAGCGTGTGTTCGCGGCCGAGTCTGTGTTGACGTTGGACGACGCTCGGGCGCCGGTGGAGTGGGTCGCCGAAACGGAGGCCGCCCGATGATCGACAAGATCGCGCTGATCTGGCCCGAGATCATCCTGTTCGCCACGACATGCGTGGTCATGGTCATCGGCCTAAGCCCGTCGGCGGGCGTGCGTCGTCAGACGGCGCTTGCGACCGGCATCGGTCTGGTGGTCGCGCTCGGCTTCGCCGCGTTCAGCCCGATGGGCGAGGGCGCGATGCCGGGGATGATGGGATACATCAAGGCGTTGATCTGCGTCGTCGGGCTCATGCTGCTCATGCTCGCCAGCGGCACGGTCGACCGCGGGTACGAGGCGTCGCTTGCGAGCGGCAAGGGCCACCGCTTCGACCCGCTGCGGTCGAGCCGGGGCGAGTTCTACGCGTTCTTCCTGTTCAGCCTGACGGGCGCCATGCTGTGCGCCTCGGCGAACGATCTGATCTGGCTCTTCCTCGCGCTCGAACTGACGAGCCTGCCGACGTACGTGATGGTCACGATGTCGACCCGCGGCACACGCAGCCAGGAAGCGGGGGTCAAGTACTTCTTCCTTGGCGCGCTCGGCGCGGCGATCTTCCTCTACGGCTTCGCGCTGCTGTACGGCGGCACGGGTTCGACGGTGCTGTTCGGTTCGGACGGCGCGCCCGGGATCGCCGAGATCCTCGGGGCGCAGGTCGCTTCGGGCGCCGGCATCAACCCGATCGCGATGACGGGCCTGATTCTGGCGATCATCGGTGTGGCGTTCAAGATCGCGGCCGTGCCGATGCACTTCTACACGGCCGATGTGTACGAGGGCGCCGCCTCGAGTGTGAGCGCGTTCCTCGCGTTCGTGCCCAAGCTGGCCGGCATCGTGACGATCATCCTGCTCGTCTCGCTCGTCGGTTGGGGCTTCGGCGCCGACCCGGTGACGGGCGACGGCGGCGGCCTGCCGCCCGAGCTGCGCACCATGCTCTGGGTGATGGCGGCGTTGACGATGACCGTCGGTAACACGCTGGCGGTGCTTCAGAAGTCCGCCAAGCGGATGCTCGCGTACTCGTCGATCGCGCACTCGGGCTACATGCTCGTCGGAATCATCGCCGGCCCGGGCGGCAACACGGTGGAGAACCCGCTGGTCAGCAACGGGCTCGCGGCCGTGCTGTTCTATCTGGCTGTGTACGGCGTGACCAACGTCGGCGTCTTTGGCGTGCTCGCGTCCCTCGAAGCGCCGGGGCCCGATGGGCAGCGGCGAGAGATCGAATCTGTAGATGACCTGCGCGGCTTGTGCCGAAGCCACCCGCTGCTCGGTTGGAGCATGGTGGTCTGCGGGCTCAGCCTGCTCGGCTTGCCGCCGTTGCTGGGCTTCTTTGGCAAGCTGCCCCTGTTCACTTCTGCCATCAGCGCGGGCGAGATCACGCTCGTGGTGGTGCTGGGCCTTAACTCGGCAATCGCGGCGTTCTACTACCTGCGGCTGATCGGGGCGCCGATGCTCGAAGAGCGTCCTGAGTGGATCGAAACCCCACGCCGCACACCCCTGCCCATGCGTGCCGTGGCGACGGTGCTGTCCGCCGGTGGCGTGGTGACGCTGGCGGTCTTCGGCAACCAACTGCTCGCGGCCAGCGAGTCGGCGGGCACGTACCAGGCGATCGATCGCTCGATGTTTACGGGTCAGAACGCCGAGGCGCCCGCGATCGAATCGCCGACCCCGGCGATCGGCCGCGGTGGGTTGGAAAGCGGTGCGGTCAAAGGTGTGGTCGAGCCCGTCGCGGCGATGCCCGCGGGCTGACAGCCACGCTGCCCGTTCGGGCTAGTCGTCATCTTCTTCGTCGTCGTCTCGGTTTCGATCGTCATCGCGGTCGCGCTTCTTCTTGCCCCGGCCTCCGAGTTGGATGAAGATGCCGATCGCCGAGATCACGCCGAGCGTGACGAGCGAGAGCGCCGGGTTGGCGCCGACGCGTTCGGCGAGATTGAACTTGAAGACCCAGAGCAGCCAAAGCCCTGCGGAGAGCCAGACGCTCGCGCCGAAGGGCGCCGAGACGATCGCGGCGGCTTTCTTGGGCGCGGCCAAGCCGAACGCGAGGCCGATGGTGAAGGCGCCGATCGCGGCGGTCAGCAGGACGAATCGGTCGCGCGTGGGCAGATCGTTCCAGAGGTCCTTGGCCCAGAGCGCGAACTGATCGAGCACGGCGCGGGCCTCTTCGAAGGCGTTCTCCGGCCGCTTGCCGTCAAGGTGTTCGCGGATGCCTTCGCCGATCTCGTTGATCTGATCGGAGTCGAGGAACTGGTTATCGAGGGGGACGCCGTCGAAGAGGAGCTCTTGGGCGGGTCGGCTTTCGGCGAGTTCGCTCGATAGGTCGCCCCCGGGGTCGGGTGTGGGGTTGGCGCGGAGATAGGCGCCCGCGGCGAGCGCGGCGACGAGCGCCAGGGCGGCGCCGCCGGAGAGGCCCATCGCGAGCCGGTAAAGCATGAACGCGCCGATGAGCCCGATGAGCCCTCCCGCGGCCAGCCCGATCAGCGGGGAGGAGACGCCGAAGATCGTCTCCCAGCCGAACTGCGGGACGATGAGGTAGCCCGCGCCCGCGCCGAGCGCCAGGCCGAGCACCGCGAAGACGGGACGGATGAGCTTGGCGCCTGCCAGCCAGAGGGCCAGACCCGCGACGAGTACCACGGCCGGGATGGCGATGGTCTCGATGGGCCAGGCCTCGATGAGGCGCGGGACGGCGTCGGCGATCTCTCGGCCGACGCCGTCGGGGATCAGGGCGTCCGGGGCCGCGGCGAGGGTCCATGGGGTTGGGATCAGTGAGGTCACGAGCGGTCTCCCGGTGACGGCCTCGGGCTGATGCCGCGGGCGCGTCTATCAGGATAGGGATTGGGAAATCGGGTCTCGGCGTTGGGCGCCGGAAGGGCCGCGGCCTGTTCGTGATCGGGTTTCAGATCGCCCCGTCGAACGCCCGATCGGGGGTAGAGTGCCCGTCCGTGCGCGGGTTTCGGCCGGCGTGCGGGCTGGAGATGATCATGGCAGCGAAGAAGCGGTCCAAGAAAGCCTCGAAGACGACCAAGAAGGTCGCCAAGAAATCCGGCGCCAAAAAACCCGGCGTCAAAAAACAGGCCGCTCAGAAGCCGCCGAAGAAGGCGGACTCGGCCGCGTCGCAGCGGGCGCTCGGTGAGCTGCGCAAGAAGATCGATCGCCTCGACGCCAAGCTGGTGCAGGTGCTCAACGACCGCGCCGAACTGGTCGTGGAGGTGGGCAAGGTCAAGCAGGGTGGGGACGTGCCGATCTATGCGCCGCACCGCGAGGCGGAAGTCCTGGAGCGGGTGCTCAACGCCAGCAACGGCCCGCTGCCTTCGCGCACGATCGAGGGCGTGTACAAGGAGTTGATGAGCGGGAGCTTTGCGCTCGAGCAGCCGCTGCGGATCGGGTTTTTAGGGCCTCCCGGCTCGCACTCGCACCACGCGGCGGTGACTCAGTTCGGCTCGAGCGTGGCGTACGAGGACCTGCACGAGATCACGGGCGTGTTTACGGAGGTTCGGCGCGGGCACGTGGACTACGGGCTGGCGCCGATCGAGAACACGACCGGCGGCGGGATCGCCGACACGCTGATGGCCTTCCAGGAGCACGCGGGCGCGGTGACGGTCTACGGCGAGGTGCTCATCGCGATCCACCACGCGCTGCTGTCGAACGTGCAGCCGAATCAGATCGAACGGATCCACTCCAAGCCCGAGGTGTTCAGCCAGTGCAAAACGTGGCTGGCGACGCAGTATCCGGGCGCCGACCTGATCTCGGCGGCCAGTTCGAGCCGGGCGGCTCAGACGGCCCTTGAGGAGAATCAGAAGGCGTTGGAGATCGGAGCGCCCCCGCGTGCGGCGGCCGTGGGCTCGAAGCTGGCCGGGCAGATTTACGGGCTCAAGGTGCTGTTCCCTCGGATCGAGGACAACCCGGACAACATCACGCGGTTCTTCATTCTGAGCGCCCAGCGGGCCCAGCGGTCTGGGGACGACAAGACCTCGATCATGTTCCAGACGGTGGACAAGCCGGGGGCGCTGGTGGAAGTGCTGGGCGTATTCGACCGGGCGGGGATCAACCTCTCGCACATCGACAAGCGGCCGAGCGGGCGGGTGAACTGGGAGTACACGTTCTTCATCGATGCCCAGGGTCACCGCGACGACGCCGAGATGTCGCGGGCGATTCTGGAAGCCGAGAAGCACTGCAAGGATCTGACGGTGCTGGGGAGCTACCCGCGGGCGAAGCGGATTCTCTGACAGTCGTTTGCCCGGACCGGGGCCGGCTGGCCGGCCTCTTTCGCGCGCCGGCGTCCGTACGGGACGAATCTGCCTGTAACAACCGTTCCGGCGCGTCGATGCGACAGATCATCCATATCTGAGAGACAGGGTTTGTGGTCGAGCCGGAACCGACCGCGGCGGGTGTACGGATGCTTCGCTGGCTCTGCTGTCGGGGCGGCTTTTGTCGGGCTGCTCTCGGTAGGTTTGAGCCGAGGGTCTAGTTTTGAGTCCGTGGTTGGGCTCGCGGGTGCGGGCTTGCATTGCGGGCCGTGCTCGGGCACACTACGACCAACCGCCGGCAGGGCGCTCTGATGAGCCTCTCCCCTGGCGGACCCCGGGCCGGGCGACCCCCGCTTGTCGCCGCCTCTCGCCGGAAGCAATCTGGCGAAGTGGACCCGGACGCAGGACGACGCAGTACGTGATGGAGCCTTTGCGTGCCCTGTGGCGGCCGAACGTGTCGGCCTTGGCAGATTTGAGCGGTCGGCTAGCGGCGGTTAGCTTGTCGCGTCGTGCTTACGCTCCCGGGCTTAGGCTCTGGGGGCTCGCGGCAGCGGCGTATCGCCCGCGACGAGCGCGGGTTGTCGGCGCGATGCGGGCGGTGGGTCGCCAAAGCGAGCCGGCCAACGGTGGGTGATGGGAACGGACGGACGGGGTGGATGGCCCGCTGTTGTCGGGTCAGGATCTGGGGTTTGGATTTGGGGAGCGGGGTTGAGATCGGTCGGCCTGATGGTCGGCCCGCACGGCGCCGGGTGGCGCTCGGAGGCTTGGCAGATGGTGCTCAGCAAGGCATGGCGTCGTTTCTCCAAGCGCGTTCCAACTTCGGGGCGTGGTCCGGACTCTTGCGGCGCGCAGCCGGCGGGCGGATCGACCGGTTTCGCCTTCGGCTTGAGCCGTCGCGGTGGGCGGGCGCAGTCGCTGATCGAGCGGGCCGGCGCGTGCGATATCGAAGCGCTGGAAGAACGCCGGTATCTGTTCTCGCTGACGATCGACTCGGTGCCCGCGGGCTCCACGGTCGGCACGGCGTCGGCGGTGTTCGGGTACACGATCCCCATCCTGTTCTCCCCCGAGGATGTGGGCGCGACCGAACTCGAAACGACGATCGAGACCTTCAACGACATCGACCCCCCCGGCCCGATCGCGTCGCCGACGATCTTTGCCGAATCAAACCTGCGGTTGCGGCTCGATGACTTCCCGTTCGGCGGAACGCCGGCGCAGGTCATCGGCACGCCGGACCCGGACGACGAAGAGCAGTTCCTGCGGCTCGGTTTCCAGGACGACTCGCGCGCGCTGTGGGACCTGACGACGGGTGACAACGACGACGGCGGGCCGATCACGACGATCCCGATGACCGGCTTCGCCTTTGACGTACTGTCGGGCTTCGACACCTCCAATATCGTCGTGCGGTTCTTCCGGACCTTCGGCGTGGACTTCGACGGCGACGGCGAAGAGGACCGCCAGGAGCTGGCCTCGTTTACGGGCGCCGCGCTGGCCGCTGAGAACGACGGCACCGGCACGTTCATCTTCGACGTGACCGACGCGGCGGACTTCGGCCTCGAGCCGGGGTCGCTGCTGTCGTTCGATCAGGTCGAGATCGAATCGCTCACGAACCAGACGGTCGATTTCGACAACGTGCAGTATCAGGTCGTGACCGGATCGGCGTTCGCGGACAACGTCGAATCACGGGTGTTCGGCGTGGAGGTGCAGTTCACCGGCCCGCTGGGCGCGAGCGTCAACTTCCAGGACCTGTACGGCCGTGAAATCATCCAGACCCTCGGTCTGGGTCGGCCCGAGGGTTCGGAGGTCACGCTGGTCGACCCGGACGACAACGGCGTGCCGAACTTCAACGACGGCATCGGCCGCATCACGATCACCGGCGCCAACGAGTTCAGCTCGCTACGCATGTTCGGTGGCACGATCGAGGCGCTCGGCGACGGCGACGACCTCGACCCGCTCACCCAGACCCCGGGCGGCGGGTTTGTGCTCACGCTGGCCGATTCCTTTACAGGCCTGTACGACGAGTTCGAGGAGGCCGGCTTCGGGTTCTTCGCCGACTTCGATGACAACGACGTCGAGTTGTTCGGGCTGCCGCCGGGACCCGGCTCGGTCATCATCGGTTCGCCGATCGACCGCCCGCAGGGCGACTACCGCCCGGGCGGCCTGCCGCAGAGCCAGGAAGACGATGTCTTCAACACGCTGATCGACGACCCGCGGGCGTTCAATGATTCGGGCGCGGACGCCAGCAACAACTTCACCGAGGGCATTTTCTTCCTCGGCGGGTCCTCCTTCGGCGTGCTGAACATCCACGGCATGCTGTTCGGCAGTTCGCTGTTCGAGGGCGCCGTCGAGGGCTTCGGCATCGGCACGCTCTACGGCTCGGTCGCGATCGACGGGGACCTGGGTGAGTTCGTGGTCGGCGGCGAGGCGGGCGTGTTCATCGTCGAGCCCGAGGCCGACCTGGGCAACCTGATCGATAGCCGAACGTTCCGCACGTCGTCGCAGATCACGATCGGCCGCACCGCGCGCGAGATCTTGATCGCGGGCGAGTCTCGCGCCGACGTGACCGTCTCGGCGCGGATCAACGAGCAGGACATCGCGCCGCCGCGCGACGTGCTCGAGTACACCGAGCGCGAGAACGTTGTTTCAGCCGACATCGATTCCGACAACCCCGAGGGTCAGCTCATCCGCGATTTCCTTTCGGCGGGCCGCGGTGATCTGGATTTCCTGCAAGGGCTCGGCAATGTGTTCACGGGTTCGTTCGGGCAGGTCGACGCGCTGTACACGTTCGGCAACAGCACGTTCCGGAACGACTCCATCCTGTCGGCCGAGTTCATCGGCTCGGTGGCGACGAGCGTGTTCGTCACGGGCGAGCTCGGGCGGTTCAACGGGGTCGAGGCGGAGGACACCGCCGACGTTTTCGCCTTCGCGGTCGACGAGAACCGGCCGGTCGTCATCCAGACGACCGCGGCGGCCTACGTGCGCGTCGTGGATCAGGACGGGCGGACGCTGGCGGCCGTGCAAGGCGGCGAGCGGAACGAGATCGCGTCGCTGAACTTCACGTTCGAGGCGCCGTCGAGCGGTGTGTACTACCTGGTCGTAACGGGCAACGCGGACCCTGTCGCCGATGGCGACGAGTTCGACGCCTTGTTCTACAGCGTGACGCTCACGGGCATGGCGCCGGTGGCGCTCGGCGCGTATCGCACGGGCGGCGCTTCGGGCAGCAACACCGTGACCGCGCTGGGCGGCAGCGTGGGTTCGTTCCGCGTGGGCACCGCCTATGTCGATCGGAGCGGCGCCGAGGTCAGCCCGACCGAGGTTTCCAACGCTGGCATCGCCGAGAACCAGCTCATGACCTTCCGCTCGGGCGCCTACACCGCGCCCGCGGGATCGGTGTTCGACGTGACGTCCGGGTCGGACATCCAGAACGGCATCGACGGCCTGGCGATCGGCACGCTGACCGTGTCCGCGGGGCTCGACATCGGCCGGTTGACGGTCGGGCTCTCGGCGATCGCCGACACGCCCGGGCCGCGTCACGGCGACGTGATCGGTGACTTTGTGCTCGACGCCGGCCGGCATATCGGCGTGGTGGATATCCGCGGCGGCATCGGCGTTGACGGCAACAACTCCGACGAATCCATGATCACTCGGGTCGGCATCAACTTCACGGTGCTCACCGGGACGCGCACGGGCCAGGGCGATCTGGCGGTACTCCGCACGGGTGCACAGATTCGTGGTGCGTCGCTGGGCATCCAGCTCCCGCGTGATTCCACGCTGGGCGCGCTGCTCGTGCAGCAGGACCTGCCGCTTGGACAGGGCGGCGGCGCGCTCGACGGCATTGACGGAGCGCCGCGCATCGTGACGGGGATCGGTTCGGACGTTCGCTTCGTCGACACGCCGCAAATCGACTCCGAGGCGAGCGCCGACACATCGCTGCCGATTCTGGCCGGCACGCCGCTTGTCATTATCGACGACGGCGGCGCGCAGGTCACGATCAACGTGCCGGGCACTCTTAGCCCGGTGGGGGCGCAGCTCGGCACCGTGCGACTTGTTCCGATCGACGGATCGCTCGGCGTCGCGATCGCTTCAATCGACATCGACCTGTCCGGCGGCGAGCGGCTTGATGTCACCACGACCGGCGCCGATGCCGACGTGGTCAGCATCGGCCGCGTGACGGTGACCAACTCAGCCAACGGCGCGGCGATCCGGTTCGATGGACAGACCGAGATCGACGTCTGGCTCATCGATCAGGCCGACGGCGAAGGGCTCGTACAGATCGAGAACTTCACGGCCGGCGGCGATCTCGTTGCGGTCGACGTGCAAGAGATCGAAACACTCACAATTCTGGGCGGCAACCTGGGCCGCACGCAGGTCCCCGACTTCGGACCCGACACGATCGGCCCGCAGCTCGGCGTGGCGGCGGCGCTTCAGAACACGGTCGGCGGCCCGCTGGGCTTCAGCGCCGGCATCATCACGGCCGACTTCAACGGCGGCATCTTCCGCCCGATCAACGCGGCGATCGGCGCCACGAGCTTCCTCGACGACGCGGGCGGTCTGTTCGACGGCGCACTCAACGGCCTCGTCGTTCGCAACAGCTTCGTGCAGACCGTCTCGGTTGCGGGCGCCGTGGGCGATGTCATTCTTCAAGGAGCCAACACCGCGCTCATCAACCTGTTCGCTAATAGCGACGGCGTCACGGCGCCGGGTGAGTTCGACGGCATCGTGGGCAACATCTTCGCGCCGTTGATCAACTCGATCGATGTCGGTGACGGCCTGTTGCCGACCGCCGACAGCCCGCTGCCCGCGGTCAGCATCTTTGCCGAGGACGACATCTTCCAGATCGTCGGAGGCCAGACCTCGCCCGGCGCGTTCCTCTCGGGCGCCATCGGCGCGGCCAACGCGGCGGCGGGTGTGGTCACGTTCACCACGCAGGCTGGACTGACGAGCACCGTGGGCGGTGTGGGCGGCGTCGGGACGCTCCAACTCGTCGGCGGCGGCGACTTTGTAGATCTCCACATCCGCGCGGGTACGCTTGATCGCTGGTGGAGCGCATTCCGCGGCACGACCGGCACCGACACCGGCCTGGTCAACCAGATTCTTGGCACCAACGCCGACTTCCTGCGCTCCGAGGTCGAAGCACGCCAACTCAACATCATGCAGCTCAACGGCGGTCGGTTCGACGCGTCGGCCCTGCGGATCAACGACGACGTCGGCGACATCCTCGTCGACGAAGTCCGCAACTCCACACTGGGTGGTTCGTCGGACCGCATCCTCGCCAATGTTGTCGTGGTGGGCGGGGATCTCGGTTCGCTGCGGACCAACGGCGACGCGGGCGACCTCAGCGACCTGATCGTCACGGTGGAGGGGTCGCTGCTCCAGCAGATCAGCGGACGCATCCTCACGCGGCTTGACCTGAACATCGACAACACGGTCCAGTTCGTCAACGCCACCGAAGAAATCCGCGGCTCGGTCATCCGCGCCGGCCGGATCGAATCGGTCAACTCCGGTCAGAACATCCGCTCGTCGGAGTTCCGCTCGGCCGGCCCGATCGTCAGCCTGACCGCCGGCGGCGAGATGCTCAACGTGCGGGTCTCATCCGAGGGCCCCGACGGACGCATCGACACGGTGTCCGCCGGCACGCGGTTCATCGGCGATCTGATCTCGGCCGGCGCGATCGGCACGGTCCGTGCGCTCAACGGCAACATCGTCGCCGACATCGAGACCACGACCGATCGCGGCTCGATCCAGCGGATCGAATCGTCGGGCGATCTGGTTATCACCGTCAACGCGGGCGGCGCGGTTTCCGAACTCGTCGCCGGCGGCAACATCGGCCGGGCCGGCTTCCCGGATGTAGTGCTGAGCCGCGGCGCGATCGGCCTGGTTGATCTACCCAACGGGCAGCTCTTCGCCGATATCCGCGCGGGCGGCGCGATCGGAACGGTCAACGTCGGCGGCGCGTCCAACCTGCCGGGCTTCTCGCTCATCGGCGACGGCTCGATCGAGGCGTTCGGACGCATCGAGGCGGTCACCATCGACGGCGATTTCGCCGGCACGATCCGCAGCTTCACCGGCGGCGTGGGCTCGGTCACGATCAACGACGGCTCGCTGCTCCCCGAGGCGCACATCGAGGCGGTCGACGGCTCCGTCGGAGGCGTCACGATCAACGCCGGGCACCTGCTCGGCTCGGTGAGCGCCGATCTGAATATCTTCAACATCACCGTCAACCCGTCGGCCGACGGCGTGTTCGGCGACATCGGTGTCAACCCGCTGCTCAGCCCCGGCGTCCGGGCCGACGCGTTCCGCAATCAACTGCCCGTCGGCGTCAGCGCGACGAGCGGCGTGGACGGCGCGTCGATCACGGCCGGGCAGAACATCGGCGTGATCAACGTCACCGGCGGCTCGGTCTTCGAGTCCTTCATCGCCGCGGGCCGAGCAATCGGCACGATCACGGTTTCCAACAACATCCAGAACGACGCCTTCACGACACAGCGCGGCAGCGTGATTGCCGCGGCCGATTCGATCGCCGCGATCAACGTGGGCGGCAACCTGGTCAGCACGTTCGTGCTCGCGGGCACGAGCGACTTCGGTCAAGACGAACGCCCCGGCGGCGTCGGCGTCAACGCCGACTCGGTCAAGCCAGGCGTGGTCAACAGCATCAGCGTCGGCGGCGGCTCGGCCAATGTGCTCGTCTCCGCCGGGCTCAACCCCGGCGCCGACGGCGTGTACAGCACGGGCGACGACCGGGCGGCGCTCGGCATCTCGGCCGTCCAGAGCTTCACCGTCGCCGGCGGCGTGGGCGCGACCAGCGTCTTCGCCGACAGCTTTGGCGCACAAGTCGTCAACGACGGCCGATTCGCCCTCGGCGGCTTCAACCTCGGCGTTGATGACCCGCTCGTCTATGTCGGCCAGTTCGCGCCCGGTCAGCTTGTGCCCAACGGCGCCGCGGGCCTGGCGTTCTCATTCGGCGGCGAGACCGGCGTCATCACGCACACCGGCGGCGGGCAGGTCTTCTTCAACGCCGAGCAGGGCCAGATCCTGCTCGTCAACACCGACCAGACTTCGACGGTCAACGTCACTTCGGCGACCGGCACGCTCACCGGCATCGATGTCGTCTCCAACAACAACGCGGGTGTCGGCTCGTTGACGGTCGCGGCCTCGCTCCTGGGCGATTCCAGTCTTGTCATCGATGGTGTCGCCGGCACGGTCTCGGTGGGCGCCGTCAACACGGCCGGCCGACTGGCCTTCGGGGGCAACGTCACCTCGCTCACCACCGGCCCGGTCAGCGCGGGCGTTGTCTCGGGCAACGTGGTGAACTCGCTGCTGGTCAGCGGCGCCTACGGCGCCATCGACGCCGATGTCTTCGACGAGGTCGGCATCGACATCCTGACCGCCGGTTCGATCACCATCGCCGGCGCCACCCGCGGGCGGATCAACATCGAGCGCGAAGCGAACGCGATCAACCTCGGTTTCGTCGAGACCGCGCTCATCCGCGCGGGCGGCGGGATCAACGTGCTCAACGCGTCGTCCCTCTCCGAAACACGCGTCAGCGTGGGCAACTTCCTGAACACCGTCAACATCGCCGGCGACATGTTCGACTCGGCGCTGCTCATCGGCGCCGATCTCGGCGCCGACGCGACCTTCGGCGGCATCAACGCCAACGCCGATGTCCTGAGCAACGGTAGCGCGGGGGCCATCAACATCGGCGGCGACTTTGTCGAGTCCGACATCGTCGCGGGCTTCACCCGCGGTCCCGACGGGTTCTTCGGCACGGCCGACGACTCGATCGCCCCGGGCCGATCGTTCATCGGCTCGATCACGATCGCCGGCGATGAGGTCGGCTCCGGCTTCAACAGCGAGTCGTTCCGCATCGCCTCGACCGGCGGTGTCGGCCCGGTCACCGTGGGCGGCGTGGGCGCGACGGACCGCGGCAACTTCGCCATCGAACTCCCGCTGCTCGACCCCGAGCCGATTCAGGTCACCGACCTGGTCGTGAGCGAATCCAGCCGCGTCTACACCGCGTCGATCTTCTTTAACCAGCCGGTCGACATCAGCACCATCCCGATCGCACTGGCGGTCAGCGAGGTGCGCGGCGTCGGCGAGGTCGAGATCCGCCTCATCGAAGGCCTCGACTTCACGACCAGCTACAACGAGGACGACAACGAGCTGCGCATCACCTTCGCCCGAGACATCACCGAGCGCGACCTGCCTCAGCTTCCCGGCGTGCCGGGACCGGGCATCTTCCGTTTCACGCTCGACGCCGACGCGCTCCTGGGCGCCAGCCGCGGGTCGATGCTCGACGGCGACGGCGACGGCTTCGCCACGCCCGACGACGATTTCTCGGCCGACAACATCGTGGGCGACGCGGGCGACAAGACCGCGGCGCAGCAGACGAGTGTCGCCGACATCAGCGGTCAACTCCGCACGGTCGACTTCCGAGCGCCCATCAACCTCGACATCGTGCTCGACAACAACGTCCTGCCCGACCAGCTCCCCGATCCGAACACCACGTTCACCCTGCGAGGGTCGATCGGCGATCACCCGGACCACGCGTCCACGGCGTTCCGCTTCGCGGGCGATCAGGACGTCTACAGCCTCACGCTGCAGGAGGGCCAGATCCTGCGTCTCTCCGAGCTGACCGGCGCCGCCAGCGACAGCGTCCTGACGCTCATCACGCCTTCGGGCGAACAGTTCGGCGAAGAACTGCTCGAGCTGCCGAACCAGAGCAACTCGTTCTTGACCCGGTTCATCGGCGACTTGATTGATCCGGTCGTGCAAGACATCCTTACGAACAACTACCTCGTGAAGGAAACCGGTCAGTACCTGCTCGTCGTCGGCGAGACGCCCTCGCTGATCGACGACCTGACGACCGTGCCCGACGTGGATCCGTTCCCGCGACGCGTCGGCGACTACGCCTTCGATATCACGATCTTCGACGACGGGGACTCCGGCTTCGCGGCGCCGACGGACGCGGGCAACGGCGCCCCGATCGTCAATGCCCCGCTCCCGAGCGCCTTCGCCGGGCCCGACGGTCAGTTCGGCACCGCCGACGACCAGCCCGTCTTCCGCACCGGCGCCTACAGCTTCACGCGGACCAACGGGCCCGACGGCGTGCCCGGCACGGGCGACGACGTCGTCACGGGCAACAACGGTCAGGGCATCTTCTCGTCACGCGTCGGCTCGACGCTGGCGACGAGCGTCAACTCGGCGATCGGTACGGAACGCGCCGCGGGTGTCTCGACCGACGTCTTCCCCGATGTCGATGTCTTCCACCTCAACAACCGTGCACCCATCGCGCCGGGCACGAACATGACGATCACCGTTCAGCTCGACTCGCTGGGCGCGGATCTCGGTTCGACCGTCTCGGGCGGCGCCGTGCAGTTCGGCCTGTTCGATACCACAAACGCGACCGGCCTCGACGACGCCGAGCTGATCTTCGCGCCGACCGACTTCTCGCCGAACGGCGGCGAGCCGGGCGTGATCGCCTCTGGTGTCAACGGCACCTACGGCTACGACGCCAACGGCGACTTCTTCATCACCTTCCGTGTCCCCGGGGATATCGAATCGGGCGGCGCCCAGCCGGCGCAGTACGCGATCATGCTCCAGGGCGTCCTCAACACCGACTACGCGATCCAGATCGTCACCACGCCCGCGACGACCGGGCTCGTTCCCTCCGGCCAGAACTTCCTCATCGAAACCTCCGGCGGGGTCATCGACTGGCTGCTGGCCGACGGCCGGTCCGTCGAGCTCCAGTCGTTCGACGCGGCGGTGCTCGGGTTCACGGGCCAACTGCCCAACGGGCAGGACGTCGAGCAGTTCGTCTTGGACAGCGTCACGAACAACCTCAACTCGATCTTCGCAGACGCCGGGCTCGACGTGACGTTTGCCCGCTCGTCCGCCCAGTTCGAGTTCCAGGACTTCTCGACGATCTTCCTCACAGACTCGACCGACCCGGTCAGCCAGATCTTCGGCGCGTTCGGCTCGAGCGCGTTCGGGTTCAGCGAGCGCAGCGACCCGTTCAACATCGATCGGAACGACGAAGCCGTGGTCTTCGCCCCGTCGCTGGGCATCCTGGGTCTCGACCCGACGACCGGCGATGTGGACGAGTTCATCCTCGCGCTCACGGCCGCCATCGGCCGCCGGGCGGGTGAGCTGCTCGGTCTGCGTCTCACGGCCCCGCACACCGCCGACGATGTGGACGAGAACGACCAGCCCATCTTCGATCTGTTCAGTGCCGATTCGGTCTTCCGCCGTCCCGGCCCGATGCAGAGCTACATCATCCCGACCGACTCCCGCCCGCTGTCCGAGCTCACCGACAGCATCACGCTGGAGGACTTCTTCATCGGTCGCCAGGCCTCGGCGTCGACGCTCTCGCTCTGGATCATCTGATTCGCTATACTCCGGCGGGCCTGAGAAGGCTTCCAACCAAGCCCCCACCCCCAACGTCCGCGGTCGAAGGTCGACCGCGGGCGTTCTTTTTTTTCGCCCCCGATCCTCTCGCCCCCTTCTCGTCGGCGATACACGGCACTCTCCCGGCTCTCTCCCGGCGCGTTCCGGCCCGATCGGCTCTCGGCGAGATCGTTCCGCGGGTAGATTGGACTCAACCGCGAGCCGGCCGTCGACAGAGAACGGCTTCGCTCCGGCGCACCGGAGCTTTGGTCATGACCCGCCCCGAGACCTCATCCACCAACTTGGCCAGCTCGGCCCACTCGGCGAGTTCTGCCCGCTCGGCCGGTGGGACTCGCGCCCGTGTCCTGCTGGCAGTCGGCGTGCTGGCCGCGGCCAGTGCCGCGGCCGCGTACGAATGGTCCGAGCCGGCGTCCAAGCCCGCTCCCGGTCAGGCCGCGACCAAGGCATCGGTTGAGGCGCAGCTCGCGCGGTGTGCGCCCCTCATCGGCTACTGGCGGGGCCAGCTCGGCGGCACGCCGATCGAAGAAGCCTGGCTCCCCGAGGCCGGCGGCAACATCACCGGCGTGCTCCGGTGGTACGACGACGCCGGCGCCGTGCGCATGCACGAACTCATCAGCATCGACGCGACCGAGCAAGACCTCCGCTACACGCTGCGGCACTTCAGCCCAGGGCTCGCGCCGTGGGAAAGCGAGCTCGAGGCCGGGCCCATGGTCTTCATCCTCGACGAGCAGCCCGACCCCGACGGCCGGCTGATCTGGAACACGAACGAACCCGAGCGCGGCGTCGCCCGCATCGTCTACGCGTTCCCCGATGAAGATCAGATGCTCGCGTCGGTCGAGTTCCCCGAAGGCAGCGGCCAACCACCGGTCGTGATCCCGTTCGAGCGCGTCGAAGCCGGACTCTGAGCAAAGACCGACCTCCGTCGGAGGCGCTACGAACGCTTCTTGGTGAACTTCTCCAGCCGATCGCCCTCGGCCACGGCCCGCTCGATGAGCGCCGTCAGCCACGCGCCGGCCTCTTCCACCTGACGCCCGAGCTCGGCCGTGGGCGCCTCGATGAGTTCCTTCAGCTCGCGGCTGCGCGCTTCGAGCGCCTCGTCGGCCCGGTCGGCGAGTTCGAGCGTCTCCCGCAACGCCGCGCCGAGGCCGCTCTGCTTCTCGTGCATCGCCGAGGCCTGTGCCGAGGTCTCCAGCAGCATCGCCTCGACCTGGGCGCCGCGTTCTTCGGCCGAGCGCCCGAGCGACTCGGATTCGGCCAGCTTCGCCTTGACCTTCTCGTTGCGCGCTTCCAGTTCGTCGAGCGCGCGGGCCGAGCTGATGACCGTATCGGTCAGCTTCCGCCTCGCGTTGGTCGCGACCTCGCTCGCCTGATCGAGCCGTTCCAGTGTTGAGTCCAGCGATTCGGTCGTGGTCTTGACCCGCGCCATCATCGAAGCCAGCGAGGCTTCTTCGCTCGCGTCGGCCGCGTCCTCGGCTCGCGTGACCAGCGAGCGGAGTTCGTCGAGCCGTTGGAGCGGCTCGGCCTGCTCGGCCTTGGCGATCAGCCCGTCGATCGCGCGGTCCATGGTCTCGACCGTGGTCTCGGCCCGCGTGGACATCGCGCTCAGGCGCGTTTCTGCCTCGCTCGCCAGGGCGGAGACGCGCTCCGACGCGGCGTCAGTCGCGCCGTTGAGATCATTGCGCGCGGCGGTCACGCGTTCGTCGAGCCGGCACAGCGCCTCGGCCGCCCGCTCGGCCGCGCCCTCCGCGGCGCCGCGGAGCGTGGCATCCAACCGCTCCGCCCGCGATTCGGCGTCGGTCAGCCGCGCCTCGATCGCCGCTTCGGTCTCGCGCACACGGGCCGTGGCTTGCTTGGCGAGGTTCGTAAGCTCGGTCGCGCCCGCCTGCACATCGGCCGACAGCGCCCGCGCCGCCGTCTCGGCGATGTTCGTCGCCTTGCTCGTGGCCGACTCGACCTTGGTCAGCAACTCGGTCAGTCGCGCTTCCAGCCGCTCAACCGCCGCGGCGCCGGCTTGTTCGACCGTCTCGCCCGTGGCGCCTGCGCGTGCCATCAGCGCGCCGAGCGCTTCATCGAGCTCGAGCCGGATCTCTTTGGTCCGCGACTGCGACAGTGACTCGATCCGCTGCTCGGTCTCGGAAGCGTGCGACGCACGCTCGCGCGCCTCGGCCAAGAGCTGCTCCACTCGCGTCGAGCCGTCGTTGAGCTTCGGGATGATCTTCAGTGTTGTTTCGAGCTGCGTGCGCAGGTCCTTCGCCGACCGCTCGATCGCCTCGCGCAGCCCCTGCACGTCGGCGTGCGACGACTTCAGCGACGCGGCTTCGTTCGAAGCGTCTTCGATCAACTCCCGCAGCGCCTGGGCGTACTCGGCAAAGCCGCGGCGGTCGATCACCCTCGGCGAAAGGAACATCTCCTCGATGACACTGTTGTGGGCGCCGCTGTGGGCGCCGGGGCCCTTCGCGGCGGTCACGCCCTCGGTCAGGCGCAGTGCGCCCTGAGCCCGAGCGGGCTTGGATTCGAGCTGGGTCATCGGCGCCTCCTTGCGCATGCACCCGACGGCTTCCTGCCCGGGCCGTACCCATGGCGGAAGAGCGTCGGCGACGGGCGATCCTTTCGCCCGTGGATGGTTGCCTTCGCAGTTTCGCCGAACAGAAGCCCATCCGCAACCCGGCGCGGCCCGTTTCGGCCTGGCGACCCGCTCCGTCTACACTTGGCCGTGAGCCGAAGACGCGACCAGCCGCCCGCTTTTTCCGAAGATGAAGCCCCGTTCCACGAGGCTTCGCGCGGCGAACGCATTCAGCGCGTCCTCGCCGATGCGGGCATCGCCTCGCGCCGGGCCTGCGAAACTCTCGTCGAAGAAGGCCGGGTCGAGGTCAACGGCGTCTTGATCACCGCCCTGCCCGCGTGGATCAATCCCGCCAGCGACCGCGTCGAGGTCGACGGCCGGCCGCTCGCCGTGGCGCCCGAAAAACACGTCTACATCATGTTCAACAAGCCCGTGCGGACGGTCACCACGGTGCTCGACGAGCCCGGCGCCGCCCGGCGTACGGTGCTCGAGTTCATCGACCATCCCTCCCGCGCGCGGCTCTTCCCGGTCGGTCGGCTCGACTTCGAGACCACCGGGCTCCTGCTGATGACCAACGACGGCGATCTGGCGCACAAACTGACCCATCCCCGGTTTGGGGTTGAAAAGACCTACCGCGTCACGGTCGCGGGCGCCCTCAACGAAGACGAGGTCGAAGAACTGGAGCGGGGCATCTTCCTGGCCGATCGCAAGTCGGGACGCACCACGGGCGGGGTGAAGGCGGGGCATGTGCGCCTGGCGCTCATCCGCCGAGACCGGGACCGCACGCTGCTCGAGATGACGCTGAAGGAAGGTCGCAACCGGCAGGTGCGGCGCATGTTCGCGGCCGTGGGTCGCCGCGTGCGCTCGCTCGAGCGCGTGAGCATGGGCCCGCTCCGGCTCAAGGGCCTGCGCCGGGGCGGGTGGCGCGAGCTGAGCGCGCCCGAAGTCCGGGCGTTGCGGCAGGCCGCCGCGGGCCGATCGTCCGAGCCGCGCGCGAGCCGTCCGTCGGATGTGCCGCTATCGCGCCGCGCCCGCGCCGCCCAGCAGGGCCACCGCCCGCGCGGAGGCCGGGCATGACCCAGGCCGAAGCCAAGACCGAGCAAGAAATCGACCCCGTGACGAGTCAGACAACGAGCCCGGCAGCCAGCACGGCATACGCCGGTCCGCGGCACGACGATGACACCATCGGCCGTGTGCTGCGTGTCCTCCGTCTCGCCGCGCGCGGCGTGTACCGATCGCAGCTCCCGCGCATGGCCGCGGCGTTGGCCTACCGCACCATCTTCAGCCTGATCCCGCTGTTCGTCATCGGCCTCGTGGTGCTGGGCGCCTTCGCAACGGACGAGCAGAAGCGCAGCGCCGTCACGCAACTGCTCGAGTTCAGCGGCCTCAGCGAGATCGTCATCGAACCCGCGGCGCCCGCCGCCGAGGAAGCCTTTCAGCCCGTTGGCGCGTTCGGCGCGATGGTCATGCTGCCGGCGCGTACCGCCGAGACCGTTCGTCGTGTGACCTCGCAGGAAGACATCGCGGGCGCGATCGCCGAAGCGACCGAGGGCCCGGAGGGCGACGATCTCGAAGGCAAGGGCGCGGCCGCCGAACGCCTCGACGACTGGATCGCCCAACTCGTCGATCAGGTCACCGATATCAAGTTCGGCGCGATCGGCATCGTGGGCGTGCTGACCCTTATTTACGCGGCGATTTCGATGCTCGTCGAGGTCGAGCGGTCGTTCAACCACATCTACCGCGTGCGCGTCGGTCGTTCGTGGACCCGCCGCGTGGCGCAGTACTGGACCGTGCTCACGCTCGGCGGCATGTTCCTCGTGCTCACCTTCGGCGTGAGCGAGGGCGCGAAGGCCTGGCTGCGATCCAGGCTCGGCGTCGAAGACGGCGGCTCGTTCTTGGCGCTCGGGCTCGGCTTTATCGTCACCGTCACCATCTCGACGGTGCTCTTCTTCACGCTGTACGCCAGCATCCCGAACACGCGCGTGCGCATCAGCCCGGCTCTCATCGGCGCGGGCGTCGCGGCGGTGCTGTGGGAAGCGGGCAAGTGGGCCTTCACCAGCTACCTCTCGTACACCACGGTCTACGCAAGCCTCTACGGCTCCATCGCGCTGATCCCGCTGTTCCTCCTCTGGGTCTACGTCACCTGGCTCGTGATCCTGTTCGGTTTGCAGGTCGCGCACATGCTCCAGACCTTCGGCGAATGGTCCGAGCACGACCTCGACGAATCCGCGGCGCGGTTCATCGAGCCGACGATCGCGCTGCACGTTGCCGGCGCCGTGGCGCGGGCGTTCGTCTCGGGCAAGCCTCTCGGCGCCGATGACCTCTCGGACGACCTGGGCGTGCCCGCCTCGGCCTGCGCGCTCGTGCTGGATCGGCTTTCCGACGCCGGGCTCATCCACGCCGTGGAACGCGGCGACGACGAGGTCTTCGCCCTCGCGCGCCCACCCGGTTCGATCTCGGTCGCCGAGCTTCTGGAAGTGGGGGACTCGCTGGTCGCAACCCCCGAGGGCGGCGTCGCGGCTCGGGCGTCGGGGCAAGGCGTGGGAACGATCGCCGACACGCTCCGACTCGCTCAGCGGCAGGCCGTGCAAGGCCGATCCCTGGCCGATCTCGCGGGCCTGCGCGATGACAAGCCGACGTCAGCCGAGGCGACGCGCCCGGCGCCCAAAGTCCAGCTCTCGGAGGAGCCCGCATGACCCGCCCTCGGCGCCCCGTGCTGTCCGCCACGCTCTCGCTTGCCCTGGTTGGCGTCGGTGTCGTGCTGACCGGCTGCTACACACGGACGATCCGTGCCGAGGGCATCGGATCTGATCGCATCAGCACCGAAGAGCCGTACGCCGAGGATTGGCCGTTCGAGCCGATCGGCCGAGAAATCGACCGGGCGAACAGCCGCCCGAAGGGCAGGCCTCCGAGCGCCGGCTCGGGCCCGCACCTGCACGCTCCGTGACGGCTACGCTTCCCTCCGCGCTCCACGGTCCGAGAACCAATCGTCCGAGAATCTGGCGTCCGATAACCCGGTACCCGCGGCCGGACATGCGTCCAACTCGGTATGGACTGCCCCCTCGACTCGGCCGATAGCCCTCCGAGTCCTTCCGACGACCGCCCGGG
>JBCBZM010000003.1:0-59862 GCA_039815345.1 Planctomycetota bacterium | reverse complement strand
GTTCGAATCGAGTGCGCCAGGCTTGGATAAGTGTGGGGAAGAGTTCGGCGTATTCCTCGGCTCTTGGGCGGTTGCTTTCGCCCTGGTACCAGATTGTGCCGCGGACGCGGTAGGGGGCGAGCGGGGCGATCATGCCGTTGAAGAGTGAGGAGGGGGTGTCGGCGCCCAGCGTGTCGCGCGGGCCGAGTTGGTCGGAGAGCGTGGTCAAGGGTGTTGAAGCCCGGAACTGCCAGGGGCCGGCGAGCGGGCGTGTTTCGTCGGTTCCTTCGAGGCGGAGGATCATTTCTTCGGGCTCGCCGTGGAAGCCGCCGCCGCCGCCGGTGTCGAGGACGCGGGTGGCGAGTGTGAGTGTGGGGCGGGTGTTGGCGTCTGCGGGCACGGTGTAGCGGCGGGGTGTTTCCCACAGGCCTTGGCCGTAGGTGGCGCCGATGGCGGCGCCGTTGGCGAAGGTGACGTCTTCGTCGTCGATGGGTCCGAGTTCGAGGGTGAGTTTTTGGTTGATCCAGTGCGCGGGGAGTTGGATTTCGCGGCGGTACCAGACGAGGCCGTTGAAGGCGGGCAGGCCGTTCTGTTCCCAGACGCCGGGCAGTTGGACGGTTCGCCACGATTCGTCGGTGGCGCCGTCGTGCCAGCGTTGGGCGATGCCGGGGTCTTGGTCGTCGAGGCCGTTATACCAGTTGGCGCGTCGTTGGGTGGCGAGGGCTTCGGGCCCGCCGGGGTGGCGGCGTGCGGTTTCGACTTGTTCGATGGCGTCTTGGGCGGATTCGAAGCGTTTGAGGTTTTCCAACGGCGTCCATGCTTCGGCGGGCGTGCCGCCTCGGCTGGCGGTGATGACGCCGACGGGCACGCCGAGCCGTGCGCGGAGGTCTTTGGCGAAGAAGTAGGCGGTGGCGCTGAAGTTGCCGGTGGTGTCGGGCGCGGCTGCGCGCCAGGCGCCGGTGACGTCGCTTTGTTCTTCGATCGCGAAGTGGTTTTCGACGTCGAAGATGCGGAGGTGGGGGTCGTCGGACTCGGCGACGATGTCTTGCCATCCGATCGCGCCGCGGTTTGATTTGGAGCGGTACTCGACGGGCATTTCCATGTTGGACTGGCCACCGGCGAGCCAGACCTCGCCGAGGAGGACGTCGTTGATGACGAGGGTGGAGCGGCCGTCGGACACGGTGAGGGTGTATGGCCCGCCGGGGGATGCGGTGGGTAGGTCGATGCGCCAGTCGCCGCTCTGGCCGGCTTGGGTTCGGAGGGTCTGGTCGGACCACGAGCCCTGCACGGTGATGGGGGCCCCGGGCCGGGCGTCGCCCCAGATGGGCGCCTTGGTGTCGGCTTGCAGGACGATGCCGTCGGTGAAGAGGTTGGGCAGTTGCAGGGCGGGGCCCGGCGTTTGTGCGTTCGCGTAGGCAGCCATCGCGTATCCAAAAAACAGGACCATTATCCGTCCGATTTGCACGGCACGCACTCCGTTCGCACCCCGCGGGAGCTTACCTTGCCGGCGATGCTGGTCGCCCGGCGCCCCTAGACTTGCGGCATGGGAGATCTGCATTGACCGCCGCGCATACCAGAGACCGTCGTTCTGTCAGCGTGAACCGGGTGATGGCCGACGCGCGGGCGCAGGCGTTCACGACGCGTTCGATCAAGACCGAGGCGAAGGACGCGGGGTTGCGTCTGGCGTTGTCGATGGTCGACCTGACGACGCTCGAGGGGAAAGACTCGCCCGAGAAGGTGCGGTCGCTGTGCGTGAAAGCGCGGCGGCCGATGCCGGATGATGAGCGGGTGCTGGGCGAGCGTGTGGCGCCGGTGGCGGCGGTGTGTGTGTACCCGTCGATGGTTCCGGTGGCGCGGGCCGCGCTGGATGGGAGTTCGGTGAAGGTGGCTTCGGTCGCGACGGGCTTTCCGAGCGGGCAGTACCCGCTGGACGTTCGGCTGCGTGACACGGAACGCGCGATCGCCGACGGCGCTGATGAGATCGACATGGTGATCAACCGCGGCGCTTTCTTGTCGGGGCGGTACGGCGTGGTGGCCGAGGAGATCCGGGCGGTGGCCGAGGTGTGCGCTGGGGGCGGGCCCGGCGGGCGCGAGGTGCACCTGAAGGTGATTCTGGAGACGGGCGAGCTGGAAACGTATGACCACGTGCGGCGCGCGAGCGATCTGGCGATCGAGCACATCCGCCCGGGGGATTTCATCAAGACCAGCACGGGCAAGGTCAGCCCCGCGGCGACGATGGGCGTGACGCTTGTCATGCTCGAAGCGATCCGGGACGCGTGGCTGAGCGAGGGCAAGCGCATCGGCATGAAGCCGGCGGGCGGCATCCGTGCGGCGAAGGCTTCGCTGCATTACTTGGTCATGGTAAAGGAAACTTTGGGCGACGCGTGGCTGACGCCTGACTTGTTCCGGTTCGGCGCGTCGACGCTGGCCGATGATCTGCTGCGGCAGATGGTCAAGCGCAAGACCGGTCGGTACGCGGCGGGTTATGACTTTGCGACGGCCTGACACGTGCATGGGTTTGGTGAGACGCCGCACGCATTGTTTGGGGTCGATTCAAGATTCGCTAGCGACTCGAATCAGAGGGATAGCAAGATGAACAAGGTCACGGGCTTCGCTGGGTTGGTTCAGTTCGTCGTGGGGCTGTTGGGGCTCGTTTTCTTTGAGGAGGCGGTGTACGTTGTCCCTGTGATTTCGGGGGCCGCGTGTATGTTGTGGTGGGCGATACACCGGAACGATGTTGATCGCAGGGCTGGTGGTCTAGGCGTGGATTCGGATGCGGATCGGTTTGCGGGTCGTGATGAAGGCGTTGGTGCTGAGGCTCCGGTGCGTCGCGCGGAAGGGGCGTCATGACAGTTGTGCAAGGCCAGAACGAAAGGGTGATGTCACGCACGATCGTTGCCGGACCCGGCGGACCGCCGGCGCTGGAGTTCAGCCGGGCTTGGGACTACGCGCCTGCGCCCGAGTCGGTTCCCGTCGAGATCGCGGCGAGCTACGGGCACTACATTGGGGGCGCGTTTGTGCCGTCGAGTTCGGGGCGCACGCTGGCGTCGATCAACCCGGCGGATGAGACGGCGTTGAGCGAGGTGGCACGCGGGGATGCTGCTGATGTGGACGCGGCGGTGCGGGCCGCGCGGCAGGCTCAGCCGGCGTGGGCGGCGCTTCCGGCGAAGGAGCGCGGGAAGTATTTGTTCCGCATCGCGCGGCGGTTGCAGGAGCGGGCCCGCGAGTTTGCGATCTTGGAGACCAAGGACAACGGCAAGCCGATCCGGGAGAGCCGGGATGTGGACATCCCGCTCGCGGCGGCGCACTTCTTTTATCACGCGGGCTGGGCGGACAAGCTGGCGCACGCGTTTCCGGGCGCGACGCCGAAGCCGGTGGGTGTGTGCGGGCAGATCATTCCGTGGAACTTTCCGCTGTTGATGGCGGCGTGGAAGCTGGCGCCGGCGTTGGCGTGCGGCAACACGTGCGTGCTGAAGCCCGCGGAGACGACGCCGTTGACGGCATTGCGGCTGGCGGAGGTGATGGAAGAGGTCGGCCTGCCGGCGGGCGTGGTCAACATCGTGACGGGTGACGGCGAGGCGGGGGCAGCGTTGGTCTCGCACCCCGGGATCGACAAGATCGCGTTCACCGGGTCGACGGAGGTGGGCAAGCGCATCGCGACAGAGGTGGCCGGCACGGGCAAGCGATTGACGCTGGAACTCGGCGGCAAGAGCCCGAACATCATCTTTGAGGATGCGAGCCTGGATCAGGCGGTGGAGGGGATCGTTGCGGGGATCTACTTCAATCAGGGGCACGTGTGTTGCGCGGGCAGCCGGTTGTTTGTGCAGGAGTCGGTCGTTGAGGAAGTTACGGAGCGGTTGAAGATCCGGATGCGTTCGCTGCGTGTGGGTGACCCGCTGGATAAGAACACGGATATCGGCGCGATCAACAGCCGGGCGCAGCTCGACACGATCGAGCGGTACCTGGACCTAGCGAAGCAAGAGGGCCTCGAGCTGTGCGAACCAGGCGCGTCGGGTGGGGCGGCGTTGCCGGACTCGGGCTATTGGCAGAGGCCGTGTTTCTTTACGGGTGTGCAGGCCAGCCATGTGGTGGCGCGTGAAGAGGTGTTCGGCCCGGTGTTGAGCGTGATGACGTTCCGCACGCCGGAGGAGGCGATCCAGCGGGCGAACAACACGCCGTACGGATTGGCCGCGGGCGTGTGGACGGATAAGGGTTCGAAGATCTTCGAGATCGCGGGTCGGCTGAAGGCGGGGATCGTGTGGCTGAACACGTACAACCGGTTCGATCCCGCGTCGCCGTTCGGCGGGTACAAGGAATCCGGCTTCGGCCGAGAGGGCGGGCTGCACGGCCTGCGTTCGTACGTTCGGCTTTAAGCCCTGCAACCGAGGATGCTCTGATGTCTGAACGACTCCCTGTGACGAAGACGTACAAGCTCTACATCAACGGCGCGTTCCCTCGCACGGAGAGTGGGCGGTCGATCAAGGTTGTGGATGGCTCAGGCGCGGTGGTGACGCATACGTGCCACGCCAGCCGTAAGGACCTGCGGAATGCGGTGGAAGCGGCGCGCGGCGCGCAGCCGAAGTGGGGCGGGGCGAACGCGTATCTTCGCGGGCAGATTCTGTATCGGCTTGCGGAGATGATTGAGGGCAAGCGGGACGAGTTGGCTTCGGCGATTGGCGTGACGGGGGCGGTGAATGCTGATGACGCGGCGCGCGAGGTCGAGGCTTCGGCGGATCGGCTGCTGGCGTTTGCGGGCTGGGCGGATAAGTTCAGCCAGGTGCTGGGCTGCCACAACCCGGTGACGGGGCCTTACTACAACTTCAGCGTGCCGGAGCCGACGGGTGTGGTTGGGGTGATCGCGCCGGATGAGACGCCGCTGCTGGGGCTTGTGACGCTGCTGGCGCCGGTGCTGTGCGCTGGGAACGCGGCAGTGGTGCTGGCTTCGGAAGCGAACCCGGTTCCGGCGTGCGTGTTGGCGGAGGCGCTGGCGACGAGCGATCTGCCGGCGGGCGTGGTGAACGTGCTGACCGGTCGGCGAGCGGAGTTGATCGAGCACTTCGCGTCGCACCGCGAGATCGGCGCCATCTCGGCGGCGGGCCTGGACGCGGAGACTCGGCGGGCGCTGGAGTTGGGCGCGGGTGAGAATCTCAAGCGGGTGCGGGTGCTGGGTGAGGACGCCGACCTGGCGGTCGACGCGGTGCATGAGAGCGCGTGGGCGATCGAGCCGTTCGTTGAGATCAAGACGATCTGGCACCCGGTTTCGGCCTGAGCGGACGCTTTGCTTGACCGGCTTCGCGTGAGGCTTAGGCGCCGCGTGTTGGGCTGATGCCGAGCGGGACGAGGGGCTGTTGCATCATGTCGGCGAGTGTGACGCCGCCGAGTGTGCGCTCGGCGTCGGCTGCGACGGTGTCCATGAGTTTGTGGAGCGGGCAGAGCTCGCAGGCGTGCTCGGCGAGATGGAGCGGGCAGCACTTGATGCGTTCCATGGGCTCGATCGCGCGGACGACTTCGAGCAGTGTGATTTCGTTGGCGGGTCTGGCGAGGGTGAACCCGCCCGAGGGGCCGCGCTGCGAGTGCGCGACGCCCGACTCGGTGAGCAACTGCAGGACGCGCGCGGCGTAGCGGGCGGGGGTGTGGGTGACCTCCGCGACGTGCTGGGACGTCTGGGTGCTGCCCTCGCGTTCGCCGAGGTAGACGGCGGCGCGCAGGGCGTACTCGGTGGTCATCGAAAACATCGGCCGATCGGTCCTTCTGAGCACGGGCAGGGGCGTCTCGATCGCCCGTTTGGCGACGGAATGAGCGCCCGCGACAGAGAGAATCGGCTGTGTGGGCGGCGAAAGCAACATTTCCGCATAAAAATATGCATTTATAGCTTGAATGGTCCGAACGAGAGGGGAATCCTGTGGGACAGTCGGTGTTCCGGCTGTGCAGGAATCTTTCTGGATTGGGTGGGCTATTACGAGTTGGAGACCCCCGTTAAGGGGGAGTGCCCTATGAGCCAGGCCACTGCTGCTGAAGCGAACCTCACTCCCGTCGCGGCGGGCGTGGACCGGTTCTCATACGACGACGCGATCGTCCGCATGTTTTTCTGGGCGACGATGATCTGGGGGCTTGTGGGTCTGCTGGTGGGCGTGATTATCGCGTTCCAGCTGGCGGCTCCGGAACTGAACTTCCTGCCGGAGATCGCGTTTGGTCGCCTGCGTCCGCTGCACACGAACGCGGCGATCTTTGCGTTTGCGGGCAATGCGATCTTTGCGGCGGTGTATTACTCCACGCAGCGGCTGTGCAAGGCACGGATGTGGAGCGACACGCTCAGCAAGCTGCACTTCTGGGGGTGGCAGCTGATCATCGTGTCGGCGGCGCTGACGCAGCCGTTCGTGATCACGCAGGGCAAGGAGTACGCCGATCTGGAGTGGCCGATTGATCTTGGCATCGCCGTCGTCTGGCTGGGCTTCTTTGGCACGAACTTCATGATGACGCTGATCAAGCGTCGCCAGCGGCACCTGTACGTGGCGCTGTGGTTCTACATCGCGACGATCGTCGCGGTCACGATCCTGCACGTGTTCAACAACTTGTGGATCCCGGTTGGTGTGTACGAGCTGATCTCGACCGGGAGCGTGTCGAGCGTGGACAACATGATGAAGTCCTACCCGGTGTATGCCGGTGTGCAGGACGCGTTCATGCAGTGGTGGTACGGGCACAATGCGGTGGCGTTCTTTCTGACGACGCCGTTCCTGGGGATGATGTATTACTTCCTACCGAAGGCTGCCGAGAGGCCGGTGTTCAGCTACAAGCTCTCGATCGTGCACTTCTGGTCGCTGGTTTTTATCTACATCTGGGCCGGTCCGCACCACCTGCATTACACGGCGCTGCCCGAGTGGGCTTCGAGCCTGGGCATGCTGTTCAGCCTGATGCTGTGGATGCCTTCCTGGGGCGGGATGATTAACGGGCTGCTGACGCTGCGGGGCGCGTGGCACAAGGTGGCGACCGACCCGGTGCTGAAGTTCTTTGTCGTGGGCGTGACGTTCTACGGCATGTCGACGTTCGAGGGCCCGCTGCTGAGCGTGAAGACGGTCAACGCGCTGAGCCACTACACGGACTGGACGATCGCCCACGTGCACAGCGGCACGCTGGGTTGGAACGGGTTCATGATTTTCGGCATGGCCTACTGGCTGGCGCCGAGGCTGTTTCAAACGGGCAAGATGTTCAGCCCGAAGATGGTTTCGATGCACTTCTGGATGGGCACGATCGGGATCGCGTTGTACGTGCTTTCGATCTACGCGGCGGGCATCACGCAGGGTTTGATGTGGCGGATGTTCGACGAGACCGGGCAGCTGGTGTACCCGAGCTTTATCGAGACGGTGACGCAGCTCGAGTGGTTGTATTGGATCCGGGCGGTGGGCGGCACGCTGTACTTCGCGGCGATGGTGCTGGGTGTGTACAACTTTGTTCGGACGTGGCAGATGCGTCCGCCGAAGTACGACGTGCCGGTGATCGAGGCGGCGCCGCTGAGCAAGGTGTACGTGGACCCGGCCGAGCCGAAGTCTCGCTTGAACGCGAACACGGCGCTTGGGCACAAGGGCGACAAGTGGCTGCAGGGGCACTGGCACCGGCGGATGGAGCGTTTGCCGGTCCGCATGACGGTCTGGGTGACGATCTCGGTCGTGGTGGCTTCGCTGTTCGAGATCATCCCGACGTTCCTGATCCGGTCGAACGTGCCGACGATCGCGAGTGTGGAGCCGTACACGCCGCTGGAGCTTGCGGGGCGGGATATCTACATCGCCGAGGGCTGCTACAACTGCCACTCGCAGATGATCCGGCCGATCTTCAGCGAGGTGAAGCGGTACGGCGAGTACAGCAAGCCGGGCGAGTTTGTGTACGACCGTCCGTTCCAGTGGGGCTCGCGGCGTATCGGTCCGGACCTGGCGCGTGAGGGCGGAATCCAGTCGTCGCACTGGCATTACCTGCACTTCATGGAGCCGGCGCAGATCACGCCCGGCTCGATCATGCCGAAGTACGCGCACCTTACGAATCAGACGTTGGACTTCGACGCGATTCAGGCTCGGGTGGGATCCATGGCGATGCTGGGCGTGCCGTACGGCGAGGCCGTGACGAACGCTCCGGAGATGGCCCGCGAGCAGGCGTTGGCTGTTTCGCAAGAGATCGCGACGCAGGCGGGCGACGAGGCGTTCGACATCAGCGATCGGAAGATGGTGGCGTTGATCGCGTACATGCAGCGGTTGGGCGTGGACATCTCCAAGCCGGCGCCCGAGGAAGCCGCTGAGGAAGACGGCGAAGAAGCCGCGACCGAGGGAGGTAACTGATATGCGATTGACCGACATTGTTCAGCATGCCGATCTCGCGTTGTGGCCTCAGATCGCGATGGTCCTGTTCATGTTCGCGTTTGTGCTCGTTGGACTGCGCGTGGTGCTGACCAGCCGGGAGCAGGACCGTGCGATGGCGCGGGCCGCGATCGAGGACGACGTGCCCGCGAAGCCCGCGTCGGCGTCGCAGGGCGCCGATGCCGCCCAGATCTTGCACGAGACCACCGCGACGAAGGAACGCGACCATGGCTGATTCCAACAAGACCAACAGTAAGGCCGCGAGCAGCACGCTGATCACCGGTCACGAGTACGACGGGATCCAGGAGTACGACAACCCGACTCCGGCGTGGTGGCACATCATCTGGCTTGCGACGATCGTGCTGAGCGTTTTCTACTTCTATATGTCGCTGTGGAGCCCGATGTTCGTGCATCAGACCGAGCGTCTGGTTTCAGCGCAGGAGGAAGAGATCAAGGTGTTGTTCGCCGAGCTTGGCACGCTGGAGAACGAAGAGCAGACGCTGCTGACGCTTATGGACGACGAGAAGTGGATGACGTTCGGCGCGGCGGTGTACCGCGGCGCGTGCGTGTCCTGCCACGGCGCCGATGCGGGCGGGTCCGTCGGGCCCGACATGCTCGATGACTACTACATCAACGTCGCGAGCATCACGGACATCCATGACATCATCCGCGACGGCGCAGCCGGCGGCGCGATGCCCGCGTGGGGCAAGCGGCTGCACCCTAACGAGGTCGTGCTGCTGAGCGCGTACATCGCCAAGCTGCGCGGCACGGGCGACGGCATCCGCCCGCCGGAAGGCGAGATCATCGCGCCTTGGCCCGCTCGCGCCGAGGGTGAAGCCGCGGACGAGCCAGCCGAGGAGGCGCAGACGATGGCCGATCCCGCGGCCGCTGACAGCGCGGGAAGCTGATTCTTCAAGACCCACGCAGGAACCTACACCGGGGAAGGTCATGAGTTCCGCAGTCGATCCCAACGAACGCATTCTTTCGACGCTGAACGCGGACGGTTCGCGGCGGTGGATCAAGCCACGGCCCTCGTCCGGGCGATGGCTGAACCGGCGGCGTGTGGTCGGGTATGGCTTGATTGCGCTGTTCGTGACGCTGCCGCATCTGCGGATCAACGGCAAGCCGCCGCTGCTGCTGGATATCGCGAACCGCGAGTTCACGCTGCTGGGCAAGACGCTGTATTCGACGGATATCTTCTTGCTGGCGCCGTTGCTTATCACGATCTTCCTGTCGATCTTTTTCTTGACGGCGTTGTTCGGTCGGGTGTGGTGCGGCTGGGCTTGTCCGCAGACGGTGTATCTCGAGCTTGTGTACCGGCCGATCGAGCGGTTCTTTGAGGGGACGCCGGGCAAGAAGACCAAGAACAAGAGCCGCGGCGGCGCGGCGGTGAAGTTTGTGATCTATCTCGCGCTGTCGTTCGCGCTTGCGAATACGTTTCTGAGCTATTTCGTCGGGACGGACGCGCTGCGGGAGTGGGTGATCGGGAACCCGCTGGATCATCCGCTGCCGTTCTTGCTTGTTGTTGCGGTGACCGGCGCCATGCTGTTCGACTTTGGGTACTTCCGCGAGCAGCTCTGCATCGTGGCGTGTCCGTATGGCCGATTCCAGAGTGTGATGCTCGACCGCGACTCGCTTGTGATCGGGTACGATCGGACGCGGGGTGAGCCGCGGGGCAAGAAACGTCGCAAGGCGAAGGGTGCGCCGGTCGCGACGAGTGTGCCGTTGACCGTGGGCGCGACCGACCCTGGCGACTGCATCGATTGCCACATGTGCGTGACGACCTGCCCGACGGGGATTGACATCCGCGATGGGTTGCAGCTGGAGTGCATCAACTGTGCGCAGTGCATCGACGCGTGCGACACGGTGATGGCGAAGATCGGTCGGCCGCTCGGGCTGATCCGGTACGACTCGCAGCGCAAGCTGGAAGAGGGCGGCCGGCATTGGCTTCGGCCGCGTATTTTCGTGTACCCGGTACTGATCGTGGCGTTGCTGACGTTCATCGGGGTGGGCATCGTGACGCGCGATGCGGCGCTCGTGCGTGTGGTGCGCGGGCCGGGGATGCCGTACACGGTGATGGACGACGGGTCGGTGATCAACTCCGTCAAGGTGAAGATCCACAATCGCACCGAAGCGGAGGCGACGTACCACCTGACGCTGCTGGGCGTCGAGGGCGCGCAGGTCCTTACGCAGGAGAACCCGATGGTGATCGGGGGCGGCGAGCTGCGGACGGAGCACACGCTGTTCTCGGTGCCGCGGGATCAACTGACCGGCGGGCGAGCCGATCTGATCCTGCGGGTGGACGACGGCGCCGAGTTCGTTAAGGAGACGCCGTACCGCATGCTCGGGCCGACCGGGCCGGCGCCCGCACAACCTCGATCCGAAGGAGCTTCCGATGCCGGCTGATTCGAACCACGCGGGCCGCGCAGGCCGACCTTGGGTCTGGCCGCTTGCTGTCGTGATGATCTTCACGGTGTCGTTGTCGGTGTCGGGCTTTACTATTTATGCCGCGACCAGCGACTCGAGCCACGCGGTGGAGCACGACTACTACGCGCGGGCCGTGGCCTGGGACGAGACGGCGGCGCAGCGGGGTCGCAACGCCGAGCTCGGGTGGGAAGCGCACGCCGAGGTTGGGACGCCGGCCGAGGACGGTTCGCGCACGCTCACGATCATGCTGGGCGATGCGTCGGGCGCTGCGCTGTCTGATTTGTACATCGAGGCGTTCGTGTTTCATCACGCCCGGCGGAACGACGCCAAGCTGTACAAGGTGACGCCGGCGGGCGAAGGGCGATACCGCGTAACGCTGCCGAACGCCGCGGCGGGCATTTACCAAGTGCGCCTGCGCGCCGAGCGGACGGGGGAGCGGTTCACCGCCATCATCGACACGACGACGGCGGATGGGCACGGACAATGATCTCCTGGATCACGTTGGAATCGCTCGGCCTTCTTGGCGCCGTCGTCGCGGCCAGTCTTGTGGGCAGCCTGCACTGCGGGGGGATGTGCGGCGCGTTTGTTGCGATTGCGTGTGGGTGCGATGACCGCTCCGAGCATGCGCGGCTGCAGACGCTGTATCACGGCGGGCGCCTTGTGGGGTACTCAGCGCTCGGAGCTCTCGCGGGGTCGCTCGGCCGCGCGATCGACTTCGGCGCTTCGGCCGCGGGTCTGACCCACGCTGCCGCTGTGCTGGCGGCGGTCACGATGTTTGTTGTTGGCCTTGGCATTTTGGTGCGTGATCACACGGATCGGCTGAGCAAACTGCGCCCGCCGGCTTTTGTGCAGGGCTTGTTCCGTGCGGGGTTGAAGGTGTCGGCGCGGCTCACGCCCTCTCGTCGTGCGCTGACGATCGGCCTGCTGACCGCGCTGTTGCCGTGCGGTTGGTTGTACGCGTTTGCGCTCGTGGCGGCGGGCACGGCGAGCCCGGTCTGGGGCGTTGCGGTGATGGGCGCGTTCTGGGTTGGGACGGTGCCGATTCTCGCAGCTGTTGGCTTCGGCGTGGGCGCCGCGCACTCGCGCATGGGCCCGGCGCTGCGCACGGTGGCGGCGGTTGCGATTCTGGTGCTCGGCGTGGTCACGCTGCTTCGTGTGCCGGGCGCCGATTTGTCGGTGGTTCGGCATGCCTTGGGCGCCGAAGCGGGCGCCGCGACGCTGACGGGGATGGATGGCACGCTGGAAGCGCAACTCGAAGCTGCCCCGTGCCCGCTCTGCGCTGATGGAGAGCCGATGCCGGAAGTGAGCGTCGAGCCATGACTGTGCTTGCCGCGCCGGCGACGGTGGCGCCCGAGTCGGTCGGGTCGGCGACGGGCTCGGCGGTCGGGTGCGCGCACTGCTCATTGGATGTGCCCAAGGGCCGGTTGGACCCGGACCGCGAGGAGCAGTTTTGCTGCGCCGGTTGCGAGGCCGCGTACGACGCGATCCGGGCCTGCGGGCTTGATGAGTACTACACGCTGCGCGAGCGCCTTGGCGGGCAGGGCGAGCCGGTTGCGCTCGATAACACCCGCTTTGTCGAGTTCGATGATCCGTCTTTTACGGAGCGTCACGTGAAGGGCGCGCCGGGCGGGGCGCTGGTTGCCGATGTGTATCTGCAGGGCGTGCATTGCGCGGCCTGTCTGTGGCTGATCGAGCGGCTGCCGCGGGTGGTTGAGGGGTTGGTGAGCGCGGATCTGGATCTTCGGCGGCGCATCGCGACGCTGCGCTGGGACCCGGCGGTGACGAGTCTTTCGCAGATCGCGGCGGCGCTGGCGCGGGTGGGGTACACGCCGCACCCGGTCGAACCGTCGGCGGCGCGGGACGCCCGCCGCGCCGAGGATCGGGCGTACCTTGTGCGCATCGGTGTTGCCGGGGCGTGCGCGGGCAACGTGATGCTGCTCGCGTTTGCGCTCTACAGCGGGCGGTTCGATGCGATGGACCCGATCTGGACGGCGTTCTTTCGCTGGCTGTCCGCGGGTATCGGGCTTGTGAGTGTGTTTGGGCCGGGGCGGGTGTTTATGCGCGGCGCCGTGACCGCGATGCGTGCGCGGTCGTGGCATCTGGACATGCCGATTGCGCTCGCGCTGGCGGTGGGCGCGGTCGCCGGGCTGATTAATGTCATCCGCGGCGGCGGTGAGATCTATTTCGATTCGCTCGCGATGCTTGTCTTCTTGCTGCTGCTGGGGCGGTGGCTGCAGATGACCCAGCACGCCCGCGCGGCCGACGCGGTCGAGTTGTTGTTCTCGGTGACGCCGCGGCGGGCGACGCTGGTGGAGGGCGACGCGGGCGATGAAACGACGCGCGAGGTCGCGATCGACGCGGTGCGCCCGGGCGATCTTGTCGAGGTCGGCCCGCAGTGCTGCGCACCGGTTGACGGTCTGATCGAGCGTGGGGCGACGAGCTTCGATGAGTCGATTCTTACGGGTGAATCGCGGCCGGTGGAGCGTGCGATCGGTGACGAGGTCGCCGCGGGCGCGGTGAATCTTGGGTCGGCGGTGCGTGTGCGTGTTGCCGCGGCCGGGCGCGATACACGGGTCGGCAAGCTGATGGCGACGCTGGAGGGGTTGAGCCGGGGTCGTGCGCCGGTGCTGGGTCAGGCGGACCGCCTCGCGGGTCCGTTCGTGATCGGTGTGCTTGTGCTCTCGGTGGTGTGTGTGTTTGCGCGGCTGGCCGCGGGCGCGGGCATGGAACACGCGATCGAGAGCACGGTGGCGCTGCTCGTGGTTTGTTGCCCGTGCGCGATCGCGTTGTCGACGCCTTTGGCCTGTGCTGTGGCGATGGGGCGGCTTGCTTCGCGGGGCACGCTGGTGAAGGGCGGCCATGTGTTCGAGGCGCTTGCGCGGCCGGGGCGGCTGGTGCTCGATAAGACCGGCACGCTGACCGAGGGACGGTTTGAGGTGCGCGCGTGGTCGGGCGACGTGTCGCTGAAGCCGGTGGTGGCCGCGATCGAGCACGGCTGTCCGCATCCCATTGCACGCTCGCTTGCTGCGATGAACGACGAGGCCGTCCAAGTGGAGATCGCTGATATCGAACACCGGCTGGGGCTCGGCGGTCTCGGTTGGGTTCAGGGCGCACGGGTCGCCGTGGGTTCGTCGCGATTCATGCGTGAACTTGGTGTGGCGGTTTCTGAGTCGGTGCAGGCCGAGGCCGCGGCGCAGCGGGCGCGCGGGCGCACGGTGGTGTACGTCAGCCGGGACGCCGAGGTCGCGGCGGTCGTGGCGCTGGGTGACGAGCCCCGGCCCGGCGCAGCGGCGGCGATCGACCGGATGCGTGCGCTCGGCATGACGCCCGAGGTGCTCTCGGGGGACGATCCAACGACGACCGAACGGCTGGCTGAGATTGTGGGGGTTGAGACCTTCGAGGGTCATGCCTCGCCCGAGCGTAAGGCTGAGCGGGTTGGCGAGTTGATGGCCGAGGGGCCGGTGGTGGCGGTGGGTGACGGCGTGAACGACGCGGCGGCGCTCGCGTCGGCGACGGTCGGCATCGCGGTGCACGGCGGCGCGGAGGCGTCGCTGGCGGCGGCGGATGTGTATCTGAGCAAGCCCGGGCTGGCGCCCATGCTCGAACTCATGCGCGCCTCGCGCGCGACAACGGCGCGGATTCGGCTGTGTCTCATCGTTGCCGGTACGTACAACGTCGCGGCGGCGGCGCTGGCGATTACGGGGTATATCTCGCCCGTGCTCGCGGCGGTGCTGATGCCGGTGAGCTCTGCGAGCGTGGTCGCGTTGGCGGCGGCGACGCGTTGGAAGGGAGGCGCCTGATGTCGGTGCTGTTTGTGGTCATCCCGCTGGCGCTCGTGATCGCGGCGGTGGCGGTGGGGGCGTTCGTCTGGGTCGTGCGGACGGGTCAGTTCGACGATCTCGACTCGCCGCCGGTGCGGATGCTGTTCGACGATGATCCTGTGCGGCCGGACGAGCCGGCGCGCGCCTCGGTGGACGGCGTTACTCCGCGGGCGTCACGCTGAGGCGGTACTTGAACCGCGCTTCGGCGTTGATCGTCCGGGCGAAGACCTGCACTGTGTAGACGCCGGCGGCCGGCGGTGTGAACGACGCGATGCGAGCGCCGCGGTTGTCGTCGAGTCCCGAGACCGAGCCTTCGGCTAAGACCTTCCGATCCGCGGCGAGCACTCGGAGTTGTGCGGGGAAATCGGCGCCGGTGAGTTGGCCGGCGAACGCGGCGATGATCTCTACGGTCTGGTTTGCTTCGAGCGTGAGCGCGTACTCGTCGACGTCGCCGAAGGGGTCGATTACGTCGGTGATGTCGCTGTCGAACTCGATCGCTGCGGCCTCGGCGGGTTGGCAGGCGACGCTGGCGATGTAGGGCACACGCTCGCCGTCGGGGCTGCGCAGTGTGAGCGTGTAGTCGCCGGCGGCTTCTGCGACGGCGTCGAGCGTGCGCATTTGGGAGGCTTTGCCCGACCAGAGCGTGTCGCCGGTGGGTGAGCGGAGTGTTGCGTCAAGCCGTTCGACCGCGCCGCCTTGTCGCACGATGGAGACGGCGAACGGGGCGCCGGCTTGGAGATCGAAGGCGAGCGTTTCGAGTTGGCCGCCGGAGACGGCGCCTTCGTGCGGCGTGCCGCACTCGATCGCGAGCGCGTTGCCTCGGGTTGTGAGGCCGGCGCCGTCGATGGCGAGTGTGTACCCGAAGCGGGCGTTGCGATTGACGGTGCGGGGGAGGACCTGGAGTGTGTGCGTGCCGGCTTGGTTCGTTCGGAAGCCGGTGATGCGGTGGTCGCGGGCATCGGCCAGGCCCGAGGTCGAGCCTTCGGCGAGCACTTTGCGATCCGGGCCGAGCAGGCGGAGCATTGCGGGCAGGTCGGCGTCGGTGAGCTGGGTGGTGAAGTCGACGAAGGCTTCGACGTCGCCGTCGGTTGTCAGTTCGATGGTGTACTCGTCGATGTCGCCGAACGGGTCGATCGTGGCTTCGGTCGGTGTGGCGGCGGCGATCGGCGCCGGCGGCTCGGCGCCCGGGCCGATGGTGAGCAGGTAGGGCATTGCTTCGCCGTTGGGGCTGCTGACGATGAGCTTGTGGCGGCCTTCGGCTTGCGCGAGGGTGTCGATTTCGCGGACTTCGGGGGCGCGCTTGGTCCAGAGCTGGTTGCCGTCCGGCCCGAGCATGGCGACGTTCAAACGGTGCGCGGCTCGGCCTGTGCGCACGAGCGTGATGAACATGGGGTCGCCCATTTGCAGATCGAGGGCGTAGCTGTCGATCTTCCCGCCCGTGACGCGGCTTTCGACGGGCTTGCCGGGCTCGTAGGGTTCGTACGCGGCGGTCGGCGCGTCGGCGGCGAGGGTGTAGCGGAAGACGGCCCGGTCGTCGTCGCGGTTGGCTTGCACGCGGACGGTGTAGGCGCCGTCGCGTTCGACTTCGTACGCCTCGATGCGTCCGTCGCGGGCGTCGTCGAGGCCGAGGAACTGGCTCTCGGCGACGAGCTGGCCGCTTGGGGAGAGCAGTTCGACCTTGGCTTTGAAGTCGACGCCGGCGAGTTGCTCGGTGAAGTCGGCCATGATCTCTACGACCTGGCCGGCTTCGAGGCGGAGGGTGTATTCGTCGGTCTCGCCGCGGCGTTCGATGGCGTCGTCGACCGGCTGGCCGAGTTTGAGCGGCTTGCCGAGTGCGTTGGTGGCGGAGAGCGATGCGAGGGTCGCGGCCAGGCAAGCCGCGAGGCGGGCGGAGGGTCGGCGCACGCGGGCTGAGGTCGAACATCGTGGAGCCTTCGGCATGCGCGGGCCTGCTTTCCTCATATTGATCGTGTACTTCGAGACGAACGTCTCGTAAGGCGTTGTCTACTGAGTCTACGCGTTGGGGCGCGGCGCACGCCGACATAGCATGTCTCGGGGCGGTTCGTGCTGATCTCCAGCGGATCATTCGCTGTTTCGGCCTTCGTGAAAGGGCGCGCGTGCATTGCAGTCGAACCGATGTGTCTCGCCGGGCCGGGCGTGCTTTCGAGCGTCCGCGCGGCGCCGTGGAGCTTGCGTGGCTTGGTGTTCTGGCGGCTCTGGCTTTGGCGGTGGGGTTGTGCGCCGCGGTTGCGGGGGATGACGACGAGCCGTTGTCGTCATCGGCGCACGCGGAGATCCGTCGTCTGCCGCCGAACCCGCAGGAGCTGGGCGATCCGGCCCGGGGGCTGCGGTACTTGTTGCACGGGGACTATCTCGGTTCGGGCCTGCCGGTGGAACTTTGGAAGCGGCTCGTGCCGCAGCCCGATCTGCACCCGGCGACGCTCGAGCTGGCCGAGGCGAAGCTGCGGGATAACTCGATCCCGTCGATGCCGTACGACACCACGCGGTTTGTGACCGGCGAGGGCGCGGACGTGATCGGTGGCGTGAACTGCCTGGGTTGTCATGCGTCGATGTTCCGGGGCGAGTTGGTCATCGGCTTGGGCAACTCGCTGCGTGACTGGACGACCGACGGGCCGGAGCCGACGGCGTTGGCGATCGCGGGCGCGGCGTCGTTTGCGCCGGGCTCGGCCGAATCCCGCGCGATGACGCGGTTCGTGCGCGGCGCTCGTGTGCTGCATGGCAAGACCCGTGCGCCGTTTCGAGGCCTGAACCCGGCGTTCCGGATCGAGGAGGTGGCCGCGGCGCACCGCGTGCCGGAAACGCTCGCGTGGTCGGCCGAGCCGTTGTACGACGTGCCGGACCGCGTGATCGCGTCGGACGTGCCGCCTTGGTGGCATATTAAGAAGAAGCACGGGCTGTACTACAACGGCATGGGCGGGGGGGACTACGCCAAGCTGTTGCAGCAGATCGGCGTGGTGATGATCGAGGATCAGCGGGATGCCGAGCGCATCACCGAGGGCATGCGTGATCTGATGGCGTTTCTGTTCACGATCGAGCCGCCCGCGTACCCGTGGGCGATCGACGCAGATCTGGCCGAGGTCGGCCGGGCGGTGTTTGAGAACGATTGCGCCTCGTGCCACGGGACGTACGGCCGTGGGCGGGGCGACGACTGGACCTACCCCAACGCGTTGGTGCCGATCGGGATTGTCGGGACCGATCCGGAGTACGCCCGGATCTTGAAAGAGAGCGCGTTGCCTGGGTGGTACGGCAAGAGCTGGTACGCGATGGCTGGGCGGGCCGAGGGTGAGCCCCCGGCGTCGTACGCCGAGCCGGAGTTGGCGTACATCGCCCCGCCTTTGGACGGGATCTGGGCCTCGGCGCCGTACTTTCATAATGGATCCGTGCCGACGCTCGATGCGGTGCTGGACAGCTCTCTGCGGCCGACGCTCTGGAAGCGGTCCTTCCGGGACGACGATTACGACCCGGATCGCGTGGGCTGGCGGTACACGGTTCCCGAGACGGCCGACGGCCCGGAGACGTACGACACGCGGGTTCGGGGGTACTCGGCCGGGGGGCACACGTTTGGCGATGACCTGACTGACGCCGAGCGGCGGGCGGTGCTGGAGTACCTGAAGGGGCTGTAGGCGGTTGGCGGCGCCCGGCGGCGGGGGTGGGTGTCCCGGCTGCCGCGGGGCTGGAATCGGGTGGGATCGGAGCTGTCTGAAGGTGGTCGGCGTCCGGGTCGGGCTCTATCCTTCCGCCCGCGCGATCGCCGCCGGGCCGGGCCCGCCGGAGGGCCTGTCAGCAGCGATCAGCCAACGGACGAAAGGGACCCCTCCCCATGGCGGACGGCACTATTACCCAGGTCATCGGCTCGACCTTCGACGCCCAGTTTCCCGCGGACGCGCTCCCGGAGATCTACAACGCCGTGGCCCTTGAGTGGGAGCAGGACGGGAAGACTGTCCGACTGACCGGTGAGGTGCAGCAGCACCTCGGCGGCGGCCGGGTCCGCTGCGTGGCGCTCGGCTCGACCGACGGCCTGACCCGGGGGATGAGCTGCACCGACGCCGGTTCGCCCGTGACGGTGCCTGTCGGCGAGAAGGTCCTCGGCCGGGTGTTCAACCTGCTGGGTGATCCGATCGACGGCAAGGACCACGTGGACGCCGAGAAGCGCCCGATCCACCGCGACCCGCCGGAGTTCAGCGAGTTGAACCCGAAGACCGAGGTGCTGCCCACGGGCATCAAGGTCATCGACATGCTCTGCCCGTTCGTCCGCGGCGGCAAGATCGGCCTGTTCGGCGGCGCGGGTGTCGGCAAGACGGTCATCATCCAGGAGATGATCGCCCGCGTCGCGCGTGAGTTCGGCGGCTACTCCGTGTTTTGCGGCGTCGGCGAGCGGACGCGTGAGGGCAACGACCTCTGGCTGGAAATGCAGGAGGCCGAGTACACCGACGAAGCCGGGCAGACTGCGCACGTCATCGACAAGGTGGCGATGGTGTTCGGTCAGATGAACGAGCCCCCCGGCGCCCGTCTCCGCGTGGCGCTGTCCGGCCTCACGATGGCCGAGGAGTTCCGCGACGCGTCGGGTAAAGAGACGATGATGTTCGTGGACAACATCTTCCGGTTTACGCAGGCCGGTTCGGAGGTCTCGGCGTTGCTGGGTCGTATGCCCAGTGCCGTGGGTTACCAGCCGACGCTGTCGACCGAGATGGGCCAGCTTCAGGAGCGGATTACCTCGACGGCCAAGGGCGCCATTACGTCGGTGCAGGCGATTTACGTGCCGGCGGACGACCTGACCGACCCCGCGCCCGCCACGGCGTTCGCCCACTTGGACGCGTTCGTCGTCCTCGCTCGTGGCATCGCCGAGAAGGGCATCTACCCGGCCGTGGACCCGCTGGCGTCGACCTCGCGGATTCTGGATCCGGGGATCATCGGCGAGCGTCACTACCGCGTGTCGCGCCGGGTGCAGGTCATCCTGCAGCGGTACAAGGACCTCCAGGACATCATCGCGATTCTCGGTGTGGACGAACTGACCGAAGAGGACAAGCAGATCGTCGGCCGGGCCCGTCGGATCGAGCGCTTCCTCATCCAGCCGTTCTACGTGGCCGAGGTGTTCACAGGCTTCCCGGGTATCTACACGAGCCTCGAGGACACGATCGACTCGTTCGAGCGTCTGTGCGACGGCGAGGGCGACGACCTGCCCGAGTCCGCGTTTATGTACGTGGGCACGCTGGACGATGCGCGGGCGAAGGCGGAGAAGGCTGCTGCGGGAGCCTGAGGCATCCGCGCCACCTGAGAGATCTACGACGCCCGCTGTTTCGGCGGGCGTCTTTGTTTTTAGACTCCAAGCCATGACACCGTCGAGCATGCAGCCCACTTTGAACTACGGAGCCGCGGCTGCTGACGGTGATGTCGAGGCGTATGCCGACATTGTTTCGGTGGCCTTTAACTGGTCGCGGGATGAGGCGCTCGCGTTTGCTCGGCGGGGGCCTCGGGAGGACGTTCGGCTGGTGCGTGATGCGGCGGGTGAGGCGTTCGGTGGGTTGAACCTCATTCGGATGGGGCAGTTCTGGGGTGGGCGGCCTGTGCCGCATGTGGGCATTGGTGGGGTGGTGGTCGTGCCCGAAGCCCGCGGCCGGGGTGTGGGCAAGCTGCTGATGCGTAGCGCGATCGATGAGTTGGCGCGCGAGGGCGTCGCGATGAGCGGGCTGTTTCCCGCGACGTGGCCGGTGTATCGGGACTCGGGGTTTGAGATTGCGGGTGGGCGGTGGCGCGTTCGGTTGCGGCCGCGGGAGTTGAAGCCTCGGCCGGGGCCGGCGGATGAAACGAGGCTGGGTGTGCGTCGCGTCGGTCGTGCGGAGCACGGGGCCGTGCGCGGTGCGTATGCGCGGTTTGCGCGGCACACGCCGGGGCACATGGACCGCGGGCCGTACATATGGGAGCACGGCGTGTTCCGTTTCGGCAACGAGCCGACGCGGGTCTACGTGGTCGAGTCGCCGGACGACGCGTCGATTGAGGGATATGTCTCGGTCCACATGAGCCGGTCGACGGAGCTCGGCGGCAGTGTTGTGGAGGTCATCGACCTAGTGGCACTGACGCCGCGGGCGGGGCGGGCGCTGTGGTCGTTTCTGGCCGGGCATTGGTCGATGGCGGTGGCGATCGAGTGGAACTGCGGGCCGGGGCATCCGATGCTGGCATTGCTGCACGACCGCACGTTCGAGATGCGGCTGCTCGAGCATTGGATGATTCGTTTGGTGGATCTCGGCGGCGCATTGGAAGCGCGCGGGTATGCGCCGAACGTCACCGATCGGATCGCGATCGACGTCCGCGGTGATCGGTTGGACGCCAACAACGGCGTGTGGCTGTTGGATGTCGCCGAGGGCCGGGCGGGCGCCGAGCGCGTAGAGGCCAAGGCAGAAGTGCGTGTCGAGGCGGGCGCGCTGGCGTCGATCTACGCGGGGTATCTGAACCCGCTCACGGCCGGGACAGAGGCGGGCGTGTGGGGCAGCCCCGAAGCCTTGGCTCGCCTGGCTGGCCTGTTTGTGGGGCCGATGCCTTGGATGAGCGAGATCTACTGATTGAGTTATGCGTTCTGAGGTGAGGCGTCGTCGACGCACACGGCCCGCGTCGGTCAGTGACGCGGGCCGTGTGGTGATGCGCGGGATTGGGGCGCCCGCTTCTCGGAGCAGAGAAAGTCTCGTATGTCTTGCGTTCAGCGGCGTCGGCGTGCGGCGAGCGCGAGCAGCGCGAGCGGCGCGGCGGTCATGGGCGCCGGGACGTTGCGGAACTCGTAGGTCACGGTGATGTCTCCGAAGTGACGGATCTCGTTGAAGGTGACGAAGACGCCGAAGAACGGGTCTTCGAAGAAGCCAAACGGCCCTTCGGGCGGGTTGTTGGGGTCGATCGGTCCCCAGTTGGGATCGTTGACGTACTGGAAGAAGAGCTCGCTGAATCCGGCGAGCACGGTGTCGAGCACGCCTTCGCCCGTGAAGGCGTCGTAGACGCTGGCGTCGGCGATGGGGTCGTAGCTGATGGTGTTGACGTAGGCGTCGGTGATGAGTGTGTCGAAGGAGTCGGCGCCGCCGTTGCCGAAGCCGTCGGAGGCGCCGAGGTCGGCGGTGATGCCGCTCTGGAAGGTGGCGCCCGGCCCGAGGAAGGGCGGGCCTCCATCGTTGTCGTCTTCTTCCTCTTCTTCGTCGGGGTCGGTCGCCGGGCCGAGTTGGTGCAGGGAGATGTAGCCGGCGTCGAGCAGCCAGTCGCCGGAGTTGATCGCGGTGGGGCCGTTGCTCTCGATGGTGAGGTCGAGGCGGAAGTTCTGGTCGTAGGAGAGTGTGAGCCCCGTGAGTTCGCGCAGACCGCCCATGGTGTCGAACTTCTGGAACTGCGGGAAATCAGCGTCAACGAGCCCGTCGACGTCGAAGGGCACCGTTTGCGAGATCGTGTTGGCTTGGGCGAGGCTGGTGAGCCCGATGCTGGTGAGCCCCGCGAGGAGGGATAGGGCGGTGGTGGAGGGCGCTCGTCTCAGTGTGGTCGTGTGGGCTTGGTGCGTCGGCATGGGTCTCTCCATATCGCGGCGTTGTGTGAGGCCGCTTGTCGTCTGGCTGCGGGTCCTGGTCTTTGGGTGTCTGGGTCTCGGAGCCTCTGGGTGTCGGATTCGGGGCGGTTGTCGTTGGCCGGGTGCGGGCGCTCCCGGCCACGGTCTTCCCGTGTTTGGGTCCTCGCGCGACCGATTCAGAGACCTCAGGGCTGGTGAATGGGCGGCTGTGGTGACGTCTACGGCCACCATACTGCAGCGGCTGCGTATTCGGAAGATTTCTCTAGAGAAATGTTCAAAGAAGTTTGCAGAGTCCTTCGAGCGGGGTCAATCGCTCGGTAGGATGCCTGTATGGATGGACACGCGCCCAACTTCTTTGGCTGTGCGGAGGCGTCCCGCGGCCGATCGGGTGTCGGTTCGGGCGGCGTGCCCGGGTCGGGGTTCGTGGCCAAGTCTGGGCTTGGGCGGGACGCGTCGGACATCACGGAGCGAGGTCAGCCGTCGTGACGCCTGACGCCGATGCCAGCACGGTGGCCGCGGACTCCTCGCCGGCGGATCGCACGGCCTTTGCCGACGTAGCCGCGGCTCGGCTGCGCGAGGCCCAGGCCGCGATGACCGAGTTGTTGGTCGGCGCCGGTCTTGGCGGCGCCCGACCGACTGAGGTCGGGCGCGAGTTGGGGCTCGACAAGACGCTGGCCTGGAAGGTGTCGCGTTTCGTTGAGGACGCGGACCCGGTGAAGGCGGCCCGCCATATGCCCGGGCAGGGCGGTGTTGAAATTGTCTTAAAGGCGGCTTCGCTCCGCGGGGTGGCGCCGGGGCGATTGGACGCGGTGCGTTTGGCCGACACTCGGCTGCGGCGGTTTGTGGAGCAGCAGGCGGGGGATCGTCGTTCGTTCGAGGCGATGCTGGCCGCGGGCGGGCGGGATGAGAAGCTCGAGTTCGAAGAGCGCCGTGCGTACTACAAAGCGGGCTCGGCGATCTGGGGTGTTCGCGCGCGCGCGCAGTTTCTGATGCTGGCGCTGCGGCCGAGCGAGACTGAGCCGGGCTATCTCGACGGGGTGCAGATCAGCGGATTGGTCGAGATGGAGCGGCTGCGTCCGGATGTGCCGTGGATTATGCGTCGCCTGCGGGCCTCGACGGATTCGGGCAAACAGATGCTGAAGATGACGCGCGAGCCTTTGGACCCGAGCGGCGCGACGGGCGACGGTCTGCCGCTGGTGCCCGAGTTCTGTTCGCGGCCGCTGCCTGAGATCCGTCAGTTCGAGGGCGCGAACGGGATGCTGTACGACGAGATCGTTCCGGGCGCGGTCGGCCGACGGAGCGCGGTGACGTGCATCACGGGCGAGATCTACCGATCGGCGATTCCGAGCGTGTATTCGGAGGACAACCGGTACGGGTTGTACACGCTGACGGTGCGCACGCCGGTGGAGACGGTGCTGTTTGACTTGTTGTTGCATCGGAGCCTGACGCATTTCGAGCCGGCGGTGGCTTCGGTAGTGGGCTTGCTGGAGGATCGGCCGGGCTCGTCGGCTTCGGGCAGCTCGGAGTCGCTCAGTCTGCTGTCGGGCTCGGCGCCGGCGATGACGCTGGGCTCGCCGCCGGTGTTGCAGACGCCTCGGCTTTCGAAGTACGCGGCGATGGCCGAGGGCGCGCTGAGCCGGGCGGGCTGGGGGCTGGATGAGTTCGTGGGGTATCGGTGCGAGGTGGAGTACCCGGCGGCGCCGTGCGATGTGGCGTTGCGCTGCGAGATCCGGCCTTAAGCGAGTCGGCTAGACGGTTGTTGATCAGGAATGCCGAGCGGTCGGTTACGCCATTGTGAGGCCGCCGTCGACGGTGATGACCTGGCCTGTGAGGAATCCGGCGTCGTCGCTGGTGGAGTAGGCGACGGCGGCGGCGATGTCGTTGGGTTCGCCGATGCGGCGCACGGCCTGGCTTCTCTGGACGGTCTCGGTCACTTCGGCGGGCAGGTCGGCGGTCATGTCGGTGGCGATGAAGCCGGGGGCGACGATGTTGGCGGTGACGCCCTTGCCGCCGAGCTCGCGGGCGATGGTCTTGGTCATGGCGATGAGCCCGCCCTTGGCGGCGGCGTAGTTGGCCTGCCCGCTGTTGCCGACGATGGCGGTGGTGGAGGCGATATTGACAATGCGGCCGAAGCGTTGCTTCATCATGGTGCGTGAGACGGCGCGCATGCCGACGAAGGCGCTGGTGAGGTTGACGTTGATGACCTCGTCCCATTCCTCGTCGCTCATGCGAAGGATGAGGTTGTCGCGGGTGATGCCCGCGTTGTTGACGAGGATGTCGAGCCGGCCGAGTTCGGAGGCGATGCCTTCGAGGGTTTCGGTCCACGCGGCGCGGTCGCCGATGTCCGCGGCTCGGACGGTGGCGAGGCCGCCGTTGGCTTCGATCTCGGCTTTGAGATCGTTGAGCGGGGCCTCGGAGCGGGCGACGAGCACGACGTGCCGGCCGGGGCCCTCGGGCGCGGGTCGTGCGAGGCGGGTGGCGATCGCTCGGCCGATGCCGCGGGAGGCGCCGGTGACGACGGCGACGCGGTGCTCGGGGGTTTCGGTGGCTTTGGCCATGGTGCGTTGGCTTTCGGTGTGATGTTGTGGTTAGTTGTTCTCGACGTTGTCGTACATGGCCTGGATGATCTGCGGTGGGCTGTCGATGGCTTCGGCGATCCAGCCGACGAGGTCTTCGATCTCGATGTCGGCGCCGAGCGCTTGGAACGCGACGAAAGACTCCGTGATCATGCCGTGGACCTGGCGTTCGGTGAGCGCGTCGCCGCCGGCTTCGGCTTCTTCGCGACCCCGATCGAAGGCGGCCTGCACCTCCTCGGGCGTCGTGCCCATCTGCATGGCGGTGGCGGCCATGACGGCTTCGGTGACGACCTCGACGCCCATCTCGGCGGAGGCTTTCTCGTTGAGCGTGAGTCGGAGGTAGATCTCGAGATCGGTGAGCGAGGCCATCGGCGTGAGGGTGGCACCGTCACTGCGGGAGCCGCCGCGGTCGAACTCGGAGGCTCGGCCGCGTTCGTCTTCGGCGGTGGGCACGCCCGACCACTGGAACCCGTCGCCCGCGGGCCGGCCGGTCCAGACGAGTTGGTAGGCGCCTTCGGCGTCCTGGAGCGCGAGCGTGACGCGGGAGGACGAGGCGGAGAGCGCCGTGACTCGGACGACTTCAAGGCGTTCGGTCTGCTGGGCCCATTGGCCGGTTTCGACGAGCTCGTCGAGCACGGCCCGTGCGTCGCGTGCGAGCATGGGGCGCAAGGCGTCGGCGTCGCCTCGGGCGATGACGTCGGCGAGTTGGAGCGCGGCGCGGCCGAGGTTGCGCTGGTCGGCCGGGACGGTGACATCCGGCGTGATCTGGAGCCGCGGATCGTGGTCCATGCCGTCGAGGATGTCGGAGAGGTCGACGGGGGGCGGTGGCGGCGGCGGCGGCGGGGCCGCGCGGGGCGGCGGCGGCGGCGGTGGTGGGGGCGGTTCTTCGGAGCAGCCGGTCATTCCGACGAGCGTCAGCCCGATCGGCGCGAGCCAGGCGCACGCGAGGAGCAGCGCGGCGGCGACAGGCCGGAGCTTCGTTTGCAGAGCGGTTATACGGGATGAGGCCATCGGCGGGCTCCTTGCGGCGGCGGCGCCGATCGGGCCGGCGCGTCGTGCGTGGTCACCTTAGCCCCGCGGTCGATGCGTCGCATCAGGCCTGCGAGGGTCTTGCCCGGCGCGAGTTCGTGGAGTGAGCCGGCGGGGCTGGACGAGGCGAGGGCGGCGGCGGTGTCGGCCCAGAGCACGGGGCTGGTGAGCTGCTCGACGAGTTTGGCGCGGATCGAGTCGGCGCCGGCCGCGTGCGGGGCGCCGGTGACGTTGGAGTAGACGGGGCAGCGGGGCGCCGCGATCTCGGCCGAGGCGAGCGCTTGGCGGAGGCGCTCGGCGGCGGGGGCCATGATGGGCGAGTGGAAGGCGCCGGCGACGGCGAGCGCGGCGGCGCGGAGCCCCTGGTTCGAGGCTTCCGTTTCGGCCCGGGCGCAGGCCTCGGTGTCGCCCGAGAGGACGACCTGCCCGGGCGCGTTGAAGTTGGCGGGGACGAGCACGCCCGAGCCGCGGGCGGCGTCGGCCACGGCGTGGGCCTGCTCGGGCGTGGCGCCGATGAGCGCGACCATGCCCGATGCGGTCGCTTCGGCGGCGTCCTGCATGGCTCGGCCTCGGAGGACGACGAGCTCGAGGCCGACCTCGAACTCGAACGCGCCGGCGAGGTGCAGCGCGGTGTACTCGCCCAGGCTCAGGCCGGCGGTGGCGGTGGGCTGCACGTCGGAGGGCGCGGCGCCTTCTTGGGCGAGCCAGCCTCGGTACGACGCGACGGCGCAGGTGTAGAGCGCGGGCTGCGCGACGGCCGTGGTGTTGAGGTCGGCTTCGGGGCCTTCGAAGCAGAGTGTTGAGAGCGGCGCTCCGAGGCGATCACCCAGGAGCGCATCGGCGCGGTCGAAGACGGCTTTGGCTTCGGGCACGGCGTCCGCCCAGGCCTTGCCCATGCCGACGGCTTGGGCGCCCTGACCCGGGCACAGGATGACGGGTGCGGTCTGCATGGCTGAGTTCCTTTGCGTGGATCGGTCGGCCGCGATGGGAGTCGCGGATGCGGACCGTATCACGGCGTCCGGTCAGAGCTGCCAGAGCGAGGCGGACCAGGTCAGGCCGGCGCCGAAGGCGACGAACATGATCTTCTGGCCTTCGGTGGCGCCGCCGCCTCGGCGGTATTCGTCGAAGCAGATGGGGACCGACGCCGCGGAGGTGTTGCCGATGCGGTCGATGTTGACGAACAGCTTTTCGGGCGCGAGGCCGAAGCGTTCGCGGGCGGCTTCGAGGATGCGGATGTTCGACTGGTGGCAGACGTACATGTCCACGTCTTCGGGCTCGACGTTGGCTTTTTCGAGCGTCTCGCGGATGACTTCTGGGAAGGTGGAGACGGCGAACTTGAAGACGGTCCGCCCGTTCATGTGCATCTGCCCGTGCGGGGTCATCTCGGCGCTGTCGCCTTCGGGGTAGTCGTCGTCGTGGTTGGGGATGTAGAGATCGACCCAGCCGGCGCCGTTGGAGTGGCTGGTTTGTGCGAGGACGCCTTTGGAGCTGTCGTCGGTCGCGGAGAGGATGGCCGCGCCGGCGCCGTCACCAAAGATGATCGCGGTGCCTCGGCCTTTGGTGTTGAACTCGACGGTGCGTGAGAGGGACTCGGCGCCGATGACGGCGACGTTGCGGTGGATCCCGTTGCGGACCATCTCGTGCGCGACGTTGAGCGCGTAGACGAAGCCGGAGCAGGCGGCGGCGACATCGAAGGCCATGGGGGCGCCCGCCTTGAGGTTGTCGGCGACGCGGCAGGCGGTGGACGGGCAGGTCATCTCGGGCGTGACCGTCGCGACGATGATCATGTCGAGCTGATCGGCGGGCATGTTGGCCGATTCGAGCGCGCGCTCCAGGGCAATGGTGGCCATGGAGGTCGTGGTTTCGCCTTTGGAGCGGTCGGCTCGGCGCCGCTCGCGGATGCCGGTGCGCTGCACGATCCATTCGTCGCTGGTGTCCATGACCCGCTCGAGGTCGGCGTTGGTGACGATGCGGTCGGGCAGGTAGCTGCCCGAGCCGGCGAGCGTGACGCCGAGGTTGGGCGAAGGCGCCCGGGCGGTGGGGGTCATGCGGGCTCCCGTTGACTCGATGCCGATCCTGCGGAGGGGTCGGTGGTGATCACCGCGGCCGGGGTGTTGTCCGCGTGCGTCGTGTGCGCGGTGTGTTCGATCGGCGCGACTTCGTTCATGCGTTCGATGATCGCGTCGTTGAGCCCGGCGGTGACGTACTTCTTGGCGTTGCGGATCGCGGCCCGGATGGTGCGGGCCTCGCTGGAGCCGTGGGAGATCACGACGACGCCGTTGACACCCAGGAGGGGCGCGCCGCCGGTTTCGTGGTAGTCGTTCTTCTTGTAAATCTGCTTGACGACGGGCTCGAACTTGACGGCCAGTTCGGGGCTGGTCTCGAAGATCTCTTGCGCGATCGCGGCGAAGAGGCTCTTGGCGAGACCCTCGGCGACCTTGAGCACGGTGTTGCCGACGAAGCCGTCGGTGATGACGACGTCGGCGACGCCGTCGAAGAAGTCTCGGCCTTCGACGTAGCCGATGAAGTTGAGCCCGGGTGTGCGCTTGAGCAGGTCGCGGGCCTGCTTGACGAGCTCGGAGCCCTTGCCTTCTTCGGCGCCGATGTTCATCAGGGCGACGCGCGGGTTTTCGATGCCGTGGACCTTGCGGGCGTAGATGTCGGCCATCACGCCGTACTGCCACAGGTGCGTGCCTTTGGGTTCCGGGTTGGCGCCGGCGTCGCACAGGACAACGGGCCCGTGGAACGCGGGCACGGTGACGGCAATGCCGGGGCGGTGGACGCCCTTGAGCCGTTTTTGGTGCATGATGGCCGCGGAAACGAAGGCGCCGGTGTTGCCCGCGGACAGGGCCGCGTCGCAGCGAACCTCGGCCTTGCGGGAGCCGAGGAGCGCGGTCTGGACGATGGAGGCGTTGGACTTGGTGCGGACGGCACGTGCCGGGGGCTCGTGCATCGCGATCATGTCGGGCGCATCGTGGACCTCAAGCCGGACATCGCCCGAGAGGCCGCGTTCTTTGAGGTGTTCCTCGATGACGGCCCGCGGTCCGACGAGGATCAGGCGGTCGTCGGGTTCGAGCAGATCGATCGCCTGGACGCATCCTTTAAGGATCTCGTCGGGCGCGTGGTCCCCGCCCATCACGTCCACAGCTAGCCGCATGGCGTTCAGTCCCGGTTGTTCTTGGGCGCCCCGATGCCCAGCTTGGGAACGGAGATGCGCAGGCCCGGACGGACATACCCGGACTCACGGCACGCGCGGTGGTGCTGCTTGGGCATGCCCGAGAGCGGGCAGATCGTGGGCGTGATGCCGGTCAGAGCGTCGTGGGAGCGGCGCCGACGGGTGCGGCCGTGGCTCTGTCGTTGTGCGGGAAGCATGATTCGTACCGCCTATACAAGGGCGCTCCGGACAGTTGAACAGGGCTCGGCACGCCACCGAGCGTGACCGACAGGCCTCTCCAACTTCCAGCGTGACACGGGCCGTTGACAACACAGGATCCACCTCCCGTGTTCGGCTCGCGCGGCGTAGCGCCGAGCCGGTGACGGTAGACCTAGCCGGTTGGACTGTCAACGCAGCCAGAGCGGACCGCTGCCGTGTGATTTGTATTTGTTTGGGTTGGTTGAAGGCGACCCCGTGACCGCCGATGGAGGGCAATGGAGTTCTTGAAGGGGACCAAGACAGCGCGGGCGCCCCGTTCGACCAGTTGGCGCCGGGTCAGCTTGTTTGGGCCTGGCGCCGCTCAGCTGCGACTTGACCTACGAACCGGTTGGCCGCCGCGAGCGAGCCGGCTATCCTTGATACGTTCAAAGCCAGAGTTCTGGCTGATGCCTCCCTAGCTCAATCGGTAGAGCAGCTGACTCTTAATCAGCGGGTTGAAGGTTCGAGTCCTTCGGGGGGTACTTTTCTTTCCGCCGGTGCAGGGCGGTGCATCCTCTTTCGAGTCGATGCCGTACCCGGCGCCATTCAACTATGTGAACATTTAGCGATGCCGCCCGGATTCCCCGTAGTCATGGCTATGAGGTCGGTCGTTGTGCGAGGCTGCGCGGCCGGGCGTGTTCCCGGGCAATCAGGGCACTTGCGGAGTTGCGTACGCGCGGGCGAGTCGCGCTCGGATTCGGGCTCTGGAACGTTGCAGTTCTGAGCTGCTGGTGCTGCGGGCTTGTCCGGGCCGGTTTCACGCTGCCGTCGGCACGCCTGTGTTCCAACTGCGCGCCCGTTCGCGTCAGATCGTCAACAAGTTGAAATGCCGCGAGTCCGTCGAGGGCTGGGTTCTGTAGCACGACCCTTTCGGCTGGGGTTCGCGTTCCTTCAGGGCCCGGAGCGAGCAGCAACGAGGAGACTGTAGGAGCGAGCGTGCGGGTGAGGATCACTCCGCGCATCGAATACCCGGACGGCAGGACCCTTGAGTCTGGGCGAGCCTTCGGAGTCGCGGTCACTCGAATGAGAGTTTCCCGCATCTGATAAGAAGCAACTCGCTCCGCCGCATCCTTTCTGATCTGAGTCAGAATGACTGCTTGCTCCACAGAGGAACGCGGTTGGGGACTCGAGGCGTAGCGAAGTCGCATCGGCGTTCTCGGTGGGCGGTGTGTCGGCTATACGGACGTACTATACAGGTGTACAGTATGTGGAGTGTCGGCTGCCGCCGCGGCCGAAGACGCAACGGCGATGGAAACTTGCCGAAGACGTCGGATCGGCCTGTTGTCGATCCGTACGCAGCCCCGAACCAGCGTGCCATGGCGCCCGGAGAACATCAGATGTCAAAGCAGCCTCAGCAACCCGGATCACCCGCGGCAACGTGGCTCTGGCGGATCTCGTCTGTGCTCTTCGTCATCTGGGGGCTTGTGCACCTGCTCGCGGGCATCGCGACGATCGCTCAGCTTGGCAGCGGAAGGGCCGCCGATGCGGTGCATGCGATCACGCCGAAGACAGAGCGGTCGTTGATAGAGATCGACTATCCGGATGCGGTCGTTGCCATTCTGTCGCAGCACGGCTTCAACCTGCTGTGGGGCGGACTCATCGTCACCATTGCTGCGGTCCTTGTTTGGCGCCGCAACGCGATCCTGTTCGGTCTTGCGGCCATTGTGGGCGGATGTCTGGATCTCGGCTACTTCATCTATATTGATCTGGGTGGCTTCGCGGAGTTTCCGGGACCACAGATGACGTACATCTGTGCCGCTGCGATCATCGCGGGATTCGTCGCCATGCGACTCGGGAGGCGATTCAAGCTGGAAAGTCCTCTCTGATGCGGCTACGAGGACAGTCCAATTGCTTGAGTAGAGTCACACAGGGAGAATCTGATGAAGTGCATCGCGTTTGCCGCGTCGACGAGTTCGACCTCGATCAACAAGAAACTGGTCGCGGTCGCCGCTTCGTTGCTCGGGAAAGATCGGCCAGACGCTGCGATCGAGGTGCTCGATCTTCGGGACTATCCGATGCCGATGTTCTCCGAGGATGAGCAGCGGGAGCATGGAATCCCGGACGCCGCTCATGAGCTTCTCGGCAAGATCTCCTCTGCCGACGTGCTGATTGTCTCGCTCGCCGAGCACAATGGAAGCTACGCCGCGGCGTACAAGAGTGCATTCGACTGGATGTCGCGAGTCTCGCAGCGCGTCTTCGATGGCAAGCGCGTTCTTGCGCTCTCTACATCACCCGGCCAGCGTGGCGGGGCGTCGGTGCTCGCGGCGTTTACCGCTTCGGCGCCCTTCTTTGGCGCCGAGATCGTCGGGAATCTTGCTGTCCCATCGTTTCATGAAGTCTATGACGAGAGCACAGGCGCCCTCGCGGCGGAGTGGCAGGCACAGCTCGCCGGTCTCGTTCACAAACTCTGAGAACACAGGCGTTCTTACGGACCGCTGGGCGGAGCTATCCCTCGAAGTCCATGATGCCCCTGACTGCGACATCGGAGATGCACCGCGCGATGAACGCGGCATCCTGCTCAGAGACCGAGCGTTTCCCGAGTCGCTTGAGCAGAATGCCACGCTTGGCCCGCAGCATCACGCACTGCGCGATCAGATTGAAGGCGAGGACCTCCAGCGTCATCTCGTCGGAGATGTCGGGGCGCATCGCGGAGATCAGCCGTTTCACCGCTTCGTGACCTGGGCTGATCACTCGGCGGTAGAAGTCGGCGTTGGGGGGCGAGCCCGGCTTGCCACCATCTTCGAGATATGAAATCGCGGCATGCTCGCGTTCGCCGAGTCGGGCTTTCACCGTCGCAATCGCGAGAACCCACTGGTGCAGGAGGTCTGTCGCTTCTTCTGGCGTCATCTGGTCTGCCGCGGGAACACGAGGGCATGCCGCTCCGAGCCCCTCGGCGTTGATCCGCTTGAGCGTTTCCTTGTACAGCGCGTCCTTGGTCCCGAAGTGGTACTGGATACTGCTGTGACTCACACCCGCCCGGTCGGCGATATCACGGAGGGATGTCTCTTTGTAGCCGTGCTTCGCGAAGAGGTGGAGCGCCACATCGATAAGCCGGCTTCGCATCGATGTATCGGTAGAGCTCACTGACCGGTCTCTCCCAGCAGGAACGCTGCGCAGGACTGCTGACGGAGTCGCGCCCAGTGGACATGGTATGGATGTCACGCGGGACCCGCGGGCTGGGCTGGCAACCGGATGGATCGCCAACACTCCCGCGTGCAAACTCTCGGGGGCCATCCGGAGGACGGTGCGAGCGGCTTGCTCGCCGATCGTGCATCCGGGAGCCTCGTTGGCTCGATTCCGCCGTCCGATGAATCACGTCCCAGCATCCGGGCAGGAGCATCCGGGCAGGGTTGACGAGTGGCTCAAGATGCCTGGGCGCGATCGGGGTGAGGAGCTTCGCGATATCGCTCTCTCACTTGACTTCGTCGGATGTGCTCACGGATTCGCGTACGCGCGCGACAGAGTCGGCCGTCAAGGTGTCGCCGAGGCCGGTCCCGTGCCGCCTCTTAACGGTTGTTCCCGCGGCATCGCATCTCGTAGCGCGTATGTGCATCGGCTTGCAGTCAAGGCACGAGGCGGACCCGAGTTGTGAGGCTGGCGGCTGACCCAGAGTCAGCGTGCCCCTTCAGCCGGTTGGAACCACGGCGGAGGCCTGCCACGCTCCGGGTGGTTGGCCCATGATCCTTTTAAAAGCTCGGCTGAAGGCCGCTTCGGAGTTGTAGCCGAGCTTCACGCCACACTCGGCGGCGGTCACGTTCGTCTCGCGGAGCCAAGTGCCCGCGACATGCATGCGCCAGCGTGTCACGTACTGCATCGCCGACTCGCCGACCAACTCGGTGAATCGTGCCGAGAAGGCGGACCTTGACATCGAGACCGACGCCGCGAGCGAGGCGACCGTCCAGTTGTGCGTCGGTTCGCGGTGGATGCGCGCGAGCGCGGGCCCGATGCGTTCGTCGCTCAGGGCGCCGAGCCACCCACGCCGGGACTCGGGGTGCTCTACCAGCCAGGCGCGGATCGCCTGGATCACGAGGATGTCCGCCAGGCGCGTCACGATCGTCTCGCCGCCCGGCTGGCGCGAGCTCGCCTCGGCGGCCATGAGGCGCAGCGTGCTGTGCATCCACTCCGCGTTCGGTGTGTCCCATGTCTTGATGTGGATCAGGCTGGGCAGCAGATCGAGAAGGTCGCGTGCGGCCGGGTGATCGATGCGCACGGCGCCGCAGATGAGCGTCGTCTCGTCACCGCCGCCGCCGTAGGTGAGCACTTCGTACCTCGGTGTGATGCGCTCGATCGGGAGATCGAAGTAGTTGACTGTGCGCGCGCCCTCGCCGTGCATGATGAGATGGCCCGCGCCGCGTGGCATCAGCGCGAACTCGCCCGGGCGCAGCACCGCCGGCTCGGCATCGGCGAACTCGACTCGGCACTCGCCCGAGGTCACGATGTGGAACATCACGCAATCGGGCATCGGCGGCATCACCACGCCCCAGGGGGCGGTCAGGTGTGACCGGGCGTAGACGACCCCCTCGAGGCGGAATGAGTGCAGCGTCTCGCCGAGTGGATCGGTTGATGCCCAGGCATCGGTCGGCGGGGGCGCGGGCGATGACGGGGATACCTGCTTCGATCGGGCCATGATCCATCATACTGTCTGTCCCGTTCACCTCGGTGATTCTGGACGATCAAGCAATATGAAGCGATTTTGGATCATTGATGATCTGATCGACTGCCCCGATAGTTGGTTCATCGACCGTGGTGATCACCGTCGATCGCCGCCGAATCGGCTGATTGGAGCACGCCATGAGCACAGCAACCCTGTCGTACCAGAACGTTCTTGTGATTGCCGCGACCGGCAAGACCGGCCGCCGGGTTGTTCCGTTGCTTGAGGAGCGCGGGGTGAGCGTCCGTCGCGGATCCCGGTCGGGATCGCCGGCGTTCGATTGGGCCGATCGCGAGACGTGGGCCGGCGCTCTCCACGGCATGGACGCGGCCTACGTCGTGTACCAGCCTGATCTCGCCGTGCCGAATGCCGCCGAGGACATCCGTGCGTTCACACGGGTTGCGGCGAAACAGGGCGTTCGCAAGCTCGTGCTGCTGAGCGGTCGGGGAGTGAAAGAAGCCGAAGCCGCCGAGCACATCGTCATGGACTCAGGACTCGACTGGACGTTCGTCCGCGCTGCCTGGTTCGGTCAGAACTTCAGCGAGGGTGATTTCGGGTTCATGGTTCGAGACGGTGTGATCTCGCTCCCCATGGGCCGCGCCGTTGAGCCGATCATCGATGCCGATGACATCGCGGAGGTTGTGGTCGCTGCGTTAACGGACAGGCACCTGAATGGCGAGACGTTGAACCTCTCGGGGCCCGAGGCGCTCACGCACGATCAGATCGCAGCCGAACTCTCGACCGCAACCGGACGGGAGATCCGGTACGAGCCAACTTCACTGGACCGGTTTCGCGCAGCGATGGCCGGGCTTGACGTGCCTGTCGAGTACACCGACCTGCTCGCCTACTTGTTCGAGATCACCGTGAGCGGTGTCAATGCGGAGCCCACAGGAGACGTCGAACGCGTGCTCGGTCGGCCCGCGACGCGCTTCGCGGCATTCACAGCCAAGGCCGTGATGGCCGGTGATCTCGATGCCGAGGGGGTCGGTCATGGATGATCTGGTGACGGTCATGTCCTACATCGGACTTGTTGGAGTGTTCGCCGTTGGTGGATCGCTGTTCGCGTTCTCGACGTTCGTTATGAGCGCACTCGGGCGACTTCCGGATGCGGACGGCATCCGGGCGATGCAGCACGTCAATCAGACGGTGTTCACGCCGTGGTTCATGATCCCGTTCTTCGGTACCGCGGTGCTCTCCGTTGCCGCGGTGATCATCGCTGTCGCGAGTACAGATGAACCGTGGTGGATACCTTTGCTCTGTTCGGGAGCGCTGTACGGGTTGGGCGTCTTTGTGGTGACCGCGGCCGGGAATGTTCCGCTCAACAACCGACTCGCCAGCGTCAACGCGGCCGAAGCTCCCGCGGAAGATTTTTGGCGGCGGTATCTCTCGATCTGGACACGATGGAACCACGTGCGGGTCGCCGCGTCGATCGGCTCCGTGCTGTGCTTCGCTACGACCGTAAGAATGGCGGCAATAGCAGCCTGATGCGGCACGACGAGGCGAGCGTTCGGTCAAGATACACTTGGGTATGGGTGAGGACGGCTCGTCACGGTTTCATACAACGCATTGGAGCCTGATCGCTGCGCTGCCCGAGCGGGCTGACCGCACGCTCGACGATCGGGCCCAAGAAGCGCTCGAGCACCTCTGCGAGACCTACTGGCAGCCGCTGTACGCGTTCGCCCGTTACAGCGGCTGGTCGGCGGAAGATGCGCAGGATCTCACGCAGGCGTTCCTCGCGAAGGTCGTTGAGACCTCTGGTCTCGGTGGCGCCGACCCGGAGAGGGGTCGGTTTCGTTCGTACCTTCTCGGGGCTATGAAGCACTTCATGGCGAACACGCGAGAACATGCAAAGGCGAAGAAGCGTGGCGGCGGTCACCGGTTTGTCCGCGGCGATCTCTCCGAAGTCGAGTCGAGTCTTGCCGCGCTGAATCAGCCCGGATCCGCAACGGAAGTCGAACGGGCCTTTGACCGAAGCTGGGCACAACGGACAACTGCGACCGCGCTCGATCGCCTCGAACGCGAGTGGTCGGATCGAGGGAAGCGCGATCAGTTCGAGGCTTTGCGGACCGCGCTGACCGCTGAACTACCCGATCGACCGGCCGTCGCCGATCGCCTCGGGATGACCGAGAACGCGCTGAACGTCGCGATCCACCGCCTTCGGCACCGATATGCCGCTCTCGTGCGTGAGGCGGTTGCCCGGACGGTCGCCGACGAGGCGGATATCGAGGATGAGCTCCGGTACCTGGTCGCTGTACTCAGAGAAATATCGTGATCTCGCTGTAATGTGGGATCGTGGGCCCGTCAGGAAGTGGTGAACGAACTCTACGGGAGGCGCGCCATGAATGACACAACCCAAACAGCCGACCTGAGCCGATGCCCGAACTGTGGCGCCGTACTCGATCGGCCGGGCGCCGCAGGTATGTGCCCGGCGTGCCTGATGTCCGGCGTGCTGCGAGCCGACGCCGAGACCGCGCCGACAAAGGATGGCGCCGGGGCGCACCCCCGGTATCCGGCGTCAACACGCACTCCGTCGGCCGGTCGGGAGTTCGACCTGCCCTACGCGTTAGGCGATTACACGCTCGTGGCGCCGCTCGGTCGTGGGGGGATGGGAACGGTCTACGAAGCCGTGCAGCGCTCGACGGGGCGGCGTCTCGCCCTGAAGCTTCTCGCGCAGAGTCTGGATTCCCCCGAGATGCGTCAGCGTTTCCTGCGCGAGGGCCGACTCGCGGCTCGGGTGAACCACCCGTCAAGCCTGTACGTCTTCGGGAGTGAGGAGATCGATGGCGTCCCCGTGATCACCATGGAGATCGCGCCGGGCGGAACGCTCCAAGATGCGCTCGATCGGCGCGGCCCACTGCCCATCACAGAGGCAGTCGATGCGACGCTGAACATGATCGACGGGCTGGAAGCGGCTCTCGATCGCGGCGTGCTGCACCGGGACATCAAGCCGTCGAACTGTTTCGTATCGCCTGACGGCACGGTAAAGGTCGGCGACTTCGGGCTGTCCGTCTCGACGCTTCCGTCAGCAGACAGTTTCATGACGCAGACCGGGAAAGTCATGGGAACGCCTGCATTCGCGTCGCCCGAACAGCTGCGGGGCGACGAGGTCGACGTTCGCTCCGACATCTATGCTGTCGGCGCGACGCTGTTCACGCTGCTGACGGCGCGGGCGCCGTTCGAGGGTGACAATGCGGTTCAGGTGGTCGCTCACGTCATCGATTCGCAGGCGCCGGCGGCCTCGCGATTCCGGAGCGAGACTCCCGCCGGTCTTGAGCAGGTGATCACCCGCTGCCTCGCTAAGGACCCGTCTGATCGCTTCGCGGGCTACGCCGCGTTGCGTGATGCCCTTCTTCCCTATAGCTCCGTGATTCCCGAAGCCGCGACGCAGGCTCAGCGGGGCGCGGCCGGCTGGATCGACTACCTGACAGCGTTCCTGCCGACCTACGCAGCGCTCATGATCATCGTCGGACCGGAGAAGCTCTTCGTCAGACCGCTCTTTGAGTTCAGCTTCGCCGCGTGGCAGTACCACTTCATGGTTCTGGGCGCTGGGTTCCTCTACTTCACGTTGACGGAGGGACTCTGGGGCGCGGGCATGGGCAAGTGGATCATGAATCTGCGTGTCGTCAAGCGGAACGGGAAGCAGCCCGGGCTTGGCCGGGCTCTGCTCAGGATCCTCGTTCCGTTCGCAGCGATCGAAGTTCTTAGAGTTCCGCTCTCGGTCCTGCTGTTACCCGATGGCGAGTGGGGCCTGATGCACAGCCTGCTCATCATCGGACTGTCGATCGCGTGTCCATGGATCGTCGCGCTGCTCTGGCTCACGGCCAGGCCCGGAAATGGCATGGCAACGGCGTGGGACCTCGTGACCGGTACCCGAGTCGTCGTCCGCCCCCGCGGCGTACGCCGACCGGTCATGAGCATCGCAGCGAACGGTGACGGGGCCGAAGCGTCGGCCGACTGCATCGGTCCGTTCCGCATCCAGTCGGAGATCAAGCCCGGAGTATGGCTCCTCGCCGACGACCCCGTCCTCCGACGGAGGGTGTGGCTCATGCGCCGCTCGGGGGATGAAATCAACGATGCGCGTCGCGCTGTCGCTCGACCCGGCCGCGCCCGCTGGTTGCAGGTCGTCGAGCAGGACGGCGAGACCTGGGACGCGTACGAAGCCGCGAGCGGTGCGCCGTTTGCGCAACTCACGGCCAACGGCTCTGTCCCATGGGCCACGTTGAGGTACTGGCTGCACGACCTCGCGGCGGAGCTCCGTGCCGGCGAGCGTGATCACACGCTGCCACCGTTTTGCAGCTTAGATCAGATCTGGATCACCGACGACGGCCGCGCCTTGCTGCTCGATGAACCGTGGCCTGTCGATGACGCTCCGTCGGATGCCATTCTGACTAACGACCTGGCCGGGCAGCAGAGGTTCCTCGCCGCCGTTGCCAGGAAGGTCGATCCGCTGAGCGTCCCGCTGCACGCCCGTTCGGTGCTGCAGAACCTCCGGTCCGGATCGTTCGAGAAGATCAACTACCTCGCCGGCACACTCTGCGGCCTGCTGAACAAGCCGGCCGAGATCGGCCTCGGCCTGCGTGGCGCCTCGCTTCTGGTCATCCCCGGCTACTGCTGGATCGCGACGATGCTGGGGATCGCCGGGAACACCGATCCGTCGGTCGGACCGGCGGTCTGGGCAGGGCGTGTCGCGATCGCCGGGCTGGTCATGATGCACTTCATGGCGTTCTTCGACTTCCTGCTCGCCCTCTTCCGCAAGTCGACGGGCCTGTCGACCTTCGGACTTGAAGCGGTGACCGAGCGCGGCCGGGCTTCGCGAAAGCGGCTGCTGGCGCGGAGCGCGATCATGTGGCTGCCGGTGGTCGTTCCGACCATTGCGCTCGGCATCGTGGCGCTGCGGGATGGGACCTGGATTCCCTTCGAGCAGGCCGCGACCCTCGGCGGCGCCGCGTGCCTCGTCTCGAGCATCTGCGTGGTGTCTGCGCTGCTCAGCCCGACACGCGGGCTGCACGATCGGCTCGCCGGCGTATGGATCGGCAGACGCTGATCTGCACTCGCTCGATCCGCACCCACTCGATTCGCACTGTCTCACGCTTCTCTTGAGCGAGCCGGTACCGGTGGATGGTCCCCGTTCCTGCTCGGCGTCACTCATCGTCTGTCCGCGTTGCACCCAAGGAGCCTCCGCCATGAAGCCAGCTCACCGGCCTTTGTCCCGTGTCACCACGTTCGCCGCCGCTATAGCGTCACTGACCACATGCGGCCTGCTGGCGGGATGCGGGGAGTCTGAGACCCCCGCGAGCGCAGCGGCCGGTGCGGCTGCTGCTCCCACCATGGCACTCGATATAGCGATCATGCAGGGCGACAACCAGGCGGCCTACGCGCACGTCTTCGCCGGAACGCCGGTCAATACGAAGACCATGACGGGCGATACCCCCTTGCATATCGCCGCTGCCCTGGGGCGTGTCTACGCGGCGGAAGTACTCATCGGCGCTGGGGCAGAGCTTGAGGTGACCAACGCATCGGGGGTCACCCCGCTGTTCAACGCCGCGTTCTTCGGTCATGCCGACGTGCTTCACAGACTGATCGAAGCCGGTGGTGACACGAGTGCAACCGATCAGACGGGCGCCCCGATTCTGGAGATCATGGAGATGCCCTGGGAGCAGATCAGTCCGATCTATGAAATGGTTTACAGTTCGATTGGACTGCCCTTCGACGAGCAACGGATCAAAGAAGCGCGTCCTCGTGTTGCGGAGTTGCTGCGATGAACACGGATCTTGTTCCACAGACAGGAGGCGCCGGTTCCGCCCGGCGTCACGACTTCGATGCCCTCCGTGCGTCGGCCATGCTGCTCGGGATCGCACTGCACGCCGGGCTCGCGTTCGCACCCATCCCGTGGCTCGCGATGAACGACGAGACATCGCCCGCGATCGGGACGTTCATCGAAGTGCTCCACGGATTCCGCCTGCCGCTGTTCTTCATCATGAGCGGCTTCTTCAGCGCGATGCTTCTCCAGCGTCGCGGCATTGCCGGCTTCCTCGGACATCGATGGAAGCGGATCGCGCTGCCGCTGCTGCTCGGATCCGTCACGATCATCCCGGCGATGTGGGGCGTGATCATCGGCGGCCACGCTCTCCAGGCCGTCCATCCCGCACCCACGCGAGAGCGAGCCGTTCCTGAGGAGACCGAAGCTTCGATATGGCGTGCCGCGGCTGATGGTGACGTCGAAACCGTCCGGAGGCTCACAGACTCCGGCGCCGCGGTGGATAGCCCAGACCCTCGTTTCGTCACACTGCCGCTCGCGTGGGCGGCGACGGGCGACCATGCCGACGTCGTTGAGTTCCTGCTCGCACGGGGCGCCGATCCGAATCAGCGCATGGGCGACGACAACACGCCGATGCACACGGCCTGTTTCTTCGGCGCCTCGGAATCTGCCCGGCTGATGCTGGAGGCGGGCGGGGACCTGAACGTGCCGAACAGGCACGGCGAAACACCGATTGAGGCGATGCGGCACGACGCCGGCGTCGTCGCCTTTGTTAGCAATCTCCTTACCGTCGAGGCGAGCTTCGAACGAGTACAGGCCGGTCGGAGCGAGATCGCCGCGATGCTCGACGCTGATTCCGCACAGGGTGCTGAGAGAAGAACCGTTCTCGATGGCATCATGGGTGTGGTGAGTGGGGAGGTCTTCATGCACCTCTGGTTCCTGTGGCACCTGTGTTGGCTTGCGGGCGGCTTGGTTCTCGTTCAGCTGCTCCTACGTCTGCTGCCGCGGCGGTCGCTGCCGGATGTGCTTGTGTCGACGCCGTTATGCCTGCTCGGCTTTGTGCCCCTGACCGCGCTTACACAGAGCTGGCAGGCGAACTTTGGACCGGATACATCGGCCGGGCTGATCCCCGCGTCTCACGTGCTGCTGCACTACGCCGTCTTCTTCGCAGCCGGCGTGATGATGTATCGCTCCGCGCGAGCCGCGGATCGGCTCGGCCGGACATGGTGGGTGTATCTCCCGATCGCTGCGCTCGCGTGCTATCTGGCTCTTCAGATCCTGCACAAGCCCGCGTTTCTGTCTGAGTTCGGCCTACCGCCGCAAGTCGATGCGTGGCTGGGGCCTGCGATGCAGTCGGTGTTCGTGTGGACCACCTCGTTGGGGCTCATCGGCGTCGCTCGCCGAGTCCTTGCACGGCCAAACGCTTGGATCCGGAACATCTCAGATTCGTCGTACTGGCTCTACATCGTTCATCTGCCGGTCGTCGTCGCGGGGCAGTTCGCGTTGGCCTATGTGCCCTTCCCGCCGGCCATCGAGTTCGTCGGTCTTACTTCGGCCACGACTCTCGTTCTGCTGTTGAGCTATCAGTGGTTCGTGCGGTACACGTGGATCGGGCGCCTGCTCAACGGTCGCCGCGTTCATCTGAAGCGGAGCAGCGAAGCGCCGCACTCTGACGATCGCCGCTCGTCCTCCCTAACGCGCGCAACGCGGCCAACCGCTCAGGGGTGAGTGGGGCGATGGCTGCCGCCAGACGCGTGCCTTGCACGAGGATCGTTGGCGCCGGCCTCAACCGAGCCGTTGATGGGGGTGGCATGACGTGCCGAGAGCTGGAGGTTTGTGTGCACGCCCTCCGGGCCGCCGGATGCCTTCAGGATGAGGTCAAACGCCCCGGCACACCGCGGCACGTTCGAGGTGTGCTTGGTCACCACCACGTTCCCGGCCATCAGCTGCGACGCCGACGCCGGCGCCGGTACTCGACGAGTCGACTCTTTCGCTCGACCGGGCGGTGGTGGCGCACGCCCAACTGGAGAGCGGCCACGCAATGGGCAAGGTCGTCATCGACCACACCTGAGCAGCTCGAAGCGAACAGCCGCGCGGATTCGCCACGCTTTGCAATGGGCGGGCCGGGACTCGAACCCGGGACATTTCGCGTGTAAGGCGAACGCTCTGGCCAACTGAGCTACCCGCCCGGCCGATCCGCCGATGGTACCGCCGCTGGCGCTCGCGGGGTGTCTAGTACCGCAGGTTTACGAAGCTCGTCGGTTCCTGGAAGGCGCCGTCGCCGGCCACGTCCTTGACGAATCCCCACGCGTTGCCCGGCAGGAAGTCGTAGTCGAGTGTCAGGTTTCCGCTGGCGGTGTTGCCCTCGGCAAGGTTGTTGGAACCGGCGAGCTGCATGCCGACGTTGTTCCCGGTCAGTGTGCACCCGCGGACGCTGGTTCCCGATCCGGTAACGAGGATCCCGAGGGACGTCTGGTGGGACGTCTGGTGGGCGACGCACCGCTCGATCAGCGAGCCGTCGGACGCGCGGATGCCCTCGCCCGATCCGCCCGCGACGAGCGCGTCGCGGACGACCGAGCCAGCGACCACCATGCCGGGCCCGTCCACATCGAACGCCGAGCACGAGATGATCTGGACGCCGCCGTTCAGGGCGTCGAACCCTTGCCCGCCGCCGCGGGCCGTGCATTGGTGCGCCATCGAGCCGGAGCCCAACTCGAAGCCGGTGCTGTTGTCATCGGCGACCGACTGCGAGATCGCGCTGTTGATATCGAGCCCGAACCCGGCGCCCGTGTTCCCGCGGGCGGTGCTGTTGACGATCGTTGTGCCGCGGCCCGCGCGGAACCCGCAGGCGATGTTGTCCGCGGCCGTGGAGCCCTCGATGTTCCAGCCGTCGCCGACCTCCATGCCCTCGGCCTGGTTGCCCTCGATGAGCGAGCCTTCGACGATGCCGTTGTTCCCGCCGCCGATGCCGCGGCCGGTGTTGTCGCGGACGGTGCAATCCACGATCGCCCACTCGTCGCCGACGGAGACGCCGTCGCCCCCGTTTTCTGCGACGGTCATCTGGCTGATCACGCCGGATGAGGCGGCGCCCGCGGAGATCCCGTCCCCGCCCCACAGCTCGATCGTGCCGCGCTGGATGACGATGTTGGGGAGGCCCGCGGCCACTTCGATGCCCGCGTCCGTGCCGGTACCGTTGCCGCGCAGCGTGAACCCGTTGAGATCGATGGACACGTCGCCGACGATCACGTCGATGCCGCCGACGCCGGTCAGGTCCTCGCTGATGATGTACGAGCCCGGCGCAGCGATCGTGAACGGCAGCACGTCGATGACCGTCTTCGCTTGGGTGAACTCGATGCCGGCGTTGGTGTTCGAGATCGGCCCGGCGGGCGGCGACAATGGCCCGGCCGTCGCCGGACCGCCGAATGCGAATGCCAGACCTAAAACACCCGCGCGTGCTACGAGCGCGGTGCCCCGTGTGCGCTCGGTCATACCCATCTGACAGCGAATCGCCATTGCCAACTCCTCCTCGACCACGAACGGCCGATGCCCTGCAAGGCCGAGCCCCGCGAGCCGCCGATCAGCCCACCTACATCATGCCCCGGATCGCCCGGTCCGCCACCGCTTCATCCCACGAACATGGGGCAAACGAGACGCGGGATCCGATTGGCGGCCCGTCAGAGGGATCGCACGGGCGCACCGGCGAACCCCGCCGCGCCGAGTATCCTCGTACATCGCGGAACCCCATGGACGATACGCCCACCCAACCCTTTCACCGTCCCCAAGACGCCCCGAAGCGCCCAGATCGCCCAGAATCCGAATCATCCCGCCCGGAAAGGTCCACCGTTGATCTTTCGGGCCCGACCCCACCCCCGCAGACCCCACCCCCGTCGCCCCCGCCCGCATCGCCCACAAGCGCCAATACAGCCGGCGGTGAGCCCGAGACCATCGCCGGCTACCCGATCGGCCCGAGGCCGGCCGAAGAGGAACTCATGCCGGCCGATCGGCAGATCGGTCGGTACCGATTGATCAGCGTTGTCGGCGTCGGGGGCATGGGCATCGTCTATCGGGCCGAGCAGAAGAGTCCCTCGCGTGTGGTGGCGCTCAAGCTCATCCGCCCCGGCCTCGTCTCGCCTTCGCTGCTCCGCCGATTCGAGCACGAGGCCGAGGTCCTCGGTCGGCTGCAGCATCCGGGGATCGCGGCGATCTACGAAGCCGGCGCCGCCCAGACGCCCGCCGGCCTGACGCCGTACTTCGCGATGGAGTTTGTGCGAGGCCGCGAGCTCGCCGACTACCTCGCCGAGGAGCAGCCCTCACCATTGCGCATCGCCGAGTTGTTTGCGCGCATCTGCGAAGCGGTGCAGCACGCGCACACCAAGGGCGTCATCCACCGCGACCTCAAGCCCTCCAACGTGCTGATCGACGGCACGGGTCAGCCCAAGATCCTGGACTTCGGCGTCGCCCGCGCGACCGATTCGGACATCCAAGCCGTCACCGTTGAAACCGCGCAGGGCATGCTCGTCGGCACCGTGCCCTACATGTCGCCCGAGCAGGTCGCGGGCGATGCGCACATCCTCGACACGCGTTCCGACGTTTACACGCTGGGCGTGCTGCTGTTCGAAGCGCTCGCGGGTCGCTTGCCGCACGATCTCGAGCAGGCCTCGATCATCGAGGCGGCGCGCACCATCTCGGAGACCGATCCGCTCAGTCTCGCAGATCTTGATACGACTCTTCGTGGTGATCTCTCCACCATCGCCGCCAAGGCGCTCGAGAAGGACCGCGAACGCCGGTACCAGACCGCGGCCGATCTCGCCGCAGACCTGCGCCGGTTTGTGCAGGACGAGCCGATCAGCGCCCGCCCGGCATCGACGCTCTATCAACTCCGCAAGTTTGCGCGGCGGAACAAGGGACTCGTGGCCGCCGCCGGCGCGATCGCGCTGGCGCTCGTTGGTGTCACGGTCGCCTCGCTTTGGGCCGCCCGTGTCGCGCGCCGCGAGCAGAACGAGGCCGAGCAGCTCAAGAACTTTCTCAACGAGATGTTCCTCTACCCGGCGCCCTCCGAGGACGGCGGCGATGTGCGTCTGATCGATGTTCTCGCCGATGCCTCGAGCAAGATCGACGAGCGGTTCGCCGACTCGCAGCCGCGCACCGCCGCGGAGTTGCACGAGCGTTTCGGTGAAACGTTGTACGGCCTGGGTCGCCTGCCGGATGCGCGCGAGCGCTTCGAGCGCGCGCACGCGCTGTTCGAGGCGACGCTCGGCCCGCGCGACGAGATCACGCGCCTCCAGCTCAGCAACATGTCGGTGATCGACCGCGACCTCGGTGATCTGGCGGGAGCCGCGGCGATCCTGACCAGCCTGGTCGAGCAGGAACGCCGCGCGCCCGGCGACCCGCGTTGGCTCCCGCTGTATCTTAGCAACCTGGGCGAGGTCCGCCGGAGGACGGAAGACTTCGACACCGCCGAGTCTCACTTCCGTGAAGCGTTGGCGCTGCGTGAGGCTTTCGCCGAGCGCGCGCCGCCAGAGGACCGCGCCGACGCGCACACGAATGTCCGCATCACGCAGAACGATCTCGCGCTCACGCTGCTCAGCGCCGGGCGGCTTGCCGAGGCCGAGGCGATTCTTGAAGGCCTCCTTGCGGAGTGGCGAGCCGTGGACGGCGGTGAGCCGGCTTCCTTTTACACGCTGACGGTGCAGCACAATCTGGGCTTGTGTCTGCACCAACTCGATGTGCTGCCGGACGCCGAGGCGCTGCAGCAGGCAACGCTGGAACGCCGGCTCGATCTGCTCGGCCCCGACCACCCGCAGACGTTGCAAGCCGCGCTCAACCTGGGCGCCACCTACATCGCCCGAGGACGGTTCGACACGGCCGACGGCGTGCTGTGTGATTTGCTCGATCGGCTCTCCGCCCGCGCGGGCGTCGGCTGGGCCGGGCGTCTTGAGGCCACGACACGTCTGCGCCTGGCCGATCTGCGGCTCGCACAGGGCGACGCGGCCCGCTCGCTCGACCTCGCGCAGCAAGCTCTGGATCGCGTCGAGTCCGACCGGGCCCGCACCGACGCGAGGTTCGCGCTCGGCCGGGCGCTCGCCGGGCTCGGCGCGTACGACGAAGCGGCGAGCGCGCTGAGCGAATCGGCCGACGATCTCTACCAACGGCTCGGCCCGCGTCACTGGCGCGTCGCCGAAGCCCGCCTCGAAGCGGCGCTCGCCCGGCGCGGCGCAGGGGAAAGCGTCGACCGCGCCGAGCTCGAGGGTTGGTCCGAACGGCTGGCCGAGGCGATTGGGCGCGACCACCGCCGCGTAGCCGCGCTGCGCGAGCGGTTGCCGTGAGCGGGTCTGCACGCGTTGCTGTCTAGCCGCGGCGCGAGAGCAGAGACGCTCCGAGCACGAACGCCGCGCTGCCCAGGCCCACCAGCCTTGCGCACGGCGAGAGCATCTCGCGCAGCGTCCATCCGCGCCACAGCGCGCCCTCGTACGCCTCGATCGCCCAGCGGACCGGGCTCATGCCGCCAACGGCGTCGAGCCAGGGCGGCATCAGGAACCGCGGCGCCATGGCGCCGCCGATCATCGCCAGCACCAGGAGTGCGGCCCAGCCCACACCGCCCGCCGCGGCTTCGGTCTTGCCCGCGCACGCGAGCAGCATCATCAGGCCGACAAACGCGATCGCGACACTCACGACGGCCATCACCGTCGCCGCCGGGCCGGCCGCTTCGAACAGCCCGAACCAGAGGGCGCCGATCGCGAGGAGCACGCCCGCCAGGCACAGGTTCACCACGAAGCACGCGACGGCTTTGCCCGCGAGCACGCTCCACGCGGGTGTCGGCGCCGAGCGCAGCCGGGCGAGCGTGCCGCCGCGCCGCTCGGTGACGATCGAAACCCCGAACCCGGCAGCGCACGCCATAACGCCCCAGACCAGGCCTTGCGGGAAGGTCACGAGGAACGCGTTGCGTTGCCGCGCCGGCGCCGGTTCGACCGCGATGTCGACCGGTAGTCGGCCCGCGTTCGTGCCGACGCCTTCCAGCAGGGCGCCCATCGCGTGGCGTGTCACGACACCGCGGAGCAGCCCCGCCTCGGCCGTGCGCGCCGGATCGATCAGCACGCGCACGCGGGCGTGCGCTGCGTTGGTTTCCTGCGTCAGCCATTGCCCGGCCTGCACCTCGCCGAATCCCTGTTCGATGACGACCGCCGCGGCCAGGTTGCCAGCCACCACGGCGCTGCGCGCCGCTTCCAGGTCGTCCATTGCGCGCGTGCTCAGGGCTTCGGCCTCGTGCAGCCGCCGCGCGAGCGAAGCCGAGCGCTCGCTGCCGTCCGCGTCCACCACCGCAACACCGATCGACCCGTGCGACGCGCCCTGCGGCCCGGAGAACACAAGCCCGAAGAAGACGGCGATCATCAGCGGGAAGCCGAACACGAAGAAGAAGCCGACGCGGTCACGCCAGAGCAGCCGCAGGTCCTTGCCCGCCAGCGCGATCACGGCTCCGATCGTTGGGCGCGCCATCAGTCCCGCAAGCTCCGCCCGGTCAGGCCCATAAACACCGTCTCCAGATCCGCGCGTTCCACGCGCACCTCGCGCGTCTCCGGATCGCGCAGCGCCTCGGCGACGGCCGCCATCGGTTCATCGGTGCGCCGTTCTTCTTCGCCCGAGGCCCGCTCGATCAGCACGCGCGGGCTGCCGCCGTGCTGCGCGACGAGATCGGCCACCGCGCCCTCCGCCAGCACTCGGCCGCGATCGACAATCGCGACGGTATCGCACAGTTTCTCGGCTTCTTCGAGGTAGTGGGTCGTGTAGACGACCGCGCAGCCTTCGTCGCGCAGGGCGCGCACCAAGTCGAAGATTGCCAGCCGCGACTGCGGATCGACGCCGGCCGTGGGTTCATCGAGCAGCACCAACGCCGGCCCGTGGACGACCGCGGCGGCGAGGTTCAGCCGGCGTTTCATGCCGCCGGAAAATCGGCCCACGCGGTCGCGGGCACGGCTGTGCAGGCCCACGCGTTCGAGCCCGCGTGTCGCAGCCGACCGCGCGTCGGCGCCGCGCAGGCCGTAGAGACGGGCGAACAGCCGCAGGTTTTCCTCGGCCGAGAGTTCGTCGTACAGCGCAATTTCTTGCGGCGCGATGCCCATGCGCCGCCGAGCCGCGCCGCTTGAAGGAGGCGATCGGTCCTCGTCTTCGCCGATGTGGATCGACCCCGCGTCCGGCTTCAGCCGTCCGGTGACCATCGCCAGCGTCGTGCTCTTGCCGGCGCCGTTCGGGCCGAGCAGACCCAGCACCCGGCCTCGCTCCGCCCGCAGGCTCAGCCCTTCCACGGCGCAGAGTGTTCCGAACGACTTGGTCACCCCTTGCAGCGTCAGCACCGCGCGAGTGTCCCCGCCCGAAGCCCCGGGGTCAACGAGCGCTCCCGCTCGGTCGCTCAGAAACGCGTACCGTGCGCTCATGTCCCAAAGCCCTTACCAGAGCCCGTCCCAACGCTCGCCCACCCGCCCCGCTCAGATCGGATCGGTCCCCGTCGGCTCGGAGCACCCGCTCGCGGTCATCGCCGGCCCGTGCGTGCTCGAGTCCGAAGACCTTGGCCTCCGCGTCGGGGAGCGCGCGCTCCAAGCCTGCCGCGATGCCGGGCTCCCGCTGGTGTTCAAGGCCTCGTTCGACAAGGCCAACCGTTCGAGCGTCCGTTCGCCCCGCGGCCCGGGCATCGACGAAGGCCTGGCAATGCTCGCCAGGCTGGGCGAGGGGTTGGGCGTGCCGGTGCTGACGGATATCCACGAGCCCGCGCACGCGGCGCCCGCGGCCGAGGTCGCCGACGCGCTCCAGATCCCCGCTTTTCTCTGCCGGCAAACGGACCTGCTCTTTGCCGCGGGCGAAGCGGCTGCGAAGCACGGCCGGTTGGTGAACGTCAAGAAAGGCCAGTTTCTCTCGCCCAAGGAGATGCTCGGTCCGGTCCGCAAACTCGCCGAAGCCGGCTGCGAGAACACGCTGCTGACCGAGCGGGGCACGTTCTTCGGCTACCACCGGCTCGTGAACGACTTCATCGGCCTCGGCGATCTCATGGAACTGGAGGCGCCCAACCCCTCGCCGCCGGTCTGCTTCGATGTCACCCACTCGACGCAACTCCCGGGTGAGACCGAGCAGTCCGGAGGACGACCGGACCGCGCGCCCTTACTCGCCCGCGCGGCCGTGGCCGCGGGTGTGCACGCCGTGTTCATCGAGACCCATCCGGATCCTGCCCACGCGCTCAGCGACGGCGCGACGCAACTGCCGCTCGATCAGTTCGCGCCGCTTATCGCATCGCTTGCGCGCGTGCGTGCCGCGATCGAGGACTGAAGGCGCCGAGCAGACCCGAGAACAAACAACGCCCGCTCGATCGCAACGCGATCGCACGGGCGTGCTGTTCAATCATTCGACTTCAGACGCGAGCGTCAGTTCTGCGAGGTGGCCTTGGCGGCGGCTTCGGCGCGGAGACGCTTGAGCTGGATCGTCCGCGGCGCGTCGTCCTCGATCGGGTCGACGTGCACGTTGCGGCCGTGGAAGACCACGCGGCCGTTGGCGACGGCGAACAGCGTGTCGTCCTTGGCCCGGCGGACGTTGAAGCCGGCTTGGAACTTGGTGCCGCACTGACGGATGATGATCGCGCCGGGCTGGGCCATCTGGCCGCCGTAGAGCTTCACACCGCGGTACTGCGGGTTGGAGTCGCGCCCGTTCTTGCTGGAGCCCTGACCCTTTTTATGTGCCATCGCGATTACCTCGGTGCGGGTTGCTGTGCCGGTTGCGATTCGGTTCTGGCCTCACTCAGACCCGTTCCGTCGCGGCCGCAACGGTAGGCCGCGAGTCGGGCCCGCGTCTACCGCCCGCGCTGGGCTCGGGCCGAATCCGTATCGTTTGTTTGTGTTATGAAAGGTCTGTCGGTCGTTCCACTCGATCCGCGACTACCGGAGCACCCACTGCGAACCGCAACGCTCGAACGGGCGGCTGCCGCGGTTCCACATTTCGCCCGGCACGCAGTAATCCACGCGGTACGTCTTTCGGAGCACGAACTCTCGCAGCTCACCCGTCTCGGGAACACGCACGCGGTAGGCCTCGTTCTCGCCGCTGAACCCGATGAAGAAGACGCTGAGTTCGTCCGCGTCGAGGTCGGCCGCCGGCCAGACGACGAGGACCCGCCGGGCGTTCTCCTCGCCTTGCAGCAGCACGTCCTGCACGGCGAACTGGGTGTCCAAGAGCGGGTCGTCGAGCAGGTCGAGCAGTTCGCGGTAGACCTTGCCCGGCACGCCGCGGCCCGCGCGGACGACTTGGCCTTCGTCCGTCGTCAGGTCGAACGCGGGCACGAAGAACTGATCTCGGCCCGAGTTGTTCTCGACTTCGAGCGTCATGTACCACCACGCCCGCGGCTCGCCCGAGTCGCTTTCCAGCGTGATCAGACGCATCGGACCGACCTGGAAATCCAGTTGCCAGCGGGTGGGCACGGCGTCGGGCTGCGGCACGGACGCCGAGGCGCCGGCGACGAAACCGGAAGGTCCGGCCGGCACACACAGCGCCAGCACAGCGACCAGCGACGCCAGAACGCAGCGCCGCGCGGCCGAGGCGCGGCCGGTCCGGCTGGATCGATCAGAGAAGAAACTGGGGCGCATACGCGTCTCCGTGTCGTCGGGAGGTCTCGGGAGGGCGGGCCAACGGGTTCGGCCGCGTGCTCGGGCCGATGTTCATGCCGGGTCGGCCGCCGGGCGGCTAGTCTAACCGTCCGTGGACGCTCCCGCGCACCACACGAGCCGATGGACCGACCTTCGCAAGGATTCCGAGCCCGTGGCACACGAGCAACCCGGTCCGCAGGGATCCCGTCCTGGTCCAACGCCGAAGCCCTCGGCGGATGCCGATGCGCGGCCCGAGCCCGTTCGGATTCCTCCCGAGCACCTCGCGGCCGCCGCCGCCCGCCTCGTCAGTGGCAACGCCGCGCCCGATCTGGCGTCTGGTCGGCGATTCCTGCGAGCCGCCCCGGATCACGGGATTGATCTGTCCATGTTCTGGGGGCTCCCGCACCCCGCCGGCGGTTCGATCGAGCCGTACGACCCGGTCGTCCTCGCCGTGCCCGCTCCGGGACGCACGGCGATGCTGTTTCTTTCCGAGCCTCGCCGGCTCGCGGGCGTCCCGGCGCCGAGCGACGCCGATGCGGATCTCGCCCGAACGCTCGACCGGGTTTGCCGAGATTTGGCGGGCGTCGAACGAGAGGGCGGCATCTCGGTCGCTCAGGCGCTGCCCGAGCTCGGCCACACCTGGGCCCGCGCCGGCTTGCTCGGCGCCGGGTTTATCCATGTGGGCGATCTGGCCTATCTCGCCTGCGCGAGCCCGCCCAGCGGCTGGGCCGCGCCCGCCCAACCGCTGCCCGAAGGGCTGCGCGTACGCACGGCCGAGGCGATCGCGCGCGAACAGTCACCGACGGAGGCCGACCGTCGGCTCATCGAGGCGCTCGACGCGTCGTACGTGGGCACGCTCGACTGCCCCGAACTCTGCGGCCTGCGCGACTCGGCCGACATCCTCGACTCCCACCGGGCGACGGGCGAACACGACCCGAGCCTGTGGCGGCTTGTCGAGCGCGACGACGGCGCCACGGCGGTGTGTCTGTTCAGCCTGTCGAACGAAGGTCGTGACGGGGAGCTGGTCTACCTCGGCTTGTCACCCGAACTGAGGGGCCAAGGACTGGGGGGGTGGCTGCTCGATCAAGGGCTTGCCGACATCGCGTCACGCGGTTGTCGGCGGGCGCTGTGCGCGGTCGACCTGCGCAACGCGCCGGCGCTCTCGATTTACGGCAAGCGCGGCTTCCACGAAACCTCCCGGCGCGGCGCGTTCGTGCGTCGCATCACGCCCTAGGGCGTGCCGCGTGTTGCGATGCCCAACAGGCGGTAGAGCGCGCGGCGCTGGGATGCTCTGCGGCGTGCGTTGTGGACATGCGAGGGATGGTTGTGGACACCTTGGTGGAGAACTTTTTTGCGCGGCACGCAAGTCATTGCGCCGTCAAGCACAACGCATACTTTGCGCTGCGATCACAACTTCATCACGTTGATGCGGCGTGTTGAGGTAGGTAGTTTTCCGCGATCGCGCGAGCGATGTTATCAGCGGTTGTTCGAGTGGAGCTGTGAAGGCAGCTTCAATCGACTTTCCCGGGCGCCGTGGTGGTCGTCCGGTCACCCGAGTCTTCGGTCCGTGCGTGTGTGTGGCGCCGCCGAGTTCAGTTGAATCCGATCGCTCGCCGTGCGGCGCCCGTGCTGTTCAGGGTTCGTCCGTGCCAGCGGTCATGGTGTGCGCACTGCCCGGCGACGGGTGGATCGGAGTAGGCCGTTGTCCGACACGTTCCGTCCCGGTTCCGCCGCTCCTAAGTCCGACGCCGGTTCACCGGCCAAGCCGGGTTCTGCGGGCCGCTCTCGGGCCGCGACCGGTCGATCGGCCGGCGCGCCGTCTCGCGGCGTTGCGCGTCCGGGCGATGGCGCTGGGGCTGGGGTCGGGATTGGGGCCGGAGATCGGAACGGAAGTCTGAACGGTGGGCAGCGATTCGTCGACGCGTCGGCGTCTTCGGCTCCCTCGGGCGTGTCGCCGAACGCCGCCGTTGTGGCCGCCCTCATGCGCACAAAGGTGGCGGAGGCGGTCGGCGCCGAGGCCTTTGAGCGGTACTTCGACGCACGGACCACGTTCGCGGTCGCGCCGGGCGAGTTGGTCGTGACAGCGCCGACGCGGTTTGTCGCTGATGTGCTCAAACGCAAGTTCAGCGAGGTGCTCCGCAACGCGGCGGCGGCGGCTCTATCTGAGACAGAGCCCAACGCGGCCGGCGAGGCGGTTCCGGGCCTGAAGGTTCGGTTCCGGGTGCTGGCGCCCGCTGAGACGCCGGCGGTCCCGGCCGAGTCGGCATCGAACGGCCCCGCGAACGGTCACGCGCCTGATCGGTCGACCGAGGTCGTGACCCGGCGTGTGGCGCCGGCGCGGCATCGCCGGGGGACCGGAGCGCCCAAGCACGCCGAGAAGTTTGAGCTCGACCGGTTCGTGGTGGGGGAGTCGAACCGGCTGGCGTTCGGGGCGGCTCGGGAGCTGGCCGCCTCGGACGGCCCGACGAGTCTGAGCCCGCTATTCATCCACTCGAGCTGGGGCCTGGGCAAGACGCATCTGCTGCACGGGATCGCTCAGGAGGTGCGCCGCCGCAAGCCGGGCGCCCGCGTGCGGTACACGACGGGCGAGCAGTTCACGAACGAGTTCATCACTGCGGTGCGTGGCAACGCGCTGGACGCGTTCCGTCGGTCGCTGCGTTCGCTCGATCTGCTGTGTCTTGATGACGTCCATTTCCTGCGCGACAAAGCGAAGACGCAGTCGGAGCTGTTGCACACGTTCGACGCGATCGTGGCCGAGGGCGCGCGGGTCGTGTTCGCGTCGGACGGGCACCCGCGTGAGATTCAGGCGCTGGGCGCCGCGTTGGTTTCGAGATTGCTTTCGGGCATGGTCGTGCGGATCGACCCGCCCGAGGACGCGCTGCGTGTGCAGCTCGTGCGCACGATGGCGGACCGGCGGGGCATGTCTCTGGACGACGCGGCGGTGCGGTTGATCGCCCAGCGGGTCGCGCGGTTCCCCTCGGGTCGGGGCTACGGCGATTCGAACGGCGCGTCTCGCGAGGCCGCGGGCGGTTCGGTTGGGGATTCGGCGGGTGGTTCGGTCCGGGATATCGAGGGCATGCTGACGCAGATCGGCGCGGTGGCGAACCTGCTGCCCGAGCTGTGCTCGCAGCCGGGGCGCGTGGGCTCGGCGTTGGTGCACCGGGCGCTCGGGCTCGCGACGGCGACCGAGAGCCAGCCCGCGGCGCCGCGTCGGCCGATTCACGTCGACACGATCGCGGGGGAGGTCTGTTCGTACCTGCGGGTCGATCTGACCGAGATGCTCGGGCGGGGTCGGCACAAGCGGGTGGTGCTGGCGCGTTCGATGACGGCGCACCTGGCTCGGCGGATGACGAGCCTGTCGTACCCCGAGATCGCCCGGGCGATGAACCGCCCGAACCACTCGACGATCATTACCGCGTGCAACCGCGTCGCCGATCAGCTCAAGGCGGACCATCGGCTCGAGCTCGGCTCGGAGTTCGACGGGATGAAGCTGGCCGAGGTGCGCGATGCGCTGGCACGGCGCGTCGAGAAGGCGGCGCTGGGCGGCTGAGTCGGCTAGTCTCGACGCGCTCGGTTGGGCCGGCTTCGTGTCGACGGCGCGCCGAGTCATGCACGGAGGCGCCATGGCCGATGAGATTCCGCTGAGCCGGCCCGATCTGGGCGAGACCGAGATCGCGATGGTGGTTGATGTCCTCAAGTCGGGCCGACTGTCGATCGGTCCGGTCGCCGAGCGGTTTGAGGAGATGGTCGCCGAGGCCTCGGGTTGCTCGCAGGGTGTCGCTGTTTCCAGCGGCACGGCGGGGCTGCACCTTGCGCTGTTGGGTCTGGGCGTGGGCCCGGGCGACGAGGTGATCACGACGCCGTTCTCGTTCGTGGCCTCGGCGAACTCGATTTTGTATGTGGGCGCCAAGCCGGTGTTCGTGGATATCGAGCCCGGGTCGCTGAACATGGACCCGAAAGCGGTCGAGCGGGCGATCACGCCTCGGACGAAGGCGATCATGGCGGTCGAGGCGTTCGGGAACCCGACGCACATGGACGAGTACGCCCGCATCGCGGCTCGGCACGAGATCGCGTTGATCGAGGACTGCTGCGAGGCGCTGGGTACGACGTACAAGGGGCGCCCGTGCGGTTCGTTCGGGCGTGTGGGTGTTTTCGGGTTCTATCCCAACAAACAGATCACGACGGGCGAGGGCGGGATGATCGTCACCGACGACGAGCATCTGGCTGAGGCGTGCCGATCGATGCGCAACCAGGGCCGAACCGGTCGGCCGACGCCGGTGCACATGCACCGCGGCGAGGGCGGCCGAGCGGGCGGCGTGGCGGCGGGTTCGTGGCTGAGCCACGAGCGGCTGGGGTACAACTACCGTCTCAGCGAGATCGCCGCGGCATTGGGCGTCGGGCAGATGTCGAGGCTGGATGAACTCATCCAACGCCGACGCTCGGTCGCGAGCCTCTACATGGAACGGCTGATCGACGAGACGGAGATCGTCACGCCGACGATCGTCAACGACGCGTTTATGTCGTGGTTCGTGTTCGTCGTGCGGCTCGAGGCTTCGTATACGAAGGAGGAGCGGGATCGGATCATCGACGGGATGCGTCGGCACGACGTGGGGTGTTCGAACTACTTCCCGTGCATCCACCTCATGCCGCACTATCAGGCGTTGGGGTATCGGGAGGGGGATTTCCCGATCGCCGAGTCGGTCTCGAAGCGGACGCTGGCGTTACCGTTTTACGGCGACCTGACGCCGCGGGAGGTGGACTTTGTGGTCCAGACGCTCCGGCTGATGATTTCTCGGGAGAACCTGAGCCGGGCGTGATGTTCGCTTGGATTTTGATTGGGTATTTCTGTTGAAGCGGGCGGTTGCCTGGGATGGGTTGGGGGCTAGCATTCCGGCCCGACGTTTGTTGGGGCGAGTGCTGATCCTTTACGCCGGAGTCTGAGCGATGCCGTTCGAGTGCCATTTCACTGGAAAGAAGACCCGTTTCGGCAAGCAGCGGACCTACCGCGGTCAGAAGATCGTGAAGGGCGGCTTCGGCCTCAAGCCCACGGGTATCACCCGCCGGACGTTTAAGCCGAACCTGCAGAAGGTGAACGCGGTCATCGAGGAGAACGGCAAGACGCGATCGAAGCGTGTGCTGGTGTCCGCGAAGGCGATCCGTTCGGGCCTGGTGACCAAGCCCTTGAAGCGTAAGTACGGGTACACCCGTCAGCAGAAGGAAGCCGCGGGCGGCTGAGGCCGATCGCTGCGGCACGGCTGAGGTCGTCCGGGCAATCCTGATTTCAAACGAGTTCTCTTGCGGGGCCTGCCTGTTAAAGGCCGTATGATCGTGCGGACGTGTGATCGTCCGTGCGGGAGTGGCTGTGTCTGTGCACCCGATCTGTGAATGCGGCGAACGCGAGGCGACCTACCACGAGGTGGTGAAGGTCAACGGTGTGGTACACGAGCGGCATCTGTGCGAGGTATGTGCCGCAGAGCGCGGGCTGATTCAAGGGCCGATCGGGGCGCCTGATACAGATCTCGATACAGACCTGACGCCGGATCTGACGTCGGGCGCCGGTCCGTCGGTCAGCCAGGAGCCGTATCAGGGTTCGGATGCTGAGGGCGAGGATTCTGAACCCGGTGGAGCGTTTGGTTCTGGTGCGCCCTCGGGTTCGGCCTCGGGGCCGAAACCGCAGCCGACGGGTGGCGGCGGTGAACGACGGCGGGGGGGGTGTCCTCGTTGCGGGCTGACGTTCGCGGCGTTCAAGCGGTCGGGCTTGCTCGGCTGCCCCGAGTGCTACAAGACCTTTGAGAAGCAGCTCACGCCGTTGCTCGAGCGTGCGCACGAGGGCGGCGCTCGGCACACGGGCAAGGCGCCGGCGCGGGCGCTTCGCTTGAGTCGGGACCGCGGGCAGGGCATCGAGGACGTGTTGGGCGATGCGCGCGAGCGGGCCGAGCGGATCCGCGGGCTACGCCGGCAGATGGCGGCGGCCGTGGAGGGCGAGCAGTTCGAGCGTGCGGCGAGGCTGCGCGATGAGATCGCCCGGCGTCTGGAGTCCGACGGCGGGGATGCTCTAGACATCGAACACCGGGACACCACCGGAGACGCCGCCGATGAGTAACGGCGACCGCCCGAGCGAGCGCGATTGGGTGGAGACGCCCGGCATTCTCGGCGGGGGCGCCGAGTGGCTGCGCGGCGAAGGGCCGTCGTCGGAGGTGGTGCTCTCTTCGCGCGTTCGGCTGGCGAGGAACCTGGCGGGTTTCCCGTTCGTGGCGCGGGCGGATCGGACGGAGCGCGAGCACGTGCTCGAAGCGGTGCGGCCGGTGGTGGACGGGTTGACTCCGGGTGTGGCCCGATCAAGCGGATCAAGCGGGTCGGGCGGCCCGGGCGGGTCGGGCGATCACATGTCGTGGATCGCGCTGCATGACTCGGAGCCGCCGGAGCGTCAGTTGCTTGTTGAGCGGCACCTGATCAGCAAGCAGCACGCCGACGGGACCAGCGCCGGCGACGGCGCGGCCGCGCCGGGCGTGCGGAACTGCAGCGGGCTGTCGTCGCCGAGGGCGGTCGCGGTCTCGCTGCCGACCGAGCGGCTGTCGATCATGGTCAATGAAGAAGACCACCTGCGGGTGCAGGTCTTGCGGACGGGGCTGGATCTGGGCGGGGCGCTCGCGGCGATCGATGCGGTGGACGACGCGCTCGAAGCAACGCTCGACTTCGCCTACAGCCCGCGGTTCGGCTATCTGACCTGCTGCCCGACGAATGTCGGCACGGGCGCGCGGCTGAGCGTGATGCTCCACCTGCCGGGGCTGCGGCTGACGGGCGAGATCGACAAGGTAAAGCGGGCGGCCGACTCGATGTCGCTGGCGATCCGAGGCTTTTACGGCGAGGGCTCGGAGGCGTCGGGCGATTTCTATCAGCTCAGCAACCAGACCACGCTGGGACGCAGCGAGAAGGTGCTGCTGCACGAGATGGAGCACGAGATCGTGCCGCAGGTCATTGATTATGAACGCCTCGCGCGGGAGCGGCTGCTCAAGCACTCAAGGCTCATGATCGAAGACCGCTGCGCTCGGGCGCTCGGTTTGCTGCGGCACGCGCGTCTGCTCTCGGCCGAAGAAGCGATGAAGGCGCTCTCGCAGGTGCGGCTGGGCGTGGTGTCGGGGCTGATCCGCGATGTTGATCTGCGGCGGGTGCACGAGCTGATGCTGCTCACGCAGCCGGCGCATCTGCAACGGCTCGCGGGCCGGCCTCTGGATCAGCAGGAACGCCGATCGGCCCGTGCGGATCTGGCGCGCGAGCGGCTCACGGCAGCCGAGCGCGGCGATTCGGGACCTGCCGACGCGGGCGGCTGAATGCCCGCCGAAACCGACGACCGCCAGCCCCTGGAAACGCCGACGAACAAGACGGCGGGCGATGAGTTCGTCTGGCCGCCCAAGACGTCGAGCCGCGATCTTCGAGACCAAGACCCATCCGATAGCGAGCCGGTGCCCGTGTGGGCCGACCCGTCTATCGAGACGCTCGCGGCGTGGATCGACCGGGCCAAGCGGCGACGGACTCAAGTGGAGATCGAACGGCGGTGGCTCGGCCTGACCGGGGCGCCGGTGCTGGATGCGCTGGCGGCGTCGGGCTGGCGACCGGAGTGGGCGGCGCGGTGTTGCTGGCGATGCGGATGCTCGGCCGGGGAGTGGGAGGCCGACCCGGAGCGCGGCGCGGGTGCGTCGGGCTCGGGTTCTGGCTTGGATTCTGGTTCGGCTTCGGGCTTGGGGGTTGGCTCAAGCCCGGTGGAGGCCGAGGGCTGCCCGGCGTGCCGAGAGCGGCGGCTGGCCTGGGCGCGATTCGTGCGGGTGGGCTCGTACGAGGGAGAGCTTGCGCGGGCGATCCGCGTGTGCAAGTACGAGGCCTGGAGCCAGCCGGGGCGGACGCTGGGGCGGATGCTCGGCGTGCGGCTGGCGGCGGCGCTGGCGCGCGAGGGCATCGAGCCCGGCGAAGCCGTGATTGTCCCGGCGCCGATGGACGTGCGTCGGCGGTTGAGCCGCGGCATTGATCATGCCGGGACGATCGCGGCCGCGACAGCTCGCGAGTTCGGCGCTCGCTGCGAACGCTGGTTGCGGCGGGCGTGGCGGCCAACGCAGACGGGGGCGTCGCTCGCGGCTCGGCGTGGCAACCTGTCGGGCGCGTTCGGCCCGGCTCGTCGCGGTGTTCGGCGGGCTTTGGCGGCTCGGGACCGCGGGGTGCGGGTGATCGTCGTGCTCGATGACATCCGTACCACCGGCGCGACGCTGACGGGCGCCTGCCGGGTCGTCAAGAAGCTGGTCTCGCAGGTTGAAGCTGCTCGAGTCGAAGCCAAACGGGACGAATCTGACCGAGTAGAGGCCACCACCGATGGGGGTTCGATGCGTTGGCGGCCCGAGATCTGGGCGGCGGCGGTCGCGGTCACGCCGGGCGAGGGTCGGCGTGCGGGCTGGGATACGGAGGGCGGGTCGACCGGCGGTTTGCAGCCACGCGCGGGTCGGCCTGGGGACCGGGATTCGAGTGATGATTGAACGGGGGTCGGTGACGAGTCGGGTTCTGCAGGCTTGGAGCTTCTGGTTTGGCGTGCGCGGATTCGGGCCGCGCAGTTTCGGCTCGAACTGGCCGTGGGACGGCGTGAAGGCGGGCTGTTCTGAGCGCGGTGCAAAAACATGGAGTTTCCAAGGGCTCGTGAGCTTGACTCGCTTTGGCGGCGGTCTAACCTATCCCCTGCCGCTTGACGGCACTGAAGCGACCGGCTGAGTCAGCCGCCGACTTCGATCCTCTTTGAAAACTGAACAGTTTGGGTGAACGCGAGAGTGTGCGGCGATCGGACCTACCGATTGCGAAGGGTCCCCCAGCGGGGGACACCGATCGTCGTAGAAAATCGTTCGGTCAGGCTCACAGCGCCTGGCCGGCTGACATTCTCGCAACCATTGATTCAAGCCCTCGGATGACGCTTCGGCGTCGATCCGAAACCTTTGAATGTCAGCGAATTTTAACTGACCGATTGGCCTCGTTCGTGTGTATTCCGTGCTGGGTCGATGGCCAGATCATGTCTTGGTTGAAGATCACGGGCGTCTTGTTGGCTTTGGCCGACGGGGCGACCCGATCAACGAGATTCAATTGAAGAGTTTGATCCTGGCTCAGCCTGAACGCTGGCGGCATGGCTAAAGCATGCAAGTCGAACGAGAACCCCTTCGGGGGGGACAGTGGCGAAAGGGCGAGTAATGCGATCGAATGTACCCCGAGGTGGGGGATAGCGTCGGGAAACTGACGGTAATACCCCATGTCCTCTACGGAGAAAAGGCTTGCCGCCTTGGGATCAGCGATCGTCCTATCAGGTAGTTGGTGAGGTAAAGGCTCACCAAGCCGAAGACGGGTAGCGGGTGTGAGAGCATGACCCGCCGCATCGGGACTGAGACACTGCCCGGACTCCTACGGGAGGCTGCAGCGACGAATCTTCCGCAATGCGCGAAAGCGTGACGGAGCAATGCCGCGTGTGGGATCAAGCGCCTTCGGCGTGTAAACCACTGTCAGGACCTAGGAACACTGACCGGGTCCAGAGGAAGGGCCGGCTAAACTCGTGCCAGCAGCCGCGGTAATACGAGTGGCACAAGCGTTAGGCGGAATCACTGGGCTTAAAGCGTGCGTAGGCGGATATGAAGGCGTATTGTGAAAGCCCACGGATCAACCGTGGAACTGCAG
>JBCBZM010000064.1:0-16895 GCA_039815345.1 Planctomycetota bacterium | reverse complement strand
CCGCGACTTGGGATGTGAGCCACGCGAGGCCTTCGTCCGTCAGGAAATCGGTGAGGTAGGGCGAAGAGAACGAGCCACTAGGTGCACCGTTGCGTTCGAGCTGATTGTCTTCGGGATCGGGGACGTAGTCGTGCCCGCCGCCGAGCATGCCGACGAAATGATCAAACCCCCTTCGGTTCGGGTGAAACTGCGGCTGCACACCCTGGTGCCACTTGCCGATCAGCGCGGTGCTGTAGCCGGCTTCCCGTAGATGAGAAGCCATGGTGATCTCAGACTCGGGCAAACCAAGAAGGGCGGGGTTGGCTGCGTACGACTCGGCGTTCTTGTTGAGGTTGCCCTCGTAGCCGAATCGCCTCGGATCGCGTCCCGTCAGGATGCCTGCGCGAGACGGAGAACACACGGCCGATGGGACGTAGGCCTGGGTGAACCGAATCCCTCGCGATGCGAGCGCATCGAGGTGAGGTGTGCGTAGATGTTCCGAGCCCATGCAGCCAAGATCGCCGTAGCCCATGTCGTCGGCCAGAATCACCAAGATGTTGGGTCCGGCGGCTCGCGCGGGCTTTACAGACTCGGCGGCGCCGGCAACGGTTGTGAAAGCAACGGCCGAAGTAGCGAGCCATCGGAGTGGGCGCATATTCAAGGGCGGATCTCTCGCTTTCTGAGGTACAGCTCAGAGGGTTCTGCAGGGTTAGGGAGCGCAGTTTAAGACCGCGTCGAGATGCAGGCCCACATCGGCCGAAGTAAGCGAGCCATCGCCGTTAAGATCGGACCTGGGATCGCACGGCTGAGCCGCGGAGATGACCGCGTTGTACGCGTCGAGCACGTCGGCCGCTGGCAGGGCGCGGTTGTTATACGCGCGATAGATGCCGATCTGTCCGCGGAAGTCGGGCGGCGTGATGTTGCCGACGGCGGTGCTCGCAACCTGTCCGAGGCCCGCCGGGTTGCCGCCCGCCCAGCGATCGGTTGACCCGAGGTTGACCGAACTCTCGAACTGGCCGTTGACGTACAGCTGCGCGATTGAGTTGCTGATATCGATCACGGCGACGACCTGTGTCCAGCCGGCCGTCAGTGTGGCCGTGGTCCGCAGCACCGCCGGCGTGCCGTTGCGGACGTCGAGCCGCAGTTCGTTGCCCGACAGCCAGATCGCCGCGCCACGACCCCCCCCGCCGGCTTCCCAGATGATCTGATCTCCCGCGAAGTCGTCGGGCCGGAACCAGAGTTCGATCGTTGAAGGAGAACGGGACGGGTCTTCGTAGTCCGGACCGGTGGCTTGTGCCTGCGGGAACTCGTAGGCGAGCGTGAGCGGCGTCGGCGCCGATGCGTCGGTCGCGATGGGAGAGACGTTGCCCGCGAAGGTCCAAGCGCGGCTGATGTCCGTGCCCGGAGCCGTGACATCCCAGATCCCGTCGCCGGGTGTGTCCGCCGTCGCGTCACAGTTGACGGTGATGCCGGTGGGCAGCGCGGCGCTCGCGCCCCCGCAGCCCTGGTCTGCGTCGAACGTGCGCAGGAACGCCAGCGTGTCGCGGAAATCGGCGAATCCATCGTCGTTAACGTCGCCGTCGCAGAACAGCGGGCCGCGGATGATGAGATCGCCGTTCCCCTGGAAGATCGCCGGGTGGGTCGCCGGACCGTAGACGCCGAGCGGCAACAACTGGCCGTCGATCACGAGGCCGCCGATCACATCGAGGCCTTCAAAGTGCAGCGAGATCGGAGGGCCGCCGGTCGTCGGCGTGTCCACGTCGAGCACGCCGAGGTTGCCGAGGAAATCGGGCGTCATTGAAGCGTCGCCGTCACCGACAATGAGCGCGGCGCCCTCTTCGACACGCAGCGGCCCGGCCGCGACACGACCATCGGCGATGATGTGCGTTTCCCCGTTCAGCAATGCGAATGAGCCGCTGAGGTCCACATCTCCCTCGATCGCCAGAGCGCCAGAGGAAGTCTTCGTCATGCCGACCCCGCTGCGCTCGGAAACGACGGTTCCGGCGATCGTGAGCAGCTCGTTGCCAGCGCCTGTCAGTCCGAGATCGTCCCAGAGCCGCAGTTCGGTTTCAATCCGGACCGGGTGCGCACCGAGCCCTGTCGAAGAGAGGTCCATCGCGATCTCGGGCAGCACGCCGTCTAGCGAGTCGGTCAATACGAGCCCGCGGCCGGTGATGACGACACCAGAGTCAGAGGCTCCCGCGTGGGCGCCATCAAAGAACAGGCCGTTGGTCAGCAGCGTCAGGCCGTTCGGGCGGCTGAGATCGTTGGTCGCGGTGTACGGCGTCGCATTCGCTGGGAAACGTGCCGTGTGATTCGCGTAGCCGTCGCGTTCGAACATCGTCGCGGTAGGGGGGCTGCCGCCTTCGGCCGCCCAGGTGTTGGCAGTGCTCCAGTTGGCCGAGCCAACGCTTGCGGCGCGGTAAACGAAGCCGTCAAAGGCGTTCACGTCCGTCGCACCCCAGCGCGGTTTTTGGTACTCGGCCTCGAAGCCCGTCATGAGGTCGGTGAGGTCATCGACGACGCCCGGGAACGTGTTGTTGAGGACGTTGGTCTCGCCCGGGTTTGCGACGATGTCGTAAAGGAACGGCCCGCCGATGTTCTCAATCGTCAGCTTGAAGTCGCCCTGGCGAGCGCCCGCAACGATCGGGTTGTTTCCTCGAACGTAGATCGAGTCGCGCGGCGGCCCGCTCAGCGTGCCGTCGAGGTACGGCAGCAGGTTGACGCCATCGGTGAAGTCCGTCGGCCCGAGCGGCATACCGGCGGCCGCAAGAAACGTGGGCGTGAGGTCGACCGAGTCCACGGGAAAGTCGAACGAGGCGCCTGTGGTTGGGATGCCGGGGCCGGCCAGGGTCATCATGACGCGCACACCGCCGTCGAACGTGTCTGATTTCTTGCCTCGCAGCGGGAAGTTGCGAGCGGTGTTCGCCGTTTCGCCGCCGTTGTCGTTGATGAAGCAAATCAGCGTGTCGTCGATGATGCTGTCGGACGTGTCGCCGTCGTTATTGGGGTCCTCGAGTCGATCCAGAATCGTCTGCACGCCGTCATCGAAGGCGATCATCATCGCGGTGTACGTCCGGCGATTACCGGTCAGCCCGAGGCCGAGCGCGTCGGCGCGGGCGAAGTACTCCGCCGTCGCCTGCAGCGGCCCGTGCGGCGCAGTGAAAGAGGCGACCGCAAAGAACGGATCGGCCGACTGATACCGATCGGTGATGTACTGGGCGACTTCATCGGCGAGCACATCGGTCAGGTAATCGTTCGCGGGGTAGGTGGATTCGAGGTTGGTATCCGTGATGAGGTTTGTCATCGGATCGAGCGTCATCTCACGGATGACCTTCTGGTAGTTCGACTCGGCGCCCATGAAGTAGCTGCGCGAGCCGGACGTGAGACCCCAGAAGTAGTCGATGCCATGCCGGGGCGGAAGGTTGCCCTCCTGCGTCACAACGCCGCCTTGCACGACGTCGAGTTCGGTCCCGAGGTGCCACTTGCCGAAGTATCCGACGTGGTAGCCCGCGTCGTTCATGCGTTCGAAGAGGGTGACGTCATCCAGCGTGATGCCCTCGACCACGCCGTCGGCTGCGTTCTGCGAGTCGGGGCTGTTGTTGTCGTAGCCGGTGCGTTGGTTGTGCTGTCCGAGGAAGATGCGTGCCCTGCTGGGGCTGCATACCGGAGCCGTGTACGCGGCACGGAACCATCGGCCCCGGTCCGCGATGGAGTCGAGCGCGGGCGTGGGAACTTCGCCGTTGCCCTGGTCGTTGAAGCCAAAGTCGGCCCAGCCCGCGTCATCGGAGATTATGAAGACGATGTTGGGCTGGGCGCTCGCGACGCCGGACAGGCTGATCGCGCACGCCGCCGCACAAGCCGCGGCGGACGATCGGAAGAAGTCGCTTGTCATGCTCGCTCCGGTTCGGGTGGCGTGCGGTTAGAGGGTGATCGGCGTGGGCGGGTCCTGTCAGCGGCGGCGACGGAAGCCGCAAGCCATCGCGATCGGCACAACCGCGAGCGAAGCCGGCGCGGGGACGACGCCAAGGACGGTGATGTTGCCGAACTCGTTCCCGGCGCCGGCGTTGCCAACGCGGGCGCCGGTGTTGATGTTGATCCGGCGTGCCGATGCCGGCTGCGGGCCGAGCTTCATGCGGAAGGCGGCGGTGCTCTGGACGCGGACCGCGAAGCCCGTGGACTCGGCCGTGAACTCGATCGGCGTGTCGAACAGAGCGCCAAAGTTCATCACGCCGGTGTTCTGTTCACCAAAGACGACCGTCGCTTCGCCGAGAAGCGTCTCGTTGGCGAGTCCGTCGTGCTGATTCGCATTGGCGCCGCCACCGAGGCCGTAGAAGCTGAACGTAAAGGTGCCGTCGAGCGTGTTGTTCGTCGGGTTGTTGTTGTTGGCCCAGAGCGGGAGCGCGATGCCGGTGATCGAGGCTTCGTCGCCCACCTCAAAGATGTCGACGACTTCGAACGCGGCGAAGAACGCGACGCCGTTGTTGACGAACAAGTCGGCGCCGCCGGTCATCGCTTCGTTGACCAGATACTCATCGCCAAGGTCGCCCTCGTTGTACGGAAGCAACTGGGCCTGAGCGGCAAAGCCGAAGGTCAAGCAACTCGCAATGGCGAGCGCCTGCAGGGGGGTCACAACAGCGTTCATGTCTCTCTCCTTCTAACCAAACAAAGCAAACCACACATCTGACCTTGGACGCCAGCGATGCATTTCGCCGTCCAGCTCGGGCGGACACGCCGAGCCGAAACAGTTTCAGAAATAGTGCGTCAGAATACCGTACACATCGGGTCGATTCAAAGCGAACGCGCCAGAAATAGGGGGATTTGACCCCTAACAAAACGCTTTTGTTCCGGCGTGACATACTCGGAGATGCAGACCCTTTCAATCTTTACGCAAGCGGGTCCGATCGCGCGGCTGGGCCCGCGACTGGGGCTGAGGTAGTGACGGGGTGGGCTCGGCGCGTCGGCGAGGCATCCGCCAGAGACGCCGCCTGTTCAGGGGGACGCTCTAACGGAACACGATGTACAGCCCGACGGTCACCGCAATGATCAGGCCACCGGCGACGTACTGGAGTTTCCATGGCTCCACGTTGACGTCCGATGTCGGCAGCGTGCGCGGCTCGGCGAGCGGCTTGAGCGTTGCAATCACGCCCATCATCACGAAGAGCATCGCGAAGATGATCGCCATGTGATGCAGAAACGCGATGTTCGAGAAGCTGAACACCGTCGCCAGCGGGCCTTCGGCGACACGGGTGAGCATCTCGCCGCCCTCACCGAGGTAGCGCTCCATCAGCATGTCCTGGCCTTCATTGGTTGACTTGAAGAAACCGACGCTGTCCCCGGCCTTGGACTCGAAGAACCACTTCGGCATGCGGAACAGCGCGTACAGGATCGGGCCGATGATGAGCGCGAGCCGTCCGGCGATCGCCGGCGCTTTGCGGAACGCCATCCCGCCCAGGAAGACGGCGACGATGCCCGGGCTGATGAAGCCCCAGATCTCCTGGATGTACGCGAACACACCCTCGAACATGCCCGGCAAAGGCGCCATCAGGCACGCGAGGATCGCGATCACCGCGGTTGACCAGCGGCCCACCACGACCTGCTTGCGCGGTGTGACGTCTTTGTTGATGTACTTGCTGTACAGGTCCACCGTGAAGATCGTGGATGCCGAGTTGATGCCCGAGTTAAACGTCGACATGATCGCGCCCGCGAGCGCGGCGAGCATGACGCCGCGGAGAATCGGAGGCATCATCTGCGCGATCATGTACGGATACGCCTGCTCGCCGGCCTTGGCCTGATCGCCGCCCGCGTTGGCCATGATCTCAGGCCCGAACTGCTGCCACGCGATGATGCCCGGGATCACGATGATGAAGGGGATCAGCAGTTTGAAGCAGCAGGCGAGGAAGATGCCCTTCTGGCCCTCCGCCAGGTTCTTAGCGCCGAGCGTGCGCTGCGTGATGAACTGGTTGAGGCCCCAATAGAAGAGGTTCGGGATCCACAGGCCGCCGACGAACACAGCCAGCCAGGGCACATCGGGATCGTTCCACGGCAGGATGACGCTGAGTTTGGAGCGTGTTTCTCCGTTCTCATCGACGTATTTAGCGCTCTCGGCGAAGTTCTTCCAACCGTCTACGACGTTGCCGCCCGTGACGCCGCCGTTTTCTCCGAGCGTGCCTCCGCCCGTGAGTTTGAGACCGAGATAGAGCACAAGGGCGCCGCCGCCGAGCAGTGCTGCGCCTTGGATCAGGTCAGACCAGACCACGGCCTTCAAGCCGCCGTAGATCGTGTACACGGCGGCGATGATGCCGATCATCCACGCGCCGGCCCACGTCGCAATGAGCTGCGCGCGCGATTGCTGATCTCCGGTGAGTTCTGCCCAGGGTTGTTCGTAGAGCAGGCCCGCGACCTGTTCCGGGAAGCCGAAGATGCCGTTCAGGCCTTGAGCGCCGGAGTAGAGGACCGTGGCCAGCAGCGCGATGACGTAGAGCGCCATGAGATAGGTTGCCATGATCGTGCGCGCGCCGCGGTCGTAGCGGTACTCGAGGTACTCGGGCATGGTGTAGATGCCGGCCTTGAGAAACTTGGGCAGCAGCCACCACGCGACGAAAACCAGGCAGACCGCCGACATCCACTCATAGCTGGCGATCGCGAGACCGACACGCCCGAACGCGGAGCCGGCCATGCCCACGAAGTGCTCGGTCGAGATGTTCGACGCGATGAGTGAGAAACCGATCAGGCCCCAGCCCAGGCTTCGGCCTGCGAGGAAGTAGTCCTCGCTGGATTTTTCCTTGCGTCCGGCCCACAGCGAGACGAACACCACGATCGCCATGAAGAGGACGAAGACAACGATGTCGATGGCGCCAAGGCCCATAGGGCGATCTCCTTACAGATGGACCTGTCCCTTTTAGCGGGCTGAATCTGTTTATGCAACAGTGCCTTCAGGTCGTATCAGCGGATCGGAGGTCTGGGGATGCCTCCCGAGGGCGGGCCGGGCACAATCACAGTCCGATATCTGTTTCCGTCGAGGTCACCCCTCATCGGGCCGCCGGGGGTTGACCGCTCGCGGGTCGAACGCGCGCTGGCCGCCGACGCGATGGCGGATGATCGGGCGAACGAGCGTTTGATGGGATTGGTCCCGGAGGATGGCGGCGCGGTGGCTCGGGCCCAAGCGTGATTCGATCCCGTGTAGCTTCTCGGGGCTCGCCGTATACTCGCCGGCCGATATTGGCCGTAGGGCCGGTCTGTCTTTGGAGTTGCCAAGGTGTCATCCGTCCGTCAGATCGCGGCCGAGGCGGGCGTTTCGCCCGCCACGGTCTCTCGCATTTTGAACAACGATCCGGACGTCGATGACGGGACTCGGGCGCGTGTGCTCGGCATCGTGAACCGGCTGGGCTATTCCCCACGCATCGGCCGGCGCGTGAACACGATTCTGGGCATCGCGTTGCCGTCGTCGCTCTCCCGCGATCTCGGCGCGTTCGACGGTTCGATCGTGCACGGCGCCTCGCAGGGCTGCCGAGCCGAAGGCTATCGCATCGCGATTGTCGATCTTGCGAGCGAGAAACGGCCGAACGAGGCGTTTACGCATTTCTTTGCCCGCATCGGGCTCAGGGCGATCGTGCTCCGGAGGCTGCCCGGTCTGGACCGCATGCTCGACGAGCTCGCCAGTGAGCAGTTTCCTCACGTGGTCATCGCCGATCGGTTCGATCGGCCCGACATCGCGTGGATCGACACCGACTCGTTTACGCCCAGCGTCGTCGCGGTGCGGCATCTGATTGAGATGGGGCACAAGCGCATCGCGGTGGGGCACTATCGCCGCGGCGGCGCGGACGCACAGGATCGTGTCCGCGGGCATCGTCGGGCGCACGAAGAGGCCGGGATCGAGGTCAACGACCGCCTCGTTGTTGACATGGGCGCCCTCCTCGAAGACGGCGCCCGCGTGGTGGACTACTTGTTGAGCCTGCCCGAGCCGCCGACCGCGTTGTACATGACGCATTCGATGCCTTCGCTCGGCGCCCTGCGGCGGCTGCTGCAACGCGGCATCAAGGTGCCCGAGCAGTTCTCGCTCGTGGGCTTCGACGACTGCGATACCCGAGTCATCACGCACCCGATGATGACCGTCGTCCGGCAGGACTCGTTCGATATGGCCTATCGGGCATCGCGATGGCTGATCCGCTCGTTCGATGAACAAGACGGCGAACTCCTGCAGGAAACCGTGCCCGGCATGTTCGAGGTCAGCCAGACCACTTCGATTGCGCCGGACACGCCGACGCGCATCCTGCCCGATGGGCGCATCGTGATTCGCGGGCCGGTCGATGAGTGAGCCAGCACGGGACGCCGCGGCGTCCGCGTTTGGTGCCTCCGTCGAGGAGCGTTTCGGGCGGCGGGCGGCCGTGCTCTCGCGAGCGCCGGGCCGAATCAATCTCATCGGCGAGCACATCGACTACTGCGGCGGCATCGTGATGCCCATCGCGATCCCGCAGGCGTGCCACGTCGCCATCGTCGAGACGCCGCGCGCCGGCGAGCACTGCGTGATCGGTTCGTCGATGGCGGACGAGACGATCGAGTTTGACCCGAGGGCGCCGTTGCAGCCGGGTGCTGAGGCGCCGATGGGCAGTTGGCCTTCATACATCCTCGGTGTTGTTGCCGGCTTTCAGAGGCTCGGGCCGGTCGGCCGGCTTGGGGGGCATCGGATCCAGGTGCATACGGATGTGCCGGTCGGCGCCGGTCTGTCGAGTTCTGCGGCTTTGGAAGTCGCTGTCGCGGTGGGTCTCTCGGCATTCTTGGATGTCCCGATGGAAGGACTGGCCGTCGCCAAACTCGCACAGCAAGCCGAGCAAGAGTACGCCGGTGTGCCGTGCGGGCTGATGGATCAGGCGGCGTCGGCGCTGGCCCGGGCGGGCCAGGCGTGGTTGCTGGATTGCTCGGACGAGTCGGTCGCGTGGGCGCCGATCATGCCGTCCGCAGAGCTTGTTGTTGTGCACAGCGGAGTCAGCCATGCGCTCGCCGATGGCACGTACGCGCGTCGCCGAAACGCCTGCGAGTCCGCGGCCGTCCGCCTTGGCGTTGAGCATCTCGCGCACGCGCCGGCCGATGATCTCGCCGCGTTACCCGCGAGCGAGCGTCCGTTTGCCCGGCATGTGATCTCAGAGCAAACGCGTGTGATCGCCGCGAAAGAGGCGCTCGAGGCGGGCGATGCCGCGGCATTCGGCCGGTTGATGTCCGCGTCGCACGTCTCGATGCGTGACGACTTCGAGATTTCCTGCGGTGAGATCGATGCGCTCGTGGAGGCCATGGGCAGCGCGGAAGGCTGCTTCGGTGCGCGCATGACGGGCGGTGGGTTTGGCGGGTGTGTCATCGCTCTCACGGAGCCCGGCGCTGGTCAGGCCGTGCTTGCCGCGGCCGAGACCCGGCGGGATCTGTGCCCGAACCAACGCCCGATCCCCGTGTTCGCGGCCGACGGCGCCTCGCTCGTTATCGCGTGAGTTCGTGCAGGCCGCGAAGCGGCCGGCTAGCGTCCAGCGCTGTCCGGCGTCCATGGTTCCGGTTGCCCGGGGCGTGCGCTCAGAAACCGTGCGTTCTGTGATCGAAGCCACGCGTGCAGGGTCGCGGTCATGGCATCGACGCGGGCTTCGTCGGTCGCGGCGAGGTCGCGTTCTTCGGAGATGTCGTCTTCGATGTTGTACAGGTGCACGCGGCCGTCCTCGTACCGCTGGATGAGTTTCCAAGGCCATTCGATCACCGCGCCGCCGGGGAATCCGCCTTGGTTGGAGTAGTGCGGGTAGTGAAAGCACAAAGCACGAGCCGGCGCGGTTTCGCGAACTGGCGCGGTTTCGCGAACGGCGCGGCGGAGCGAGACCCCGTCACTTTCGAGCACTTCGAGGCCCGCGGCGTCGCAGATCGACGGCGCGATGTCGTTGGTGTGGACGGGGACGGCGAGCGTTTCACCTGCGCCGAGCACGCCAGGCCAGCGCGCCATCATCGGTACCCGGATACCCCCTTCGTAGAGCCAGCCCTTGCCTCCGCGGAGCGGCCTGTTGGAAGTGGGCGATCCCTCGGCGGTGCTGAGCCCGCCGTTGTCAGAGACGAACATAATCAGCGTGTCCTCGGCGAGGCCCAGCCGATCGATTGTGTCGATCAGTCGGCCGATCTGCTCGTCCATCGCTTCGACCATAGCGGCGTACACCGCGTGGTCCTGCACAACGCGTACGGCACGCGTCGCGCCCCGATCGGGCCAGACCTGCTCTTCGTCGCCTGTGATGTCGTCGGGCGCGTAGCCGAGTTCGGCCCGGCGTGCGCGGTACTTGGTGACTAGATCGTCGCGGCCCTGCAGCGGCGTGTGAACGGAGTAGTAGCTCAGCACCGCGAGGAAGGGACGAGCGGGGTCACGGCCTTCGATGTATGCGATGGTCTCGTCCGTCAGACGCGCGGGCAGGTGCTCGCCTTCTGGAGCGTCGAGGCCGATGAACGGACGGTACGGCGCGAAATAGCCGTCGAGGCCCGGGTTTCCTTGGCGGCCGCCCGCGATGTTGATGTCGAACCCCTGGTATTCCGGACGGTGCCGTTCGGCGCCGCCGAGGTGCCATTTGCCCGCGAAGAACGTCTGGTATCCGGCTTCGCGCAGGCGCTCGGCGATGGTGACCGAGTGGTTCGGCAGGCTGTTGGCCCGGTCGGCCGACAGGAACCGTTCGCTCCGCGCGACACCCTGGCCAAACCACTCGGTCATGTAGCCGCGGGAGGGATCGATGCCCGTCATGATGCTGGCGCGGGTCGGGCTGCACACGGGGCTGGCGGCGTAGGCGTGGGAGAAGTTGGCGCCCGTTGCAGCGAAGCGATCGAGCGCGGGTGTGTCGTAGAAGCAGTTGGGGTTGTTGGCCCCGATGTCTGCCCAGCCGAGATCATCGGCGATGATGACAAGCGTGTTCATCGGCTTGGCGTGGCCGGTGCATGCGTGGCAGACGAGGGCAAGGACGACGGCAATGAGGCGCATGTGTGGAGTTCCGAGTGCCCGGCCCAAGCAGCGCGGGACGATGTGCGGCGGAGCGGCGGCGAGCGCCTCTCCTGGCGAGTTCAGTCTTCGCCGAACTGAAAGATCGGCGAGGGCGTTCGGGCTTCATCCATGATTCGATTGATCTCGGCAACGACCGCGGGGTGTTGGTCGGCAACGTTGGTCGTTTCACCGATATCGCTGACGATGTTGAACAAAGCAATCGGCGCCGAACGGTTCTTGTGCACGTTCCGTCGGATGCCTTTCCACGGGCCCATCCGCACGGCTTGCTTGCCGCCTTGTTCGTAAAACTCCCAGTACAAGTAGGCGCGTTGTCGTTGTGCAGATTCGTTTCCGGTCAATGTCGGCAGTATCGAGATCCCGTCCATTGACGGGGGAATCGGCGCGCCGGCGAGATCGAGTGCGGTGGCAGGGAAATCCCAGAACGCGGTCACGAGGTCTGTGCGCACCCCCGCGTCGATGGCGCCCGGCCAGCGGACGATCTGCGGCGTGCGGAGCCCGCCGTCGAACATCGATCGCTTGCCGCCTCGCAGCGGCCCGTTGGAATCGAAGCGGTCCGGGTGGGCGCCGCCCTCGTAGTGCGGGCCGTTGTCGGAGGCGAAGAAGACGATTGTCCGTTCGTCGATTTCGAGCGTCGACAGCGTGTCGAGGATCCGGCCCACCGATTCGTCGATGAACGAGACCATGCCGGCATATGCCGCGGCGGGCTCGGGCTGGTGGTAGTACCCGCCCTTCTTGACGGGCTGCTCATCGAATCGGTCTCGGAACGGTTGCATGTACTGCTCGGGGACCGTGAGATCGGCGTGCGGCGGGGTGAGCGCGAGATGGAGAAAGAACGGCTCTTCGTGGTGTTCCGTGAGCCACCGGATCGACTCGTCAACGAACAGTGTGTTGGCATACGTCTGACCCGTCTTGCCCTGATTGCCTTCGATGCGGATCACTTCGCCGTTGCGGATGAGTCGTCTCGGGTAGTTTCGGTGCGCTTCGGCGTGATCCAAGAATCCGTAGAAGTGATCGAAGCCCTTATCGTTGGGCAGTTGCTTGTCGTCGGACCGACACGCGACACCGGACTTGCCGATCATCGCGGTTCGGTAATCGAGCGCGCGCAGGCGGGTAGCGATCGTGATGTCGTGCGGGTCTCGGCGGAACTGGACCTCGCCGTTGCCGCGCTGCCAGACACGCCCCGTGTGGTGACCGGTCAATAACGCCGCGCGGCTCGGTGCGCAGACGGTGTTGCCCGCATAGGCCTGCGTAAAGTGCATGCCCTCGGCCGCCATGGCGTCGAGCCGAGGTGTCTCCCAATGCTGTTGCCCGTAGCACGAGAGGTCTCCCCAGCCGAGATCATCTACGAGGATGAAGACGATGTTCGGCGGAGCGCCGCGAGCGACGGCGGTCACGAGTGCGATCAGGAGCAGGATTCTGGCGGGCGTCATGGGGCGGGGCTCGGCTCTGGAGGACGCAGGTCGGGATTCGTGCCGACCTGCATGCTGCTACGCCTTGGCTGAGGTGCGGGAATTGTTTCATAAACAGTTTACTAGACCGTCGCTCGGTCGTCGCGCAACCAAGGTCGGGAGCCGGCAACGGACTTGCCGATGCGGTACGGGATGAACTTGACGGCGCCTGCCTGAGCCGCGAGGGCCCGCCGGTCCGAGGTTGTGCATTCCGGTAGTTCGGGCTTGCCGGGGGGACGTGTCAGAACCATGATCCGGGCATGAGGAATGAAACACATCGTGCTGGACTGGGCGTGTTGGTTGGCTTCGGCGTGGCTCTGATGCTCGGTTGCGCGAACGGGCCTGTCGAGAGTGATCGAGCGGATGCCGATGCCGCTTCGCTCGCGGATCGTGCGGCCCCCGAGTCGGCGCCGACCTCCGAACCGTCCCCGGCGATCCGGGCTTGGATGGACCGCTTGACTGTTGAGCATGCCTACGACGGCGAGACCGGGTTCATCGTCGCAAAGGAGACGATCGCGCTGCCTCCGGTGATCGCTGATGGCCCTCGGGTGGACGAGGCGGTGCGCACGGCCGGTGATCGCACGGTGATCGCGTTCGCAACGGCGGACCGCTGCGCCCCGTGCCAGCAGTACAAGAAGGATGCGATGAACAACCCAGCTGTCATCGAGCGACTGCGTGGTGGGGATTTCGTGGTGACGCACGTGGAGGTTGATCGCGACCGCGCATTGGCAGACGCGTACCTCGGCGGCGCCGCGATCCCGATGACCTATGCGCTGCGCGATGGCGAGCGGGTGGCGGTGCTGCGGGGGCAGCGGTCGGCGGATGAGCTCATGGCGTGGCTGGCCGAGGTAGCCGCGATGTGAAGTCCGCTTGCGTCAGACCGTTGGTCGGCGAGCGGACGGCACGGATCGATTGCGGAAAGAGAACGCCGAGCACGGACCACATGAAGCTCGGCGTTCCAGGATGAGAGCGGGGTGACGCGTTAGCGTCGGCGGCGGGCGCCGGTCAGGCCGGCCACGCCGAGCAGCGCCAGGGCGCCGGGCGTCGGGACGGGTTCGCCGAAGATGAAGTCATCGAGCACCACGAGGTCGTAGCCGCTGCCGCTTTCCGGGCCGCCCAGCGGGTTGTTGCCGGAGATGATCCGGACGGAGCCGATGATGGGCTCATCGAAGGAAAGACCCAAGAAGGAGAGCGAGCCGTTGGCGGTGGGGCCGGCTTCCACGTTGAAGACACCAAGCGAGTCGCCTTCGGCGTCGAAGTACTCGATCGAGCTGGAACCGTAGAGATCGACGTCGCTGAAGACGGCGCCGAAGCCGGTGGTTGTGGCGCGCTGGTCGCTGCCCGGGATGAAGAACTCGACGTCGGTGATGGTGCTGCCCAGCGGGGTGAAGAGCCGTTCTTCGCTGAACGCGCTGAAGGTGGAGCTGTAGCTGAGGTCGATGTTGTCGAAGCGGACTCCGACGCCGCTCGCGTCTGTTGCCGAGAGCTGGAAGCCAGTGCCGGGGGTGGTGAACTCGACACCCCGGGCCCGGGGAGCAAAGTTGGCGTTAAAGAAATCGCCGGGGAACGGGTTGTTGGCGGAGACGGCGTCGGGCGCGGCGTCCCAGTCGATCTGGCGGCGTCCGGAGCCGACGGTGCCGGGCGCCGGGGCGTTGAGGGCGCCGAGGTCGTTGCGGTAGGTGTCCACGAGGGCCTGGAGGCCCGCGGCGTCTGCGGAGGCGCCGGAGCGGATGAGTTGCGCGGAGCTGAGGCTGCCGGCGGAGAGCACCAGCGCGGCGGCTGTGGCGGTGAGCATCTTCATGGGAACAAACTCCTTCTCGATCAGGATTGGGTTTCGTCTACGATGAACCGAGCCCGAGGCACGGTTGCAGACAAGCACGCGAACCGATCGAACCGGGCGCAACGCGTTGACGAAAAAGTGTGAGAACCATGCCGCCAGAAGGACACGATCTCACGCAGCTCTTGAACCTCGGCGCCGAAGGCGACAGCGCCGCGGCGGACGAGGCTTTCGAGCGTGTCTACGAACGGTTGAAGCTGATCGCGGCCGGGCCGCAGGGCGCCGCCAGCCGCCGCGACGGCACGCTGCATCCCACCGCGCTGGTGCACGAGGCCTACACACGGCTCTTTCGCGGGGCGTCCATGCGTTGGGCCAGCCGGGCGCACTTCTTTGGTGTCGCGGCCAAGGCGATGCGGCGGATCGCCATCGACCACGCCCGGGCCTCGCTGGCGAAGAAACGGGGCGGCGACTGGAAGCGTGTCGCGACGGACGGCGTAGCAGCGGGAGCCGGGAGCGATCCCATCGATATCCTCGCCCTCGACGATGCGCTGAGCGCGTTGGCTGAGCTGAGCCCGCGGCAGGCGACGATCGTGGAGTTGCGCTTCTTCGCCGGGCTTTCCGTACACGAGACGGCCGGCGTGATCGGGCGTTCGGATCGCACGGTGGAGCTGGAATGGCGGGCGGCCCGCGCGTGGCTCAAGGACTATCTCGGGGACGGAGAGGCGTGAACAGACCGTGAGCAGACGCAGGTACGAACGCGCGGCCGAGATCTTCGCCGAGGTCATCGGCGTGGAAGGAGCGGAGCGCGCTGCGGCCGTCGAGCGCGCGTGCGCCGGGGACGACGCGTTGCGGCGCGTCGTCGAAAGACTGCTCGATTCGGACTCGGGCGATAGCTTTCTCGACGTGCCGTACGGCGGGGCGGAGTGGTCGGACACGCCCGAGATGGACTACGAACACGTCGTCCGCATCGGTGAGTACGCCATACGCCGGCTGATCGATCGGGGCGGCATGGGCGCGGTCTACTTGGCGGAGCAGGCGAACCCGAAGCGGGATGTGGCGATCAAGCTCTTCGCGATCGACACGCGCGCGGGGGCCACGCTGAGCAACGAGGCCGCGGCGCTCGGGCGGTTGCAGCACCCGGGCATCGCGCGGATCTACGAGGCGGGTGTCGCGACGGTGACCACGCGGAGCGGCCCGAGCACGACCTCGCCGTTCGTCGCGATGGAGTACATCGAAGGGCAGACGCTCGGCTCGCTGCTCGGTGAGCAAACTCTGTCGCGCGAACAGATCGTGACCATGCTCCTGGGCATCACCGAGGCCATCGAACACGCGCACCAACGCGGCGTGATCCACCGTGATCTCAAGCCGAGCAACATCGTTGTGACACAGGACCTCGCTCCGCACGTCATCGACTTCGGCGTGGGGTTGATCCGTGACGACGACGAGAGCGCTTCGGCGAAGCCCGAGCCGAATGCGGGCACGATCGCGTACATGGCGCCGGAGCAGTTGCTCGGGCGGTTCGATCAGATCGACACTCGGGTTGACCTGTACGCGATCGGGGCGATCGCGTACGAGATGATCACCGGGAAGAAGTTGCACGAGTGTTCGGGCTCTGTGGACGGGGCCCTGTTGTCGCGGCTTGCTTCTGGGCCGCTGGTCGATCGCAAATCGCTCGCCAGCGTCGCGGGGTACGAGTTGGCAACGGTGATCTGCCGGGCGGTCGAGCCGGATGTGGCGAAGCGGTATTCCTCGGCGGGCGCCCTGGCGGCGGACCTGCGGCGGGTGATCGAGGGGCGGCCGATTGGCGGCGATGAGGCGTCGCCTTGGCGCACGATGCTGCTGTACGGGCGGCGGCACCGTGGCGTGGCGGGTGTGGTCGCCGCGGCCACGGTGCTGGTGGTTTCGGCTCTGATCGGCATGATGGTGGCGACGGCGCGCTCTTCGCTGGCGGCAAAGGTGGCCGATGAGGCGCTGGCAACTGCGCGGGCCGAGGCCGAGCACGCGGCCGAACTCGCGGACTTCCTGAAAGCCTCATTTCTGGGTGTCGATCCGGAGGAACGGGGTGCCTCGGTGTCGCTGTTCGATGCGATCGACTACGCGGCCGGCCGGGTGGATCGGGACCTTGCCGACACGCCCGCGGCGGAAGCCGACGTGCGTTTCGCGATCGGGTTCGTTTATCGTCGGCACGGCCGTTTGGAGCCGGCGCTCGAGCAGATCCACGCGAGCCACCGCATCCGCAACGCGCTCTACGGGCCCGAAGACGAGCGCACGCTCGAATCGGCCGAAGAACTCGGTTTCCTCGCTTGGCTGTACGAAGGCGACACCGAGGTCGCGTTGGATCGGCTCGGGAGTGCGCTCACCTCGCACGAAGCGGCGGGCCGGGAGCGGTCGGCTTCTGCCGCGTGGATCAACATCAAGATGGCGTCGATCCTGCTCTCGATGGATGAACCTGCCCAAGCTGAGCGGCGGTTGCTGGTCGCCGAGCCGATCATGGTCGAGGTGTACGGCAGTGTGTTCGCGGCGCGCACCACGCGGCAGCGCGCGCTCGCGGCGCTGTATCAGGGCGAACTCGGTGGAGGACCTGCCAGCGTCGCGCTTGATGATGCGGAAGACGCGGATGGCGTCGAAGTCAGCATCGGTACCGGTGTGCTGTTCGGTCTGAACGAAAACACGCCTGATGCGACCT
>JBCBZM010000150.1:0-2301 GCA_039815345.1 Planctomycetota bacterium | reverse complement strand
GGCTGTCTGGTGGCGAATACCCAGTGATCACGTAATGGAATGTGGCGGCCAGCGCATAAAGATCGCTCGAAGCATCTTGCGCACCATCGCAGTAAAACTCGTAAGTGCCTACGGCGAGACTGGTGACTGGGACGAAGTCGTAACAAGGTAGCCGTAGGAGAACCTGCGGCTGGATCACCTCCTTTCTAAGGGATTTCCTTAGACCTGCCATGTCGGTTGGAGCACTAACGCTCATAACAGCCGTCGAGGAGCAATCCTCAGCAGGACTGTGAACACACTCTCGTTCGCCCTCTCGACTCCGGTCGAGGCAATCTTGATCAGGCCAGGGCTTGGTCCGTACGGTCATGATTGTGGCGTCGATCCACGTGGTAACACGTGGTCGAGGTTTACCCAAACTGTTTTGTTCAAGGCCCCGTTCGAAAGAATGGGGCCTTGTCCTTTTTTACCTTCCGTTCCCTATTTACGTTTCGTTCCCATGAAGCGTGCGGTCGTTTCGAGCCACTTTCTGCGATTGAAATCCGTCGTAGTTCGGCGTGGGCGTTCGTCGATCGAAAGCAAAGGCGCCGTCACGAATCGGCCTCAAAGTCTCTGCCTGGGTTGTTCGGCCCGTGCCTTCAGTCCTGAAGCTGCATGCACGCAACGGTCAGGTCGTCGGCTAGGTCGGCTTGGGCGTGCGCGCGGACGTCGCGCAGCAGGGCGGCGGTTGTTTCGTCCGACGCGGCCGCGCCGCCGATCGATTCGATCACGGCGTCGATGCCGAACTGATCGCCTTCAGGATTCGGTTGCTCGACAGCGCCGTCGGAGAAGACGACAACCCGTCCGCCCGGTTCCAGGCCGGCCTCGAAGACTTCGTAGTCGGCGGACTCAACCACGCCCAGCGGGAAGCCGTGCGGCGAAGCGGCGCGCTGCGGGGCGCCTTGGGCGGGCACGATGATGGCGAAGCCATGGCCCGCGTCGACGAGCTGGACGGTCCGGCGATCGGGATCGATCACGCCGGCGATGAGTGTGACGAACTTCGATGACTCCGTGCGTCCGTGCAGATCCGTGTTCACTCGGGCGACCGCGTCGGCCAATCCGGCGCCGGAGAGCAGTTGCGTGCGGAGCTGCGACTGGGCGGCCGCCATGAGCATCGCCGCGCCCACCCCTTTGCCCGAGACATCGCCCAGGAAGAAGGCCGACCGCGCGTGGTCGAGCGGGAAAAAATCGAACAGGTCGCCCGCGACGATCCGTCCGGGGATCGACTCGAACACGTATTGCACGCCCGCGTGGCCGCCGGTGCGCGCGGGTGACAGGAGTTCTTGAGCACGCCGTGCGGCTTCCAGATCACTTTGCAACTGCTGGTGCCGCTCGGCGAGTGCGGCTGAGAGCAGCCGCTCGAACGCCATGCCCGCGAGCCGGGCGACGGACTGGCAGAACGCGGCCGCGTCCGGCGGGACAACCCCTTCGGTGTCGCGCGTATCGAGCATGATGAACGCGCCGGGGGCGCCGCCAACCAGGACCGGCGCGCAGATCGCCGAGCGGATGTTGAGTTCCATGATCGAGTGCGCTTGGTTCGGCCCGGCGCCTGCGTCGCTGAGTTGGACCATGCCGTGCTTGGTGGCTTGCTCGATCAGTGAACGGGACAGCCGCGGCGTGGTTTCGGCGGTGGAGGCGAGCACTTCGAGTTCCTCATCCGAACTCGGCCTGACCACCACGACCCGCCGACAGCCCGTCGCGTCTCGGATGGCTTCGACGAGCGCGCGGGAGACCCCGGCCACGTCTTCCGCGGCTTCGAGCGACCCGCTCAACGTCAGAATTGCCTCGAGGCCGCGCTGCGCGACGCCGGTGAGATGGGACGCATCGATCGCGCTGATGCTGGCGCCGGCATCGGGCGGCGCGGCGAACGGTGTGGTCATGCCCGGCCTGGCCGAGCCCGATTGGCAGCGGCACCGCCACCCGCCGAACGCGATGTCGTCGTTGTGCTGCATCGGCGCGGGCTGGTTGGGTTCCAGCGACACGCCGTTGATAGTGGTCCCGTGTCGAGATGACAGGTCGGTGATGAACCACGTCCCGCCGCGCTGCGAGACCTGGGCGTGGCGGCGCGAGACGGACGGATCGGGGATCGGCCAGTCGGATTGGCTTGAGCGACCGATGGTGTATGAGCCGGTGGCGCCGAGTGCGAACGGCCGGACCGGCGCGCCGGAATCGGTGCGGCTGATCGCCCGTAGCGTGAGCTTCGGCGCGGGGTTCGCGTCGAGCGTCGAGTCCGGAATCGAGCCGGGCGCAGGGTCGGGCGGAGGTCCGGGAGGTGCGGGTGACGGG
>JBCBZM010000146.1:0-3356 GCA_039815345.1 Planctomycetota bacterium | reverse complement strand
CGCCACGATTTCCGGTACGTTCGTCACTTCGTTGTCCCTAATGAGAGTCCCAAGGGCCTCGACGACGTCTGGCATGCCGTTCCGTCGCATCATCGAGGCGGGACTGGCGTCGGAGCTCCACGTGTTCGGCCTGCACACGCTCTCCGCCGATCGGGAGCAGATGCGGTACTACCAGTCGCACGGCGGGCGGGCGGACGGATTCGGCCCCGACGATCCGTGGCCGGAGCGGCCGACCTAAGTCTCGCGGGATATGGACGTGATCGATCAGGCGTTTGCGCCCGGTGTGTCGGCGATGAATCCGAACGGGTGGACGCCTGCGGTGGCCGAGGCGTGGGCGGAGGCCGCCGGACGGAACCCGAGCACGGTCGGGTTCGACATCATGGAACTGAGCCCGCCGAACGATCCGAGCGGAAGAACCGCGAGGCTCGCGGCGCACCTGTTTTTGTCGTTCCTGCGCGGCTTAGCGCGGCGGGGTAGCTCGGCGTGAATGGGGCACGGATGTTGATCCGGAACGCGCGCGTCGTGACCGCGGGCAAGGGGCCGCTGCGGGGCGAGGCGCTGGGCCGGCTGCGTGCACGCGACGCCTGCGACGTGCTGCTCGAGGGCGACCGCATCGAATCGGTGGGCCCAGGGCTTGAGACGCCGACGGGGTGCACGGTCATCGAGGCCGATGGACGCGTTCTGGCGCCGGGCTTTGTGGACTGCCACACGCACGCCTGCTGGGCGGGCGATCGGCTGGATGAGTGGGACCTCAAGCGTGCGGGCGCGGGCTATCTCGAACTCCTGAACGCGGGCGGCGGGATCATGTCCACGGTCCGCGCGGTGCGCGAGGCGAGCGAGGACACGCTGGCCGACGCGCTGCTCGATCGGCTCAACCGAGCCCTCGCCCACGGGACGACGACCATCGAAGTCAAGAGCGGATACGGGCTCGATACGGTGAACGAACTCAAGATGCTCGGCGCGATCCGGGCCGCGGGCGAGCGTTGGGCGGGCGAGGTGGTTGCGACGGGGTGCATCGGGCACGCGCTCGACCCCGAGGTAGCGGCCTCCGTAGAACGCACGCTTCGAGAAGTACTGCCCGCGGTGACCGCGGCCTTCCCGGGCGTCACGATCGACGCGTATTGCGAAGCAGGCGCGTGGTCTCGAGAGGACTGCGTGCGGCTCTTCGAGGCGGCGGCCGCGGCGGGACATCCGTGCCGGGTGCACGCGGATCAGTTCAATGATCTTGGCTTGATCGAAGACGCGGCCCGCCTCGGGCTGCGGTCGGTCGATCATCTTGAGGCGACCACGCCGGAACATCTGCGGGTGCTCGCCGAGTCGGACGCGTTCGGCGTGGCGCTCCCGATCACGGGGTTTCACACCGATGGTCGGTACGCGAACATGCGCGCGCTCGTGGACGCCGGCGGGGCGCTGTGCATCGCGAGCAACTGGAACCCCGGCTCGGCGCCCGGCTGTTCGGTTCCGCTCGCGATGGCGCTGGCGGTGCGATTCGGGGGCGTGTCTCCTGGGGAGGCGTTCGCGGCGGCGACAGCCAACCCGGCGGCGTTGCTGGGCATGGCCGACCGCGGGCGGATCGAGCCGGGACTGCGGGCGGATCTGGTGCTGCTGGAGCATCGAGATGAGCGGGAGTTGTGCCACGAGGTCGGCGGGAACCCGGCACGCATGGTGATCTGCGGCGGCGAGGTGGTCGCGGGCGGCTAGGCGGCTCGCTCGGGCGCCTGCGCGGCGTCGCTGTAGACCCGCCGCGCTATCATCGCCGACATGACACCAGCACCACGACACGGACCGGAAGACTTGAAGATGGCGGCTGCGGCGGCGGAATGCGTGGTGGAGACCCACCGGCGTCTGGCGGCGATGCTCCGGCCCGGGCTCACGCTGGCCGAGATCGACGGGTTCGTGGCACGCACACTGTCGGATCTGAACTGCAAGTCGTGCTTTCTCGGGTACCGGCCGGGCCGGGTTCCGCCGTTCCCGTCGCACGCGTGCCTGTCGGTGAACGAGTGCGTGGTGCACGGCACGGCGACGTACCGATCGGAGCCCTTGGTCGAGGGCGACGTGCTCAAGATCGACATCGGCGTAAACCATCACGGCTGGATCGGCGATGCCGCATGGACCTACTTCATGGGCGAGCCGGACGAGCCGCGGCTGAAGCTTCGTGAGGCGGGCAAGGCGTCGATCCGAGCGGGGATCAAGGCGTTGCAGCCGGGGGCGCCGTTGGTCGACTGGGCGCGGGCGGTACAGGCGTGCGTTGAAGAGGAGCACGGGCTGCATCTTGTGCGCGGGCTCGGGGGTCACGGCTACGGTAAGCGGATGCACGAGTCGCCCTGGATCTCGAACGTGGTTCCGACGATGCCGGGCGAGTGGGGCGACGCGACGATGAAACTGGCGCCGGGCATGCTTCTGGCGGTGGAGCCGATGCTGGCGCTCGGGACGGGCGCGACGCTACCGAGCGGTCGGGAGTGGCCGATCTACATCGCCGACGGGTCGCTGTCGGCGCACTACGAGCACGATGTGCTGATCACGGAGGACGGGCCGCAGGTGCTGACGGCCGGCCTGGAAGAGATCAGGGACATCATCCGATGAGCAATGAGCACGCGGAGACGAACTCCGAGGCCGGAGCGACCGCCGCAGAGGACGCCGGAACTGAGCCGCGCGATCCGGGGCGCATCGAGCGGATCTTCGTCGAGCATCGCGCGGCGGGCACGCGGGCGCTGATGCCGTTCGTGTGCGCGGGTCGGCCTTCGCTGGAGTCACTCGGCGATCTGTTGGTTGCTTTGGAAGAAGCGGGCGCGTCGATTGTCGAGATCGGCATCCCGTTTTCGGATCCGATCGCCGACGGGCCGGTGATTGCGTCGGCGATGCACGAGGCGTTGGTCGCGGGTGTGACGCCGGAGGGCGTGTTCGAGGCGGTCGCGGCCGCGCGAGATCGTGTGAAGCTGGGCCTTGTGGCGATGGTCTCTGTGTCGTTGGTCCAGCGTGCGGGCGGGCCGGGGGCTTTCGTGGAGCGGGCGGCCGAGGCGGGCTTTGACGGGTTCATTTTCCCCGACGCGCCGCTAGAAGAATCCGACGAGTTGGTCGCCGCGGCGGATGCTCACGGGTTGACGTGCTCGCTGCTGGTCTCGCCCAGCACGCCTCCGGAACGGGCCCGGGCTATTGCGGAGCGATGCAGCGGATTTGTGTACCTGCTGGCTCGATCGGGCATCACCGGTGAGCGGAGCGAGGCGCCCGAGGTCGAGGCGCCTGTGCAGGCGATACGTGAAGTTGCGCAAACACCGATCGCGGTGGGTTTCGGCATCTCCACCGCTGAGCACGTGCGTTCGGTGGTGGCCCACGCGGACGCGGAGCAGATACTACTG
>JBCBZM010000084.1:0-13516 GCA_039815345.1 Planctomycetota bacterium | reverse complement strand
GTTCATCTTGCCTTCTTCGACGTTGCCGACGCAGTGGTCCACGTACTTGAGGCCGCAGGGGTTCTGCTCGTTGTACGCGTTGACGGGGCTGTCGATCTTCTTGAAGACGGGCATGAACTCGGCGCCGCGTTTGATGTCGGGGAGCGCGTAGGCGCCGGTGCGGCTGACGAAGGTGTGGATGACGCGGCCGTAGGTCTTGATCGAGGCGACGGTGACGACGCCCTTGTCGTCTTTGATTTCCCGCGGCTCGCTGGCGCTGATGGCGCCGTTCTTGATGGCAGCTTCGTACGCCTTGGTCGCGTCGTGGACGGTGAGCGCGATGTCCTTGACGCCGTCGCCGTAGACCTTGATCTCTTCGGCGGCGGGGTGGTCCTTGGTGAGCGGCGTGGTGAGGAGGAGGCGGATGTTGCCCTGCGTGAGGAGGTAGTCGGACTCATCGCGCGAGCCGGTGGTGAGGTCGGCGAGCTGGTCGATGCGGAAGCCGAACGTGTGGGCGTAGAAGTACGCGGCTTGTTTGGCATTGCCGACGTAGAAGCGAACGTGATCGACGTCGATGAGCGCGAGGGGATCGCCGGAAACCTGGCCGGCTGCCGAGGGCTGGGTGGAGGCGGTCGTCATGTCGTGTGTCCAAATCTTGGGCGGTGTGCGAGGACTTGGGACATGGCAGAGCGCTCAGTCCCGCCCGATTCAGGGGGTCATCGCGAAGCGATCGCTCGGGGCCCAGGCCCGAACGCACCGAAGTGTACCCGCTTGGGCCTCGGGTTCGCCACGAGTTTGCCGGGTTGCGGCTTGCGGGCGTGACAGCGGGCCGAGGGGCCCATCTGCGGCGGTTCAGGGTGTTCGGCTGCCCCCCGGAGCGGTGGAGCCGCTAGTATTTCGGCTACGTGACGATCGCGTCTGCGGCACGTGCAGGCGGGGTCGGCGCGAGTTTCTCAGACGTCGCGCCCAAAGGACCGATGACCACGGTTCGATTTGGGTGTGTCGAACGGCGCGGCCGCAGGAGGCGTCCGCTGTGTTGTTCGGCATGCGGAGCAGCGCCTTGCGTGATTTTCCGAAGGATGAGTCAGCGAACGCCGTGGCCGGCGAGGTAATGCTCGCGCCGCACCAGTTCATGAGCGGGCTCGCGCCTTCTCCGATCTGTGAGCGTTGGCTGACGCTGCACACCGAGTTGCAGAGCAGCCACATCGTCCATCTGTTCCCCGCGTGCCATGACAATGCCGAGCGCCGACGGTTTCTTTCCGCCGCCGAGCCGTTGTCGAAGATCGACAACGCGCACGTGCTGAGCGTGGATTCCTACGGCTTCACGCGCGATGCTCGCCCCTGGCTGGTGACGCCCTACCCGGGCACACACGACGGCGTGCTGACGCTGGAAACACTCGTCGCCCGCAAGCCGAGCAACCGGATGGAAGCGTTCGAGGTCGAACGGGCCGCGGTGCATCTGCTCGACGCGCTGGTCGCGTGCCACGCCGAGGGTCTGCACAACGGGCCTCTGGTGGACGAGCACGTCTTGGTCGATCCCCGCGGCTCGGTGATGATCGAGCACTTCGGCTTCACGCGCGCGCTCGAAGGCTTGGGCCGCGGCGACGCCGAGCTGGTGCGCGATGAGGTGCGCTCCATCGCTGAGATCGTGTACCGGTTGCTGACCGGTGTTCGCGCCGAGGCGCCGGTGATCCCGGCGTCGCGCTTGTTGCGGCGTTGTCCGCCGGCGTGGTCGCGGTGGCTGGATACGGCGCTCGACCCGGCGGGCGGGTTCGATTCGGCCGAAGCCGCTCTGTCGGCGCTGCCGTCTGCGGAGCGCCCGGCAGCCGACCCGGCCGCGAGCCCCGTGGGCGTGCGGAAGGTCTGGACGCGCGTGCGTTCACTGAACCGCGACCGCTAAGCGGCGATGGTGCAGAGCTGACACGCTCTTTTGGACGTGGTCCATTGGACCCGGTCTAAGACGCGGGCGGGATCGCTGCGCCGTTCGGCGTTTCGGCCGCGGGTTCGCTGCCAGACTCGGGCCGTGTATCGGGCACGATCGCATCGCCGGAGGTCGTCGAGCCATCGTTGGCTTCGGGGTCGTCAGGGCGCTCGGCCGGCGTCGGGACAGGCTGCCAGCCGGTGAGCTTGGCCTTCTGGCCTTCATCGAGGCGGTCATCGAAGCGGAAGCCGACAAAGCGTGCGGCGTCGGCCCGGCGCGTCTCGTCCTCGATCTCCGCGATGACCGCGATCCAGGCGGCCGGGTTCTCGCCCGGGTCCACCGCGGCCGACTCGTCCTCGGAAGGGCTCGCTGTCGCGGAAACGCGCGATGCATCGTCGAAACGCTCGACGTGGACGAGCGCCCGGAACCGCTCACGCGCCCACGCGGCGCCTTCCAACGCCGTGGTCTGAGCTTCCAACGCATCCAGCGTCGCGAGGGCATCGAGGGCTTTGCCGAGATCGAGCTGCGCCCGCGCCAGCAGCACACGGGCCCGCACCGCGCCCTCGAGCAGATCGGGGTCCATATCGGCGTGCGGCGCCGGGAGTTTGGTGATCGCTGCGGAGGCGAGCCGTTCGCGGGCGCTCGCGTCGGCGTCGGAGTCCGCGGCCGCGAGGATCTCGCGCACGCCGCTCGCTTCGAGCAGCCGCTCAAACGATCGTTCACGCTCCGCGTCGGTCGCGAAGACCAGGCGCGTGGCGCGTTGGATGCGTTCGGCGGTCGGCTCGGACTGGGCGATAGATCGAACGGCCGCGGGCGCGAGCGCTGGGTCGGACTCGGCGGCGTTCAAGATGGCGCGGGTGTAGTCGGGGAACTCGACGAGCGCCTCGGCCGCCAGCAGCCGCCGCCGCGCGTCGTCCTGTTCGAGCAACGATGCGACGCGATCGCGATCGCTGGCGATGCCCGTGCGCGTCAACAGCCGCAACGCCGCGTTGGTCAGCGACTCGATCGGCCGGCTCCGCAGGTCGGCGGCGACCTGCGTGCGGATTTCTGCGGACGTGAGCACGCCGGCCCGCTCGGCGGCCCAGAGTCCTTCGATCGCGGCTTGGCGTGGTTCGGCGCCGGCGCTGAGCCAGCGCGAGAACACGAGTGTTTCGTCGCGCGTGGGCACGCGTGCGGCGGCGCGCATCAGGGCGGTGGCCGCGACCGGGTCGGTTTCGCGTTCCAGCGCTTCGGCGATCGCCGTCACCGCGCGATCGGCCCCGGCCTCGCCGATGTACATCGCGGCTTGTCGGCGGACGGTGGCGTCGTGATCGCCCAGCAGGCGCACCGCCTCGTCGATGACCTCGGCCCTTGGCGTGGCGCCGCTGGCCAGGTCGCGGCGGGCGAGCTCGAAGCCGAGCGTCCGCAGTTCGACCTCGGCGTCGCCCAGCAGCTCCATGAGCACCCCAGGCCGGCGGTCTTCGGGCGAGAGGACGTACAGCCGGCGATACACGGCGACCAGCCGCTGAGAGAGCGGGATCGTTGCGGATTCTGGGTCGCGTTGGGCCTGGTTCTGGGGGGTTGTCGTCGGCTCGACGATTGGAGCGGGCTCGGCGGCCTGAGCTGACTCTTCTTGGGCCAGAGCCGATCCAACTGCCGGTGAAGCCGCCAGTAGCAAAGATGCGCACAGAGCGTGCGTTCCGATCGGGAACGGGGCTCGACGGCGGCGGAGATCCAGAACTCGTGTCACAGTGACCGATGGTAACCAATATCCGGTGCGGTGCGCAAGGTGCATCGTGCGTGTACGATGTCTTTCTGACCGTGTTGTCGGCGGCCGCGGTTCGGCGGCCGGGCGGTGTCTGAAGGGCTTTGGGGGTCGTGAATCGCGATGAACGACTGGTACGAGGCCGAGCATCACGTCGAGCGTGCCCATGAGCACTACGAGGCGGGTCGTCTGGAGGACGCCGAGTCCGAGTTGCGGCGTGCGCTCGAGATGGACCCGTACCAGGCGGAATGGCACTTCAACCTGGGGCTGACACTCGAGGCGGCGGGGCGCTACGAAGACGCCGCGCAGTCGTTCGGCTCGGCGCACGAGTTGGAGCCGGCGGATGGGTTGGCGGCGATCAACGCGGCGATCAATCTGATCGAGGCGAACCGCGAGGCCGACGCGCTGCCCTGGCTCGATATGGCCGCCGAGGCGGACGAGCAGTCGGTCAGGCCGTACGTCCATCGCATCGAGGCGTACACCGGGCTGGGTCAGCACGATCAGGCCGAGGTCGCGTTCTATCTGGGTCAGCAGTTGGACGCCGAGAGCGGCGAGCTTTACGCGGCGATGGCGGACTCGTTGATGGAGCGTCGTCGGTTTGAGAAAGCGATCTGGTGTCTGCGCGAGGCGGCCCGGTTTGATTCGGGCCTGCCGCGGATTCAGGCCCGGCTCGCGGACGTCTACGCCGCCACGGGCCGACGCGAGCGGGCCCGGCAGTTGTACCTCCGTGAGCTGCGCGAGGACCCGGGCGACATCGACACGCTGCTGGATCTGGGTGACCTGCTCGTTGAGATGTATCGGGACACCGAGGCCGCGGAGAAGTACCACCGCGTGCTGGAGCTTGAGCCGGACAACGCGGACGCGCACTTCCGTCTGGCGGAGTTGGCTGAGGGACGCCGGCTGTTCGAAGAGGCGATCGTTGAGTACGACGTGGTGCTGCGTCTGGATCCGGACTACCCGGCCGCGCGGTCGCGTCTGGCCGAGCGATTGATCGAGCGTGGCCGCCCGGGCGACCTCGACCGTGGGCGGGCGCTCCTGGGCGCCGAGCTTCGGGCCCACCGCGATCGCCCGACCGATTTCACGGCCGAGGACATGGACGAACTCGGGCAGCTCCTGCTCGACGCGGGCCTGCCGCAGGACGCGACGTTCGTGCTGCAGCGCTTCGTCAAGCAGCGGCCGGCCGACGCGGTCGGTCGCCATCACCTGTCGGTCGCGTTTTTCCAGTCGGGCGATGCCCGTGCGGGCGAAGCGCACGCGCGGGAGGCGATCCGGCTCGATCCGCGGTTCGTGCCCGCGATGTACAACCTGTCCGTCGCGGCGCTCGAGTCCGGGCGTTGGATGCGGGCCCGGTTCTGGGCGCGGGCCGCGACGCGGCTGGCTCCGGATGATCCGAACCTGCGGCGGCTGCGTTTGCGGCTGCGTCTGCAGGTCGTCGCCGAGGCGGCCAAGTGGGCGAGGCGCGGCGTACGGCACATCGTGCGTCGGCGTGACCCGTGGATGCCCCGGACGCCCCGGACCCGCTGAGACGGTTGCCCCGAGTCAGTTCATTGCATCTGCGTCGTCACCTTGGGCGGCGTTGCCCTGCGCGTCGCGCTCGGCGAGCAGGCGGGCGGCTTCGTCGACGTCCTTGTCGCCGCGGCCGGAGCAGTTGACGACGAGGTGCTGATCGCGCGGCATCTTGCGGGCCATGCGCACGGCGTGGGCGATGGCGTGCGCGGTTTCAAGTGCGGGGATGATGCCTTCCTGGGCGGCGAGCAGTTCGAACCCGCGGAGGGCCTGCTCGTCGGTGACGGAGGTGTAGCTGACCCGGCCGGAGTCTTTCCAATACGCGTGCTCGGGGCCGACGCCGGGGTAGTCGAGGCCGGCGGAGCAGGAGTGGACCGGCGCGGTCTGTCCGTGCGTGTCCTGGAGGACATAGCTCAGCGAGCCGTGCAGGACGCCGGGCTGCCCGAACCGCAGGGGCGCGGCGTGGGCGCCCTCGTCTTTGCCCCGGCCGCCGGCTTCCACGCCGACGAGCTTGACGTCTTCATCATCGACGAACGGGTAGAAGATGCCCGCCGCGTTGGACCCGCCTCCGACGCAGGCGACCACGGCGTTGGGCAGCGCGCCGATGCGGCGGAGGCACTGGGCCTTGGTCTCGCGGCCGATGACGGCCTGGAAATCACGGACCATCATCGGGAAGGGGTGGGGGCCCACGACCGAGCCGATGATGTAGTGCGTGTGCTCGACGCTGCCCATCCAGTCGCGCATGGCTTCGTTGGTCGCGTCTTTGAGCGTGCGCGTGCCGGAGTCGACTTCGATGACATTGGCGCCCAGCATGCGCATGCGGATGACGTTGAGGCGTTGGCGGCGGACGTCCTCGGCGCCCATGTAGACGTCGCACTTGAGGCCGAGGTGCGCGGCGGCGGTGGCGCTGGCGACGCCGTGTTGCCCGGCGCCGGTTTCGGCGATGATGCGCGGCTTGCCCATGGAGCGCGCGAGCAGGCCCTGGCCCATGGTGTTGTTGATCTTGTGGGCGCCGGTGTGGGCGAGGTCCTCGCGCTTCAGCCAGATCGTGGCGCCGAGCGTGTCGTCGCACTTGGAGCGTGCGTACTCGGTGAGGCGGGCGGCCTCGTAGAGCGCGGTGGGGCGGCCGACGTAGTGCTTGAGCAGGTCGTCGAGCTTGTCCCAGAAGGCCGGGTCGGCGGCGGCGCGGGCGTACAACTCGCTGAGTTCGCCGAGCGCGGCGACGAGCGTTTCGGGCACGTACATGCCGCCGAAGTCGCCGAAGCGGCCGCGATCGTCGGGGACGTGCGAAACACGGGTTGGGGCGGCGGTATCGAGGGTCGTCATAATCGAGAGCGTAGGCGGGGCGACCCCGATTTCGGGCTTGGATTCTGGAGCACGGTGCGGTTCGTTCGGCGTGTCCGTGGGCGGCGAACCGTGCCGGATCGAATCGCCCGTTCAATCTGCGACGGGTGCGTGGCCGGCGCGTTCTCGGTCCCTATCGACGCGCTTGGCGGCGCGGACGCCCGCGGTCTCGTTCACACGCATCAGGAGCGCGAGGCCGACGACAAAGAACCCCGTGAGCAAGGCGAGCGAGGCGGCGTCGCCGACCCAGGCTTTGACTTGGCCGAACGCCAGAACCCCGATCGCGCCCGCGAGCTTGTAGGTCATGCCCCAGAGGCCAAAGAACTCGGCCGTGCGTCGGCTCGGGCTGAACCGCCCGACCATGGTTCGGCTCGCGGTACCGATACCGCCAAGACCGACGCCGATGCCGTTGCCGATCGTCCAGAACAGCCACTGCGGCGGGCTGGTGGGCATCACGACTTTGACAGCCAGCAGCGCCAGCGTGCTCACGATCCAGACGCACAGAAAGATCGAGATGGTGCGCTTGGCGCCGAGCCGATCCTGGAATCTCGACGTGATCGCCGCGGTGGCGCCGGCGGTGATGGTGAGTTGCAGGACGAAGACGATGAGCATCGAGCCCTCGATGCCGAAGTCGCTGGCGAGGATGGACGCGAAGGCGATCATGGTCTGCACGCCGAAGCCGTAGATCAGGAAGGCGAGCAGGAAGCGGAAGAGCTGCTTGAAGTGCGCGGCGTTGCGGACGGTTTCTTGCAGTCGAGCCACCGCGGCGCCGGTGAGGGTAGCGTGCCCTCTAGGCGGCGCTTCGCACGCGGGCTCCTGCAGGACGAGCGCCGGCGCGATCATGCCCAGCAAGAACCACACGCCCGCCAGAACGAAGTAGGGACGCCACGACACCGGGTCGGTCCAACCGAACGCGAGCATCGTGCCGAGCGTGACGATGAGCAGGCCCAGCGCGCCGACGTAGCCCATCGTCCAGCCGATCGCGGAGACGCGTCCGATCGTGCGCGGCGTGGACACCGAGGGGAGGAAGCTGGCGAGCAGGTTCTCGCCGAGTTGGTAGACGATGTTCGCGAAGATGAAGATCGTCATAGCCGCGACGACCGCCGCGGCGGTGCCCCCGGCGGTCAGCGTGCCGAGCAGGCTGAGCGCCATGGTGAGCGCGGCGCACGCCACGCCGGTGCCGAGCAGCAGCGATTTGCGCGCGCCCTTGCAGTCCGCGACCGCGCCGACGATCGGCGAGAGCACGACCACGACGAACAGCGCCGCGGACACGGCGATCGACCAGAGCGCGTCGCCGCGCTGCGGGTCGGCGACGACGATCTCTCGAAAGTAGATCGGGAAGAGCACCGTGATGATGAGCAGCGTGAAGGACTGATTCGCCAGGTCGTACATGCCCCAGGCGAAGACTTCGCGCTTGTTGCGGATGCGCGGCGTATCGCGCGTGGGCGCATCCGCGGGTGTATCGGATGGCGTGGGGATGACGCGTTCCTCGGCCAAGTGGGCTCAGCGTACCGATCAGCCGGCGGCGCCCGGCGACAGGGCCTTGGATAGGAACTCGACCTGAAGATTTTTGGCCTCGGTCCCGCGCTTGCCGAAGCCCGCGTGCTCGTAGGGGGCGCCGGTCTCGGGCCAGGTGATGCTCTCGATCAATGACGGCTCGGCGCCGCGTTCGGTGTAGTGCGCGCGCAAACCTTCGAGAAACCCGGCCTGCCCTCGCCACGGCACGGTTTCGTCAGCCTCAGAATGCAGCGAAAGCAACGGGATGGGGCGCCAGTCGCTCAGGTTGCTGTACGCCTGTAGGGTGCGCACACGCTCGACCGGGTGCGAGCTGGTGCGCGAGACGTCGCCGAAATACATGTCTTCGAGCCAGCCGGTCGTGCTCTCGACCGCGGCCGCGATGAACGGGTGCGGATCACAGAGCCGGCGCAGGGCGACCATGCCGCCGAGGCTCATGCCGCCGATCGCGATGCGTTCGGGGTCGAACAGGTCGTGGCCGAAGGTGTCGAAGACGGAGCGCACGACACCGTCGATCTCGCCGAGCGCCTGTTCGAGGACATCAAGCGAACGGGCGGGCTGGTCCATGCCGGGCTCGGCCCGCTCGCCGTGGCCGGGCAGGTCGATGGCGACGGCCGCGATGCCGGCGCGCGTCCAGCGCAGGTATCGCCCGGGGTCGAGCTCTTTGGAGACGGTCCGGCCGTGCATCCACAAGACCCAGGGCGCGGGCGAATCCCAGTCGGGATGCGCGACCATCGCGGGCACATCGTCGCCCAGACGCACGGCGCGGGCGCGCTCGGCGAGCGACTTGGGGAATCGGCTGAAGCGTTCGATCAAGTCTCAGACCGCCACTTCCGCGCCACGGTCGATGGCTGTGAAGAGGTCTTTGCCTTTGAGGTGCTCCGGGCCGAGCGCCGTCAGGGGCGAGAGTTCGATGGTGCAGTCGGGCTTGCCGTCGTCGTGTTTAGGGATCTCGACGCCCGCGGCTTCGAGCCATCGCGCGGCGCGTTGGGTCTGGAGCCGAGCCGAAGACGCCGGGGAGTCCTGGCCTTCGGCGTTCTTGATCGGCGCGAACTCTTCGACGCGGTCGGTTTCGAGCACGATCGAGGATTCGCAGTACTCGAGCCCGTCGAAGACGAACTGTTCGAGCTTGACGCCGTTGGGCTCGGACGGACTGACGTCGGCGCCGGTATCGAGATCAACGTGCGGGATCTTCTTGTCGGCTCGGTGGAAGGGCAGCGCGAAGGCGGGGTCGCCGCCGAGTTTTTCGACGAACGCGACGCTCATCATGTGGATCGCGATGGAGCCGGCGAGGAACTTGAGCTTGCCGTCGGGCGTGGTCTCGCGCTGGCGGTCCATGGGCAGGTCGGAGTATTCGATGACGCGGACCTTGCCGTCGACGGCGCAGAACAGGCCGACTTTTTCTTCGGCGTAGGCCTTGGGGATCATCTTGCTCGACATCTCGCCGGAGGAATCGGGCGCAGTCGCGTGCAGACCTATGAAGACGGGGTCGGCGACCCGGACGGTTGGGTTATCGACCTGAAAGTAGCTGAGGTGCTCGACGCCTCGGGATTTCATATCTGCGACGGCGCCCGAGCGGAAGAGCGCCTTGAACGCGCCGCCGTGGCCGTCGGGGTTGGTCGCGATCTGGTCCTTGCCCGCGAGCAGGATCTTGCCGGTAGCCCGGTCGAACGAGGGCATCGCGCCCTGCATGAAGAACGTGACGTCGCCCGTTCCGAGGCCGAAGTAGTCGTGCTGCTCGAAGAAGACGCGGGTCGCTTCGTGGTTGAGCGGGCTGGTCATGATGTACCAGGGCGGGGTGGCGCCGAAGCGTTCGCCGGTGGCGCGGATGCCCTCGGCGAAGATCTGGAAGAGCGGCTTACCCGTGACGGCGCCGGCGGGGTAGCAGCCCTTCGGCCCGTCGTAGCCGAGGCGTGAGCCCTGGCCGCCGGCGACGGTGAAGCAGGCGACTTTCCCGGCGCGCAGGAGTGCTTCGCCCTTGGCCCGGTAGCCCTCGCGGTCCCACGCGCGGTGGCTTTGGTCGCTGGGGTAGTACGGCGCCGGCTCGACGCCCGGGGGGACCTCGAACGTCGGCTTCTCGCGTACGTAGGTGTCGATCCAGCCGGGCACGCGGTCCCAGTCGATCTCGGCGAGCTGTTGGGCGATCGCGAGTCTTTTGTCGTCGGAGAGCTCGTCCGCGAAGCGGAGCAGGTGGGCCTGTCCGGTCGCGTCGAGATGCGGGCGGAGTTCGTCGGGGATCGGCACGGGGTCGCTCCGGTCGGGTGTGAGGTTCGGGAAGCTCGCTCTGAAACGGTCACGGGATGCTAGCGGCGTCGCCTTCGGCGTTAGGCTCCGCGCATGAACGACCTGATGCGCGACCTGTTCCGTGTTCGGCCGGCGAGGCCTTTGATGGCGCCCTCGATTTTGGCCGCCGACTTTGCCCGCATGGCCGACGACGCCTCGAACGCGATCGAGGCGGGCGGCGACCTGCTGCACCTCGATGTCATGGACGGGCACTTCGTTCCCAACCTGACCATGGGCCCGGACATGTGCCGGTGTCTGAGGCGGGCGTTGCCGGACGTGTTTTTGGACGTCCACCTGATGGTGGAGGACCCCGAGATGTTTTTGGAGCCGTTCGCGGAGGCGGGCGCTTCGCACTTCACGTTCCATATCGAGCGGTTGCAAGGCGACGATGCGCGCCGGCTGGCCGATCGGGTGCGCGACACGGGGATGTCGGCCGGCATCTGCGTGAACCCGCCGACGCCGATCGAGCCGGTGCTGGAGGTGGCCGAGGCGTTTGAGCTGGTGCTGGTCATGAGCGTCAATCCCGGCTTCGGCGGGCAGGCGTTCATGCCCGAGGTGCTGGACAAGGTCCGGGCGGTGCGCTCGGCGGAAGGCGATCGGGTTCGCGTGCAGATGGACGGGGGCGTGGGGCTGGATACCGCGTCTCGATGCATCGAGGCGGGCGCCGATGTGCTGGTGGCAGGGAGCTCAGTGTTCGGGAGGCCGAGAGAAGAACGACCGGGCGCCATCAGTCGTATGATTGTATTTTGATAGGTGTCGGCGTTAGTCTTGGGCGTTTCGTGCGTCCGATTATGACCCGGATGGAGGGCGCGGCGGGTTTGGGCCTCTTGGCTGGTCGATCTTCGATGATCGGTCCGTCGGCGGCGGGCTAGACTCGCGGTCTTGATCCGGGCGGCCGGGGCCCCTTGTGGGAACCGGTCGGGTCGGTGTCGGCGGAGGAGCGCGAGGCCCGGGCGAGAGCCGGGGTCTTGTGTGGGACTGATTCGGTGGAAGAGGCTCGATCGGATCGAGCCCGGCTTGTGCCGAACGGAGTGGGCTGACCATGAGCAAATCGTCCGACGTTCGCATCGCGCTGGTCGCGTGCGGGTTGACGGAATGGGACGCGGACGACCGGGTCTGCGGCTCGGCGGATGTGCCGCTGTGCGCTGAGGGTCTCGATGAGGCGGACCGGATCGCTCGTTTGCTGGCCGACGAAGCCGTCGCGCTCGTGCTGCACGGCCCGGATGAGGCGAGCGAGGCGACCGCCAAAGCGGTTGCCCGCCGACAGGACGCCCGCAAGCGGAAGGTCGAAGGCCTGACTGAGATGGGGCTGGGCTTGTGGGAAGGGCTCAAGCGGTCGGAGTTCGAGGAGCGGTATCCGACAGCGAGCAAGGGGTGGCGTGACGACCCCGCTAGCGTAAGCGCGCCCGAGGGCGAGACGCTGGCCGAGGCGGATGAGCGGATCGTGGGGGAACTGGCCCGGACGCTGGAGCGTTCCAAGGCCGGGGACGCGGCGGTCGCGGTGATTCTTCGGCCGATCGCGTTCGGTCTGGCCGTGTGCTGGCTGAAGGGCCTTCCGATGGGGTCTTGGCGGGAGGCGGGTTCGGACGCCGGGCCGGTGCTGTGGCACACGGTCGCGCGGTCGGATTTGAAGGGTGTGCGGACCCGGGCCCGGACGAGCGAGTGAACGGGTCGGACCCCGCGGCCCAACAATGTCTTGCACGCCCGACCCGGGTGGTCGAGGCCGGGGTCTAGACTTTGCGTTCCAACCACCCGTTTGGGTGATTGGCGTTTGATTGTGCAGGACGCGACCTTCTGAAAGTCGATACAAAGAGCTTCTATGAGCCGAGTTGAAACACGTACATGGACGGACGTTCGGCCTCAACGGCGCGCGGCAATCCCGGAGGGACTGTGGCTGCGTTGCCCGGGTTGCGGCCAGATGATCTATCGGCGGCAGATGGAACAGAATCTGTCGGTGTGCCCGGAGTGCGATCATCACTTCCGCATCGACGCGACCACGCGCGTGCGGTGGATGACCGACCCCAACTCGTTCGAGCCGATGTTCGAAGGGCTCAAGGCAACCGACCCGCTCGGGTTCAGCGACCTGAAGACGTACGAGAAGCGCCTCGAATCGGAGCGGGCCAAGTCGGGCCGACCTGACGCGGTGCTCGCGGGCGAGGGCTTTATCAAGGGTCGGCAGGCGATGCTGTGCTGTCTCGATCTCGGGTTCATGATGGGCTCGATGGGCAGCGTGGTGGGCGAGGTTGTGACCCGGAGCATCGAGCACGCGACGGCGGCGAAGTTGCCGTTGATCGTTGTCTCGTGCTCGGGTGGGGCGCGCATGCAGGAGTCGGGCCTGAGCCTGATGCAGATGGCCAAGACGTCGGCGGCGCTGGCCCGCCACGACGACGCGGGCGGGCTGTTCATCAGTGTGCTGACCGATCCGACGACGGGCGGCGTAACGGCGAGTTTCGCGATGCTGGGCGATGTGATCCTGGCCGAGCCCAAGGCGCTGATTGGCTTTGCCGGGCCTCGCGTGATTCGCCAGACGATCCGCCAGGACCTGCCCGAGGGGTTCCAGCGGTCCGAGTTTCTGCGCGAGTGCGGGATGGTGGACCGGGTGGTCCGTCGGCATGACCTGCGGACGGAACTGGCTCGGCTGATCGATTACCTGGGTCACTAGATGTGGGTCGGTCGATGACGGTTTCGGCCGGGTCATGCCCGGCGCTTCGGGGAACCACTGCGTGATGACGACGACGGCCGAGCCGACGAAGAGGGATTCGTCGCTCGGTGGCTTCGCGCGCGGTGTGGGCGCGGGGTTGGCGCATTCGGTGGTGCTGGGTGCGGCGTTCGGGCTGACGCAGGCGTGGTGGGCGGGTGTGCTGGCGGTGACGCCGTTGGTCTGGGTGGCGGCGGTGTGCACGCGGCGCCGGTGGACGGGGCTGGGCGCCGGGGTGGGCTCGGCGGCCTTTTGGGGCTGGAGTCACCAGTGGATCTGGGGCGTGTCGGCGGCGGGATTCCCGCTGTTGATCGCGCATCAGGCGGCGTACGCGGGGCTCTTTGTGTGGCTGTGCGCTCGTCTGCGGACGCGTCGCGGCGGGAGGCTGCTGATGGCGGCCGGCGCGGGCGTGCTGTGGGCGGGGATCGAGGCGCTGCGCGGCGAAGTGCTGTGGGGCGGCTACGCCTGGTTCTTCGTGGGGCACCCGTGGGTCGAGTGGACGGCGGGCGGGTTCAAGGTACCTCGG
>JBCBZM010000001.1:0-76430 GCA_039815345.1 Planctomycetota bacterium | reverse complement strand
CGGGCGCGTGCGCGCCCAGGGCCGAGGCGCCGTTGGTCCGGCGTGCGGTGCGGGTCGACCGGGCGTCCTGCGCATCGCGTGCGGCGCCGAGCAGCTCGATCGGGAGCATCGAGACGGTGAGCTCCGGACCCTCGTGCCGCGCTACGGCCCGCTCGATCAGGTCTCGCAGTTCGCGCACGTTGCCGGGCCACGAGTGGCTTTCGAGCAGTGAGAGGGCTTCGGGGGTGATCGTCGTGAAGCTCTTGCGGGCGCCGGTCGCGGCGCGGGTGAGGGCGCGAAGGGCGAGCGGCCTGATGTCCTCGCGTCGATCCCGCAGCGGCGGCACGGGGATCGGCGTGAGGCTGAGCCGGTGGTGCAGGTCGGCGTTGAGCCGGCCGCTGCGGGCCGCCGAAGCGGGATCGCGCGAGGCGCCCGCCACGATGCGGACATCGGATTGGGTTTCGGAATCGCCCTGGCGGTAGGCGCCGTTGAGCAGGACCTCGAGCAGCGCGAGCTGGTGTTCGGGGTCCAGTTCGGTGACGTCTTCAAGGAAGAGCGTGCCGCCGTTGGCCTGCTGGATCGCGCCGGGGCGGTCGCCTGAGCCCAGCAGTGTCGGGCCGACCAGGTCGGCGGGTACGTCGGCGAGTCGGACGGACACAAACGGCCCTGCGGCTCGGCGGCTGCGGCGGTGCACCGCGCCGGCGATATCGGCGCCTTCGATGCCCGTCTCGCCCGTCACCATGACGTGCACATCCAGCGTGGCGACGTGGTGGACGATGCGGCGAATGGCTTGGATCGCCGGGCTGTCGCCCGTCAGTGCGTCATCGTTCGGCGTGGCGCCCATGCGGCTGAGCTTGCGCAGCGCCTGTGCGTGGGCGGCGGCGCGACGGGTGGCCGCGAAGAGCGAGGCCTCGTCGGCGTCGATGCGGATGGCATCGAACGCGCCGCGATCCAGCGTCCCGCGGACCGTCGCCAGTGAGAGCGAGGACGAGACGCCGATGATGGGGCTTTGGGGGAACAGCGAACTGGCCTCGCTCAGGACGTCGTCGATGCCGTCTTCTTGGTGGTGCAGATCGAGAAAGAGCACGTCCGGATCGGCGCCCGCGGCGGCGGCGTCACGCAGGCCCGAGCGGGCGTCCGTGCGGACCTCGATGGCGCGCAGACGGTCGGCCAGCGCGTTCCGGGCCGCCGTGTCGGCGTATACGAGCAGACCGCGCAGGCGGGCCGCCGCCGGCGCGGCGGACGGAGCCTCCGAATCTGAAACGCCGTTGGTTGGTGTCGCTCGCCCGATGGCGGGTGCGGCCGTGTCGGTCATCGTGTATATCCCCGGAAGCAGGTGTCCTGTAGTGCGTCCGAGGGGCGTTTCGCCGATCGTTGAGATTTGGATGAGACGTGGAAGATCCGGGGCGGACAATTTGATCGTCAATAACCCGACCAAATTCCTATCTTTTGGTCACTGGAGACCTCCTTCTGTGAGGCCTCACTCCGCTCGATGGCCCGCCCGGTTTCGCATGGATCTTGATCCGAGGTTGCGTTACTCCGCCCCTGAGAGTTGGGGTTCGGTCTCGGCATTCATGAGCCGTTCGATGCCTTCGACCGACTTGGTGAGCGCCGCGGAGAGGTTTTCGGAGCCGGTCTCGGTGACCAGGACCTGGTCTTCGATGCGGATGCCGATGTGTTCGTCGGGCAGGTAGATGCCGGGCTCGATGGTGATGACGGTGCCGGGGACGAGGGGCTGGTCGCGCAGGCCGGCGTCGTGGACGTAGAGCCCGACGAAGTGGCTGGTGCCGTGCATGAAGTCGTCGGTGTAGCCGGCGCTCTCGATGACACTGCGCGCGGCGTCGTCGACCTCGCGCATGGTCACGCCCGGGCGCACGGCGGCGATGGCGGCTTCGTTGGCACGGAGGACGACCTCGTAGACCTCGCGCTGCCGGGGCGTAAACCGCCCGTTGACCGGGAACGTGCGCGTGATGTCGCTGGCGTACATCTCGACCTCGCAGCCGACGTCGCACAGGACGAGCTCGCCGTCCTGCATGACGCGGTGGCCGGCGCGGTAGTGCAGGATGCACGAGTTGGGCCCGGATCCGCAGATGGGCCCGTAGGCGAGGTGGTACGAGCCCTGTTCCTGGAAGGCGCGCTCGAAGACGAGGCGGAGCTCGAACTCGGTCATGCCGGGGCGGACGGCACGCATCGCGGCGCGGTGGCCTTCGAGGGTGATGTCGTTCGCGCGGCGCATGATGGCCAGCTCGGCCTCGGTCTTGGCTTGTCGCATCGCGGGCAGCGTGCGGTGGTCGAGCGTGATCTTGGATCCGGGCACGCGGGCGGTCGCGTCGCGATAGATGGAAAGGGTCTTGGGCACCGGGCTGGTGTAGGGCACGATCGGGCCGAGATAGACGAGCGTCTTGGCTTCGCTGTTGGCGAGGCGCTGGGTGAGGACGCTCGGCAGGCTGCCGGCGCGGCGGACGCTGGCGATGCCGGTCCCGAGTTCGACGGCCCGGCCGAGCTTGGCGCGCTCCCCGTGCCAGACGTTGTCCTCGACGTCGAGGCCTTTGAGGAACAGCCGCTCTTTGAAGCGCTCCGCGGTCGGATCGAGCAGCAGGGCGGCGCCGGCTTCGTGCTCGATGCCGGTGAGGTAATAGAAGTCGAGATTCTGCCGGTCGCCCTTGCCGATGGAATCGGCCGCGCGGATGAGCGCGATCCCGCCGCCGGTGTCGGCGAGGTGCTGGAGGAGGGCGCGTCGCCGTTCGCGGTAGACCTCGCGCCCGAGCGAGCCGGTGGGCATGGGCACGCCGCGGGCCTCGTCGCCGACGGGCGTCTGGACGTCGGGGGTCTCGTGGGGCACGAGGACCTCGAACGGCGCGTCTTGTGCGGCCGCGGAGGAGGCGAGCAGGGCGGCGAGAGCCGCGGATACGAGCGTGCGGGCGTGCATGGATAGGCCTCCGGTCGGTGTTCGGGACACGGTTATGACGGGCGAGTGTAAGGGTTGCCGGAGCGTGCCAGAACCACCATGCTCGAACTGAGACGCCGAATGTCGCGTCGCTGGGTAGAGTGATGTCCCGCAAAAAGCGGGTATGGCGGTGGGTTGCAGACGGGAGTGTGACGCATGGCGACGCAGACGATCGACGCGCAGACCGAGTCCGCGGACTCGAAGGCTCACAGCTTGTACGAGGACGCGCTCAGCCGGCTCGACGCCGCGGCCGAGTTGGCCGACGTGGAGGCCGAGACCGTCGATCAACTGCGTCACCCCAAGCTGATCACTGAGGTGACGATCCCCGTGCGCATGGACGATGGCTCGCGGCAGTTCTTTACCGGCTACCGCGTGCGGCACAGCGACACCCGCGGGCCGGCCAAGGGCGGCATCCGCTTTCATCCGTCTGTGTCGCTCGATGAAGTGAAGTCGCTGGCGTTCTGGATGACATTTAAGTGCGCAGCCGTGGGCCTGCCGTTCGGCGGCGGCAAAGGCGGGGTGATCTGCGACCCGCGCGAGCTGAGCAAGATGGAACTTGAGCGTCTGAGCCGCGGCTACATCCGCGGCGTGCAGAACGTCGTCGGCCCGGACACCGACGTGCCGGCGCCGGACGTGTACACGAACGCGACGGTCATGGGCTGGATGATGGACGAGTATTCAACGTCCAAGGGTCAGCGCACGCCGGCGATGATCACGGGCAAGCCGATCGAACTGGGCGGCAGCCTGGGCCGCGACGACGCGACCGCCCGCGGCGCGTATTACATCGTCAAAGAGATGGAACGCGAACGCGGGTGGACGCCTTCGGAGACGCGCGTCGCCGTGCAGGGCTTCGGCAACGCGGGGCAGCACTTCGCACGCCTGCTGCACGCGGACGGGTACAAGATCGTCGCGGTGAGCGACTCGAAGGGCGGCGTGTATCGCGAGCAGGGCTTCGATATCCCGAGCATGATCAAGGTGAAGAACGAATCACGCCGGCTCAAGGCCGTGTACTGCGAGGGCAGCGTTTGCGAGGAGGTGGACGCGCAGCAGATCACCAACGAAGAACTGCTGGAGCTGGACGTCGAGATCCTGGCCCCGGCCGCTCTTGAGAACGTCATCACCGAAGACAACGCGGGGCGGATCAAGGGCAAGACGATCGTGGAACTGGCCAACGGCCCGGTCACCAGCGCGGCCGATGAGATCCTGTTTAAGAACGGTCTGCAGGTGATCCCCGACATCTTGGCTAACGCGGGTGGCGTGACGGTCAGCTACTTCGAGTGGGTGCAGAACCGGACGGGCGATTACTGGGAGCTGGAGATGGTGCACGAGCGCCTCCAGAAGCGCATGGCCCGCGAGTTCCACGAGATCCAGACGCTGTCGATGGCGCGGAGCGTGCCGATGCGCACGGCGGCCTACGCGCACGCGCTGCGGCGGCTGGCCGACGCGATCGAGGCGCAGGGGACGTTCAGGTACTTCAACGGCGCCCGGTAGGCGGTCATCGCCGCTCGGCTTGGGTGTCGAGTGCGAACGCAAAGAAGTCGTCGGTCAGCGATCGGATGGCGTCATTGAACGCGCCGCTGTCGAGCGTGTACATGTCGCCGCCGACGGGCTCAAACCGCTTGCTGGCGGTTACGGCGTTGTTGGAGAGGAGCGACCGGGCAGCCGTGATGAAACCCGCGAGCTCCGGGGCGTCGACTCGGACGGTGCTCGTTCGTTCCAGGGTTGCTCGGCCGGCGAAGACGCCGACGCGGATGCGGACATCGGCGGTGATGTCCGCGTCTGTTTGTGAGAGCAGCTCAAGCCGAACGTCGCGTAGTGAGACCCCCGATTCGACGCCGGTTATGACCGGGGCGCCGGCAGGAGCGAGTGTGCGCGTGCGTTTCACGCGGCCGGTATCGCTGGAGACAAGGTTCAGCGCGTTGCAGATCGGGCTCTTGCGGCTGTCGACGCGTGTGAATCGTTGGAACGCCGGCGCTGAGCGCACGGCTTCGGGGGCCAGCACCTCGAACCCGCGGCCCGTGAGCGCACGGACAAACTCGGTGTAAAGAAGATCGGGCACGGCATCGAGCACCTCGGGCGGGTACTCGATCTGACGCCGGCCGAGGCCTGAGAACTCGAGCGCGGCGGCGAACGGCGTGACCGGACCGCCGGCAACCGGCTGGCTCTTGAGAGGTCCTTCCATTTTGACCTCGACGAACTCGACGGCGAAGTTGGTGATGGCAACGCGGCGGCCAGCCCATTCGTTCCGAGGCGGCAGACCCTGACGGACCCAGATCGCGCGGTCGCGGCCGTTCTCGCCGAGCGCGGCCGGGCGGTCGAGCATGTCCTGGCTCTGCGGCGCCGCGCGGCAGCCGGTAAACGCGGCAGCCGCAAGGAGAAGCATCGCGAATGCCGTAAAGGCGCCGCGTGCACTGCAGCAGTTCACTGTGCGGCTCCGGTGTTCTCAAGCAGCACGACGCTGAACCAGCCCGCGTCGTCCGTCCACCGGCCGAGGCGCTTGGTGAAGCCCGCCGCGCGGACCTCTTCGTCGAGGCCCTCCTCGGTGAACTTGTGCGAGTTCTCCGTGTAGATCGTCTCGTTCTCGGCGAACTCGAACGTGCGCCCCGCGACGGCGGCTTGCTGGTCGCGTGTGGAACGGACGAACAGCTCGACGCGCGAGCGTTCGCGGCTGATCTCGATGTGGTGGCGCCAGTGCTCGGTGTCGAAGTCGGCGTCGAGTTCGCGGTTGAGGCGCTCGAGCAGGTTCAGATTGAACCGGGCGGTGACGCCTTCGCGGTCGTCGTACGCGCGGCGGAGGACCTCGTCGGACTTCATCAAGTCGGCGCCCAGGAGCAGGAGCCCGCCCGGGCCGGCGATCTCGGCGTACCGGGCCAGCATGACCTCGCGGATGGGCTTGTCGAAGTTGCCGATCGTGGAGCCGGGGAAGAACACCACGCGCTTGCCGGGCGCTTGGTCGAGCGCTTTGGGCAGCGCGATGTCGCCCGTAAAGTCGGCGCACACGGGGGCAACGGTGAGGTCGGGGTAATCACTCGAAAGCGCGCGGGCCGCGGCGACGACGTGCGTGCGCGAGATCTCGATCGGCGTGTACACGGCCGGCGCTTCGAGCGCGTTGAGCAGTCGCCGGATCTTGAGCGACGAGCCGGCGCCCGGTTCGATCACGGCCGCACCGGGGCCGATCAGCTTGCTGATGTCGGCAAGATGGGCGTCGAAGATCGTCAGTTCGGTGCGCGTGGGGTAGTAGTCGTGCGTCTCGGTGATCTGGTCGAACAGTTTCGAGCCGCGTTGGTCGTAGAGGTACTTGGTGGGCAGGGTTTTTTGTGGCGAGCGCGAGAGTCCGGCGAGCACTTCGCCTTTGAAGTCGCCCCCGGACGGGTGGCAATCGAGCAGTTGCAGGCCGTCCTCGGGCAGTTCGATGACTTCGGGTTCTGCGGCGATGAACCCCGCGAGGTCGCGGGCCATGTCTCCCGCGTGGCCGGCGGGGTCGCGCCCGGGCGTGGCGTGTGCGATGGGGACTTGCTTGGGGCGTGACGACGAGGCGGGCGACTGCGAGGCGGAGTCGGGCGGTGTCATGGACGGTGTCATGGGCGCCTTCCCGGGGTTGAGACCCGGCGGAGGGCTGCGGCGAACAGGCGGAGAACGTGGGTGCGATGCGTCGGGTGACCGTGTCGTGGCTTAACGCGCATCACGCGCGAGGCGGACGCCGGCGTACTGCCACCGGGCGGACGGGTGGAAGAAGTTGCGGTACGTGACGCGCGTGTGGCCGGGCGGCGTGGCCAGCGAGCCGCCGCGGAGGACGTGCTGGCTGACCATGAACTTGCCGTTGTACTCGCCGAGTGCGCCCGGCGGCGGGCAATAGCCGGGATACGGGCGGTACGCCGAGCCCGTCCACTGCCAGGCGGCGCCGGTGAGTTGATAGAGCGGGCCATCGCTCGCCGTGTTGTGCGCGGCGTTATCCAGCACGTGCGCCCGAGCATCGGTGATGCCTTGCTGCGCCGCGGCGTGTTCCCATTCGCATTCCGTCGGCAAGCGGACGCCGGGGTCTTGCAGCGCACGCCAGCGCGCGTAGGCATCGGCTTCGTAGAAGCTGACGTGCAGCACGGGCGCGTCGGGTTGCAGGGGTACCAAGCCGGCGAGGGTGAACTCGTGCTGGCTGTTGTTGTGGGTGGTCCAGTAGGCGGGCGCCCGCCAGCCGTGCTCCTGCACCGCGGCCCAGCCTTCGCTGAGCCATAGTTCGGCGCGGTCGTACCCGCCGTCGTCGATGAACTGTTGGTATTCGTTGTTGGTGACGAGTCGGTCGGCGAGCGCGAAGGGCTCGAGCCAGACCTTGTGGCGGGGGGATTCGTTGTCGTAGGCGAAGGTGTCGGTCCGGACGTCGTGACCGATCTCCGTGAGGCCGTCCTTGAAGTCGATGAACGCGGGCGATGCACTCGGCGGTGGCGTGGGCAGCGTGACGGCAAAGTCGATGTAGGCCGGGTACAGCGGGTTGAAACTCAGCAGCAGCTTCAAGTCGGTGAGGATCAGCTCCTGGTGCTGCTGCTCGTGATGGAGGCCGATGTCGATGGTTGGCCCGAGTTGGGCGAGCGCCTCGGCATCGCTGGCGGCCAGCAGGCGCAGCACGCGTTCGTCGGTCGCGTGCCGATAGCCTCGGACGCATTCGGCGGATGGCCGTGTGAGGGCGCCGCGGAGGTGACGCGGGTGCTGCTTGCCGACGGCGTTGTAGTAGCTGTTGAAGAGCACACGGAAGTCGTCGTGGAAGGGCTCGAACCCCGGCTCATGCTTTTCGAGGATGAAGGTCTCGAAGAACCACGTCGTGTGCGCGAGGTGCCACTTCACGGGGCTGGCCTCGGTGCGCACCTGCACGGCCAGGTCCTCGTCGCTCAGTCGGCTCGCCAGGCGGTCGGTGTCCGTGCGGACGCGCAAGTACGTCTCGATGAGATCGCGGGCGCCGGGTTCGCGTGTCGAACATGTGGCGTCGGCCGCAGATGAGTCCTGCGCCGGGACCTCGACGGGCGAACGCGTCGTTCTGGACTCGATCGTTCTGGTCTCGGCGGAGTCGCGCGTCACGGGGTCTCCCATGCGTGAATCGGCCTGAGGTCGTCAGCCCGCGGGATCGGTCGTCCGCGTCCGGCCGACCGAGCGGCGTCCGCGGAGGACTTCGGAGCCTAGAGGGCTGTTTGTATGATCACAACCCCGTGGCGCGGAACTGATGCGATCAACATCATTTTTACGCGTGTGTTCATGCAGAATGTGTGGGCGGGCGATTTGAGGGAGTGAGACCATGAAAGCGGGCGCGACGCCGGAACTGGGCCAGAAGTGGTGGAGCAAGAACAAGCCCCGGTCGCTGAAGTCCACCGGTTTGGGCGGCGTGCTCGGCGGGTATGAGAAGGCGTACAAGGAACTCGAGAAGGCGCTCAAGAGCAACGACTGGACAAAGATCCAGCCCGCGCTCGACGAAGTGGACAACTACACGGGCAAGCTGATCCCCGCGGCCGTCAAGAAGGCCGAGGGCATGTGCGACAAAAAGAAGCACAAGGAAACGCTCGACGCCTTGGGCAAGTATCCCAAGGTCATCCAGCAGCAGGCGATCAAGACGGCGGTCCTGATCAAGCCGGTTCGGACGAAGATCGAGGGCGGGTTCAAGAACGAATCCAAGCGGATCGGCGGGATCGCCGAGTCGGGTCTGAAAGAAGCGAACAAGCTCCAGGACGACGCGCGGAAAATCATCGGCGACATGGACAAGCTCGTCCGCTCGATCCAGAAGTCCGCGGGCAAGGCCGACAAGAAAGCGATGAAGACCGACGCCGATCAGGCCAAGTCGCTGATGGCTGATCTCGCCGATAAAAACAAGCGCCTGCGCGACATCCACGCCGAAGTCCGCAAGGCCCGGCGCGAGTGGGACTACAAGCCCGGCACGCTCAACGAGGGCGGCAAGGACCCCTACGGCAAGTTCGGCGACACCGTCATGACCATCGAAGACGGCATCGAGATGAAGGCCGACGAGACCGAGGACGCGCTGAAGGACGCGATGAAGCTCGAGAACGACATTATGAAGATCTTCGCCGGCGAGGCCGACGAGCGGGAGCTCTACAAGAAGAGCTGCGCCCGCATCGCCAGCACGCAGGGCAAGGTGATGGCGACGCTCGACGCGGCCGCGCGGACGCTGGGCGGGGATATCGGCAACGCCCGTTCGGACGTGATCAACTGTGAGGAGAAGAGCTCGGGCAAAGAGCAGATCGACATGCTCAAGAAGCTCGCCTCGATGACGACCGACTACGACAAGAAAGCGAAGAAGCTCGACAAGCAGGGCAAGGCGGCGAAAAAGGCGATCGACGACGAGCTGGCCGACCTGCCGGACTTCGTGAAGAAAGACCCGGAGTTCAAGCGCGACTGGGACCGGCTCCAGGAACTCCAGAAAGCCATGGGCGATGTCGCCAAGGACGGGGCGGACACGGTTGTGCAGTCGGGCAAGTTCGCTCGGGACGTCAAAGCGCTCGCCGGCAAGCTCAAAAAGTAGTTCGGCCCGAGCGATTCAAGCCAAGGCCAACGGCACGCCGGCGAGGGCTTGGAGAGAGGCTCTTACGGGCGTGTTTACTTGTGTTGTTGGCCGCGGAGGCCTCGGGGTGTGACGAGGCGTTCGAGGCCGTCGAACAGCAACTGCACCACGATCGCCAGGCCCGCGGCCGGCAGGGCGCCGAGCAGGATCAGTCCGGTGTCTTGCAGCCGCAGGCCCGTGACGATGGGCTGCCCGAGCCCGCCCGCGCCGATGAAGGCGCCGAGCGTGGCGGTGCCGACGTTGATCACGGCCGCGGTTTTGACGCCCGCCAGGATCGATCGCCCCGCCAGCGGGAGCTCGATCCGCCGCAGCCGGGCGCCGCGGGGCAACCCGAGCGCCTCGGCCGAGTCGCGCACGCTCTGCGGGATGCCGACCAGCCCCGCGTGCGTATTGCGCACGACGGGCAGCAGCGAGTAGAGGAACAACGCCGCGACCGCGGGCATGAAGCCAAGCCCGAGCAGCGGGATCATGAAGACGAGCATCGCGATCGCCGGCACCGTTTGCAGGATGCCGACCACGCCGAGGATCCCCTGACCCAGCACGCGCCGGCGCGCCGCGACCACGCCCAGCGGCACAGCAAGGGCGATCGCGGCGAGCAGCGAGACCGCGACCATCTGCGTGTGTTCGATTAGATGCCGAAGCACGCGTGAGAAGGCCGAGTCGACGCGGATCTCGGCGTTGACGTCCAGGTTCGTGCTCAGCCAGTCGCGTGCCACGACCTGTGTTGGCACACGCTCCACCTTGCCCCGGCGGTTCATCGCGATCATCGAGGCCTCGTCGATCGCGCCGGCGAAACGTTGGAGCGCCGCGATCGCTCCCGGCGCCCGGTCATCGAGGTCGAGCCGATAGAGCAGAACCGCGTCGTAGCGCGGGAAATGCTGCAAGTCGTCTTCCAGCACGGCGAGGTCGTACTCAGCGATCTCGGCGTCGGTGGAATACAGATCCGTCGCGTCGATCTGGCCGTTGGCGAGCGCGACGTACGCCAGCGCGTGTTCGATGCCGCGGACATCGGTCTGGGGGAGTTGATACGCGTCACGGAGCGCGTTCCAGCCGTCGGCTCGGTCCATGAACTCGTTGCTGAACCGCAGCGCCAGCTCGGGATGATTGCGCAGGTCGGAGATCGTGTGCGCATTCAGGCGTTCGGCGGCCTCGCGCGTCAGGCCGAGCGCGTAGGTGTTGTTGAACCCGATCGGCCCGACGATCCCGAGCCCGAGCGGGCGGAGCAGATCTTCGAGCGACGCCGCCGGGTCGGGGTCGGTCCCGGCGAGCAACTCATAGCGGATCGTGCCGGTGTATTCGGGATAGGCGTCGAGGTCGCCGCGTTGCAGGCCTTGGAAGAGCACCTGCGAGCCGCCGAGTTGGCGCTGGTGCGTGACGGGAACATCGGTGGCGTCACGGAGCAGCTGCGTGGCGATGTCGCCGAGAATGACGGATTCGGTGAACTGTTTGGAGCCCACGACCAGCTCTTGGGCGCGGGTGGTAGTCGCGGCGAGCACGAGAACCGATGCAACTGTGAGGCTAACGCAGCGGAGCGGGTTCATTCGGCCACGCTCCCGTCGAGGGCGCGCAGCCGCGCGGTCTGCGCGGTGACAAACTCACGGACAAAGTCCTCGGCCGGCGATTCTGCGAGGTCTTGGTACGACCCGGTCTGCACGATCCGGCCGTCGCGCATGAGCACGAGCGTCTCGGCCAGGAACGCGGCCTCGGCCAGGTCGTGCGTGACGAGCACCACCGTCTTGCCCAGCTCGGCGAAGATGGCTTTGAGATCGGTCTGCAGGTCGGCACGGATCAGCGGGTCGAGGGCGCCGAGCGGTTCGTCGAGCAGCAGGGCCTCGGGGTCGTGCGCGAGGGCGCGCATGAGCGCCACGCGCTGGCGCTGCCCGCCGGAAAGCTCGGAGGGAAAGCGGTCGAGCGCGTCGGGCGGGAAGCGCGTGAGTTCGACGAGGTGATCGAGTCGGCGTGCGGTCTCGGCCGGGTCCAGCTTGAGCAGGTCGGGCAGCAGGCGGATGTTGGCCCGTGCGGTCATGTGCGGGAACAGGCCGCCGTCCTGGATGACGTAGCCGAGCCGGCGGCGGAGTCGGCGGAGGGTTTCGGGCTGTGCCGGGTCGATGGTCTGGCCATCGATGGCGGCGTGGCCTTGGTCGGGCGCCACGAGGCCGACGAGCGCACGCAGCGCCGTGGACTTGCCGCAGCCGGAAGGCCCGATGAGCGCCGTGGTTTGGCCCGGCGCAAAGTCGAGGCCGATGTCGGACAGTGCGCGGACGTGTTCGTCCGGTTTCGTCCGGTGGCCGAAGCGCACGCTGACTCGATCGAGGCGGAGCACGCCGGAGCCTACCCTCGTCGCATGACAGACTCCGCGTCCGCATCCGAAAAGCCCGCGCTCGAGATCGCGGGGTTGAAGTTCCGCTACGCCGGCGCCGCCTCGCCGTGGATCGTCGACGTCGCGGCGTTCACGCTGGCGCCGGGCGAGCAGGCGCTGGTCACCGGGCCCTCCGGCGCGGGCAAGAGCACGCTCTTGCACCTGATCGCCGGGCTGGTCGAGCCGAGCGAGGGCTCGGTGCGCGTGGGCGGCGTCTCGGTCTTCGACAGCCGGGGTGGCAAGCGTGATGAGCTGCGCGGGCGGTCGATCGGCATGATCTTCCAAACGCACCAACTGCTCAGCGGCTTCACGGCCGCCGAGAACGTGATGGCCGGGATGATGTTCGGCCAGACGCCGCGGTCCGGCCATCGGTCGCGGGCGGTGGATCTGCTCAAGCGGCTCGGCGTGGACGCGCCGGACCGCGCGGTCGAGCGGCTGAGCGTCGGCCAGCAGCAGCGCGTCGCTGTGGCGCGGGCGGTGGCCGGTGAGCCCTCGCTGGTGTTGGCCGACGAGCCGACGGCGAGCCTCGATCCGGAATCGGCGCAGGCGTCGATCGGTCTGATTCAGGAAGTCTGCCGCGAGCGCGGCGCCGCGCTGCTGTGCGTGAGCCACGATCCGTCGATTTTCGAGTCCTTCGATCGTCGGCACGCGTTCGCGGAGTTGTCGATGTCTTCAGTGGGAGCCGTGTGATGGCGATGGGCGACGGACGCATCGTGTGGCGGAGCCTGACGAGCCGGCTCTTCCCGACGCTGACGACGATCCTGATGGTCGCGGTGGCGGTGGGGCTGCTGGTCTCGCTGCTGAGCCTGCGCGAATCGGGCCGGCGCGCGCTTGAGCGCGGCGTGGGCAACGCGCACCTGCTCGTGGCGGCCGAGCCCGGGCCGATGAACACGGTGCTCAATCACCTATTCTTCGCCAACCCGCCGCGGGCGGCGATGCCCTACGCCGAGTACGAACGCCTGCGCGACAGCCATCCCTGGGCCTGGACCATCGCGATGGCGCAGGGCGACAGCTTCCGCGGCTACCCGGTCGCGGCCGTCGCAGCCGAGTTGTTCGACGTCTACCAGCCGATCTACAACCCGCAGAACCCGCGGCCGATGGCGATGCAGGAAGGCGCGTGGCTGGCGCCGGGCGGCGAGGGCGACTTCCAGGTCGTGCTGGGCGCCGAGGCGGCGCGGACCACCGGCGTGCGCGTCGGGCAGGGTGTCTACCTCACGCACGGCGTCGGCGCCCGCGCGGCGACGGGCGGCGACGTCACCGACCTCGATGCCCAAGGCAACCCGGTGGGTCAGGCCGACGCCAACACCGACCTGCCGATGGGCGCGGTCGGGCGGGTGCACACCGAATACGTCTACGAAGTCGTCGGCGTGCTCGAGCCGACCGGCACAGCATTCGACTGGGCGCTCTTTACCAACCTCCGCTCGACCTGGATCAAACACGCGCACGACAAGCGCGCCGCACGTGCCGATATCCCGCTAACCACGTACGACGATCTCACCGACGCCGATCGGCTCGTAACCGCGTTCATGGGCCGGGTCGTCACGCGGCCCGGGCAGGAAACCAGCGCGATGCTGCCCTCGGTCTTCGAGACGATCCGACGCGAGGGCTTCACGATCGCCAACCCGGGCGAACAGATCCGCCGACTGCTCGGCATCGTGGGCTCGGTCGATCAGGTGCTGGTGGCGATGGCCGTCGTGGTGCTCGTGGCCAGCGCGGCGGGCATCTTGCTGGCGCTGGTGTCGTCGATGGAGCAACGCCGGCGCCAGGTCGCGGTGCTGCGTGTGCTGGGCGCGAGCCGCTCGCGGATCTTCGGGCTCGTGATGACCGAGTCGGCTGCGATCGGGCTCGTTGGCGCCTTGGTGGGCGTCGCGGGCGCGTGGCTTGGCGTCGGGCTGATCTCGCGCGTGATGGCGGAGCGCACGGGCCTGGCGATCGACGCGGGCGTGGGGCTGACCACCGGGGCGTTGGTCGTGCTGGTGGCGGTGCTGATCTCGCAGGCCGCGGGGCTGATTCCGGCGCTGATGGCGTATCGGACGAGCGTGGTGCGGGCCTTGCGGCCGATCGGCTGAGTTCGGTGCCTCCGAACGAGACCCGGACGCATCCGCGGCCGACCGGGGACGTATTGTGGTGTACCTGGCGTTCGTCCGGGCAGGCCCGTCGGTGCGCCGCGGGCGAAGGCAGGCTTCCGGGAGATCCTGATGCGGTACTCGTGGGTTGTGGTGACATTGGCGGCGGTGGTGGGCATCGCGCTGTTGCTGGGTCGAGGCGGATCGGGCGCCCCGGCGCCGGAACAGCGCAACGCCTCGGGAGCCTCCACTGTTGACCCGTTCGCCGGTCGGTCGGCTTCGTCGAGCGTCGCCCCCCGAGCCGGTTGCAGCGGACGTTCTGCCGGCCGAAGCGCTTTCCGAGGCGATGCTGGACGCCACCGAGAGCGTTACCGAGACGTTCGCCGACACGCGCGACTCGATCACGGCCTTTACATCGGGTGACGACGCGGCGGGCGAACTGCTCGCCGCTGAAGACTCCGTTGTCGCAGACCCGGCCTTGGATGACTCGATGATCGCTGACGCCGGGGCCGTGGCGCCCGAGGGCACGATCGCGCTCGATGTCGCCGATGTGAGCGCGCCCGCGTTGTCCGAGTCGATTGATTCCGAGACCGAAGGCAAGGCGGACGGTTCGATGGACGCCGAAGCGCTGCGTGCCTTGAAGACCACACTCGCGATGGAAGGCCGCCGGCTCAAGGGCTCGGGCACCGTCGAGGACCCGTTCGAGCTTACGTGGGACCTGCTCACCGCCGCGCACGATACCTACCGACCCAAGGTCGGCAAGAAAGACCTGCCCGCGTGGGCCGAGGCGATCGCCGGGTCGCACGTGCGCGTCGTCGGCTACGTGCTCTTCCCGATGTTCGCGTCGGAGTCCGACGAGCTGCTGCTGATGAAGAATCAGTGGGACGGCTGCTGCATCGGTGTGCCGCCGACACCGTACGACGCGGTCGAGGTCAAGCTGGCTTCGCGGTCATCGGCGGCGGGCGAGCTCGTGAACTACGGCACGCTGCGTGGCACGCTGAGGGTCGACCCGTACGTCGTCAACGATTGGCTGCTGAGCTTGTACGTGCTGGAAGACGCACGGCTCGAATCGATCGGCTTGCAGGGCGACGTGGAAGCGGCGGGCCATATCGGCCCGGCACGCGGCAGCGCCCCCGCGGCCGGTTCAGGCCCGATGGGTCGATGAGTTCGTAAGCCCGAAGCGCTAGCCGATCATGGACTCGGCCCACGCCGCGGCGTCGGGCGACGAGGCCGACGCGATTTCCATCCAGAGTTGACGAAGCGGCTTGTCGCCGTGCCGCGTGATGTCGCGGAACCGTTTCTTGCCGAGCGATGGGTCCCGGTCCAGCCAGGCGCGGACCTCGAGCACACGTGTCCCGATGAGCGGGTCCTCCGCGGAGCCGAGCGCCACGGCCAGCGCCGCGTGGTGCGCCGCGTCGTTGCAGTAGTGCTCGAAGCCCTCGTCGAACGCGGTGTCGCGGTTCCAAGGCAACGCCCCGGCCCGGTCGTACCAGCCTAGCAGGTATCGGCGGAACAAGTCTGGGCGTTCCCGGCGGCGCGCGGCGATGACCAACGGGTGCGCGACCGCGGTTTCCCACTCGTCGTGCGCCGGTTCTTCGATCGCGCACAGCTCGAGATAGACGAACGCGACGTACCCCGCCATCTCGATGGGCATCTGTTTGAACGGCTTGCCGAGGTCGATCCGCTCGACCGTCCACCGGAGCGGGCCCATCAGGTCGCTGCTGATCGAGTCCCAAGTCGGTCGGCGCCAGTCGATGCGGTGTCGGCCTCGGTTGGTCAGCGGCTCACACGGGTCGGTCGTGCCCGAGCCGATGGTCCAGTCGTCGCACGCGTTGCGCAGCTCATCGATCAGCGTGCGGTAGCGCCGGTGTGACAGTGCGTCGCGGATCGCTTGGAGATACGACTCGGGCGCGAGCGGCGCGGGCTCGGCTGGCGGGCTGGGCGTCATGCAAAAGCGTAGCCGCGGGTCTCGCGGTGGCGTGCTGGCTCAGCCGGCGGACTTCGTCGCGCTGCGAGAACCTTCTGTGGAGCCGGCCGCTTCGGATTCGAGGGCATCGAGCTGCGCCATCGGGATCGGGTGCAGCAGGTGGGTTTCTTTGCAGTAGCACCCGCGGAGTTCGTCGCGTTGGGTCTTGGCCCAGATCGGGCTGCCCGCGAGGTACGCGGCCCGGCCGATGAGGTGGCCCGCGACCGGCGCCGTGAGGAAGAAGAACGCCAGCACCAGGATCGCCTCGGCGAAGGCGCCGACGGACGCGAAGTGCGCCGGCACCGTGAAGACCAGGCAGCCGACGCCCAACGTGCCGGCCTTGGTCGCCGCCTGCATGCGCGTGTAGACATCGGGGAAGCGCAGCGTTCCGATCGAGGCGAGCAGGCAGAAGATCGAACCCACCACAGCCAGCGTCGCGGCGAGCAGTTCGAGGAAGATCGTTGGGCCGCCGCTGTCGGCGGTTGCGGCCGTGGCATAGGCGTCCGGCGCGTCAGCAGCAAGTGCCAGCGCGCCCAGCGCGGCGGCAACGGATTCGTTGAGCATCGCAGGGTCCATCACGGGCGCGCCCTCCGTTCGATAAACATGGCAAACGCGGCGGTGCCAAGGAACAAGATCAGCGCCATCACGATGCCCACCGAGAGCAGCACCGGCTTGGCGGTCAGCACGGCGTACAGCGCGATGGCCCCCACGGCGAAGAAGCCGAGCTGGTCCACCGCCACCACCCGGTCGGGCAGCGTCGGCCCGCGGAGCAGGCGGATCGCGGTGAGCAGTGTCGCGAGTCCCAGGATCGCCAGCGCGATCTCGTAGATCGGCGCCGTGGACAGGCCCGCAAAGTCGCCCGTCACCTCGGACGGCGTCAGCATGCTCGCCAGCGTGTCGCCGGAAGCGGCGGCGCTCTGCGTATCGGTAGTGGTCGTTTCGGGGGCGCTCATCGCGTCAGCTCCAGCAGTCGGCGTTCGAAGCCTTCGACGATTTCACGCCGTTGGGCTTCGGGGTCGTCCATGTGCATGAAGTGCACGAACAGCGTCGTCCGGTCGGCCGAGATATCCATCGACAGCGTACCGGGCGTCAGCGTGATGAGGTTGGCGAGCACCGTCACCTCGGTGTCGGACATATCGGGCCGAAGCGGGATCGCGAGGATGCCCGGCTTGAGGTGCCGCAACGGCGTCAGCGTGTAGCGGGCCATCTTGAAGTTCGCGACCAGCAACTCTTTAAAGCTGTAGAGCGTGAAGCGGACGAACCCGTTGACCTTCTTGAAGTAGATCGACTGGCGGCGCTGCGAAGCGCCGAGCCACAGCATCGCGTACCCGACGCCGAAGCCCACGGCGAAGTTCATCGGCGTGAAGTCGCCGATCGTCATCGCCCAGACGAGCGCGAGCAGCACGTTGGCGAGCAGCAGCCTCATGGCGTTACTCCTGTGGGGACATCGGCGAGCGTCGGCGCCAGCGCGCTATCGCTTGCGGTTTCGATCGGCATGCCGATCGGGTCGATCGCCGGGAACTCGTACAGACCGAGCGCCGCGAGGCGTTGCAGGCCCGGCTCGCCCAGCACGGCCTCGGTGTAGGGCACCGGGTCGAGCAGGTCGTTGGCCGCGCGTTCGGCAAGGTTCCACGCCGGGCCCGCGCCCACGCCGATGCACAGCGTGATGACCGCCAGGCCGATGATCGGTGCGTACATGAGCGCCGGCTTGAAGGGGGCCCCCGCGCCCACGGCGCCGTAGGACTCCACCGCCCGCGGATCGCCCTCGGGCTGGTCCTTCCAGAACGCCTCGGCCCAGATCTTGACCATGCTGAACAGGGTGAGCGCCGAGACGAACAACGCCGCGATGACGATGCCGTAGGTCTCCGCCTGAAGCCCCGCGCGGACGATCGCGAACTTGGCCCAGAAGCCCGACAAGATCGGGATGCCGGCCAGGCTCATCGCGGGGATCATGAACAAGAGCGCCAGCATCGGGTTGCTGCGGTAGAGCCCGCCGATGTGCTTGAGCTCGGCGCACCCCTTGAGCTTGAGCACCACGCCCGCAACCAGGAACAGGTTGGTCTTCACGATGATGTGATGCAGGATGTAGAAGACCGAGCCCGCCAGCGCGATGGCCGCCGCCGATCGCATGGCGATGGTGTCGGGCGCATCGGCGCCGAGTGTTTCGGCCAGCCGATCGGCGCGGACGTTGGCAACGATCGCCACGCCGAGTCCCATCAGCATGTACCCGATCTGGCTGACGATGTGGAACGAGAGGATGCGGCGGATCTCGAACTGCGCCGCCGCGCCCAGCACGCCCGTGATCATCGTCAACGCCGCGATCACGCTGATGATCGGCCCCATGATGTGCGGGTCGGTCGTGAAGACAACCGTAAACACGCGGATGAGCGCGTACACGCCGACCTTGGTCAGCAGCCCCGCGAAGAGCGCGCTGATCGCCGGCGGCGGCGTGTGGTAGCTCGCGGGCAGCCAGAAGAAGAAGGGGAACGCCGCGGCTTTCACGCCGAACGCCGTGAGGAACAGCACCGACAGCGCGGTGAGCACGGGGATGTCGGCCTCGGTCGCCGCGCGGATGCGCAGGCCGATGTCGGCCATGTTGAGTGAGCCGACCGTGCCGTAGAGCAGCCCGAGCCCCGAGAGGAAGATGACCGAGCTGAGCAGGTTGAGCGTGACGTACTTGATCGCGCCCTCGAGCTGCCCGCGTTCGCCGCCCAGTGTGAGCAGGACGAACGAGGACATGAGCATGACCTCGAACCAGACGTAAATGTTGAACAGGTCGCCCGAGAGGAACGCGCCCGAGCAGGCGCCGATGAGCGCGTGCAGCAGGGCGTGGTATCCCATCGATTCGCGGCGCTCATCGATCGAGCCCAGCGAGTAGATCACCACCGCGATCGCGGAGATGCCGTTGAGCAGGACCATGATCGTGGCGAAGCGGTCGGCCACGAACGCGATGCCGTAGGGCGCGGCCCAGCCGGCGAACTGCGTCGAGACCGCCCCGCCCGAGTCCACAAGGACGATCAACCAGACCGACACCGCCAAGAGCGCGAGCGCGCCCAGGACGGAGATGACCCGCTGCAGGCGGAGCCGATTCCAGGCCGCCACGCACAGAATCGCGGTCAGCATCGGGATGAGCACTGGAGAGGCGACGAGCGCATTCATCGGTCGGTCGTCCTCATTTCGCGGAGGTCGTCGGTGCCGACCTCCTGGTAGGTGCGCTTTACGAGCACGATGGTGTACGCGACGACGGCGAAGCTGATCACGATCGCCGTCAGGATCAACGCGGGCGCCAGCGGGTCGTTCGTCGGGCCGCCGAGCGCCTTGAGCCCCGGGTCGATCAGCGGCGGCTTGCCGCGGACGAGCCCGGCCGAGGTGAAGATCAACAGGTTGGTCCCGTGCCCGATCATCAACAGCCCGATGACGAGCTTGACGAACGAGCGCCGCAGCATCATGTAGACGCCCGCGGCGTACAGCAGCCCGATCACGAGCGAGAGCAGCATCTGCATGTCACGCCCCCTTCCGTGAAAGCTCGATCCGGGCGGTCGCAACGGTCTCGCCGCCCGGGTTCAGTTCGATCTTGGGTTTGCGGCTCGGCCCGGACGTGCCGCCGCGGCCGGCGGGGCCCTCGGGCGATCCCGCGTCGCGCCGTTCCGGCTCGGCCTCGGCCAGCTCGAAGATCATCATCAGGCACACGCCCATGACCGCGAAGTAGACGCCGATGTCGAAGAACAACGGCGTGCCGATCTTGAGCTGCCCCAGCCCCGGCGTTTCCAGCACGAGCCACTTGTCGTACGCCTGCAGGAACGAGCCGCCGATCAGCCCCGGCACGCCGCTGGCGAACGCCAGCAGCAAGCCCAGGCCGATGATCATGTGCAGTTGCACGTGCAGCATGCGTCGCACGGCCGGCGTGCCGAAGGCCATCGCGTACGTCGTGAACGCGCTGGCCGCGAGCAGCCCGCCCACGAACCCGCCGCCGGGCGCGTTGTGCCCGCGGATGAGGATGACGATGCTGAACAGCAGCAGCAGGGGCAGGAGCGCCCGCGCCGCGGTCTGAAAGATGACCGAGTTCATGAGATGGAGCCCTCCGCGTCACGCGGGGAAGCGGGCGCCAGCGGCGCGTCGCCCAGCGATGGGGGTGATCCGGACGAGCCGCCCTCAACGGGCTTGCGTTCCTTGCGCAGCCGCAGCAGCGTGAACACGCCCACCGCCGCAATCCCCAGCACCACGATCTCGCCCAGCGTGTCGATGCTGCGGAAGTCCACAAGAATCACGTTGATCACGTTCTTGCCCTGGCCCAGCGGGTAGCTGTTCTCGGCAAAGAAGCTCGAGATCGGTGGCGCGACCTGCACTTCCAAGGCCGCCAGCGTGAACGCGGCCATAAACGACCCGAACGCGCCCGCGACCACCGCGTCCATGATCCGCACCCGCCGGCGCGAATACGTCGCGAACCGCGGCAGGTGGTAGACAACCAGCACGAAGATCACCACGCTCAGCGTCTCGACGGCGAACTGCGTCATCGCCAGGTCGGGCGCGCCGAAGAGCACGTAGATCAACGCGACCGAGTAGCCCACCGCGCCGAGGATCGCAATCGTCGCCAAGCGCGATGGCGCCGCCGTGGCGGCGACCGTGCAGATCACGATGATCAAGGCGATCATCGCCTCCAGTGGGCGCAGGTCCGTGAACGACGGCATGTTCGCAAACAAGCCCTCGCTCCGCAGCAGCGTGTACCCGCCCAGGCCGAGGAGCGCGAGCAGGATGACGCGGATGTACGCCGACAGCGAGCCGTTCTGAAGAATCCGTGTCTGCAAGCCCGCGAAGCCGATGGTCCCGTCGAGCAGGCGGAAATACGCGTTCTCCGGGCGGTAGATGTCGGCCGCGCGGGTAAAGCCCGACTCGCGGCGCCAGGCGTTGCGGGCCCGGTACAGGAAGACGCCGCCCGCCAGCGCGCTCAGCGAGAGCAGCAGCGGGATGAACGACGACAACGACGTCGGAATCAGCATCGACAGCGCGGACAGCTTGGCCGGGTGGTGCAGTTCTCCGCCGAAAGCGCCGCCGAGTGAGGCCAGCGCCGCCGACTCGATCATCGGCTTGGCGAACAGTCCGGGCGCCAGCGCCGCGACGATGGTGCACGCCGCCAGCACGATCGGGCCGACGCGCATCTCCCACGGCACTTCGTGAGCCTTCACTTCCACGCCCTCGGCCGGCTTGGTAAAGAAAACCCGCCATACGACGATCAGCGCCGCCATCACCGTCAGTGCCGCCGCGACGAACGTCGCCGCCATGAGCAGCACCGCGGCCAAGCCGCCCTGGTAGTACCCGGCCTTCAGGACCAGTTCTTTACCCACAAAGCCCGCGACCGGCGGCGCGCCCGCGAGGCTCAGCCCCGCGATCACCGCGCACCAGCACGAGATCGGCATCGCCCGGCGCAGGCCGCCGAGCTTCTCGGTGTCTTTTTCGTGTGTCTCGTGCGTCACGCCGCCGGCGATCAGGAAGAGCGCGGCCTTAAAGAACGCGTGCGCCAGCAAGTACGCCATCGCCGCGATCAACGCCTCTTCCGTGCCCACGCCGATCATCATCGTGATCAGCCCGAGGCTCGAGACCGTCGAGTAGGCCAGGATCGGCTTGAGTTTGGTCCGCCGGCTCGCGGCCCACGCGGCGATGACCATCGTCACGCCGCCCACAATCCCCAGCGTCAGCGTCCAAGACTGCGTCCCGCCCAGCACCGGGCTCATGCGCGCCAGCAGGAACACGCCCGCCTTGACCATGGTCGACGAGTGCAGGAACGCGCTCACGGGCGAGGGCGCCGCCATCGCGTTGGGCAGCCAGAAGTGGAACGGGTACTGCGCGCTCTTCGTGAACGCCGCGAGCAGCACACAGACGAGCGCCCCAGCGTACAGCGGTGAATCGGCGATGCCGCCGTTCGCGGCCAACTCGGAGATCGAGAACGTCCCGCCGGCCAGCCCGGTCAGGATCGCGCCCGCCAGCAGCGCCAGCCCGCCGATCCCCGTCACCAGCAACGCCTGCAACGCGCTCTTGCGCGACTCGGCGTTGTTGTGGTAGAAGCCGATCAAGAGATAGCTCGTGATGCTCGTCAACTCCCAGAAGATGAACAGCAAGAGCAGGTTGTCGCACAGGACCAGCCCGAGCATCGACATCATGAAGCCGATGAGGTACCCGAAGAACCGCCCGGCCAGCGGGTCGCCGCGCATGTACGCGGTCGCGTACAGCAACACCATCGAGCCGATGCCCGTGATGAGCAGCGCGAACAGCAGGCTCAGCCCGTCGACAACGAGCCCGATCGAGACCCCGAGCGCCGGGATCCACTCCGCCTCGATCATCAACGGATCGCCCGCCGCCACCCTGGGCAGCAGCGTCAGGAAGTAGGCAAACGAGGCCAGCGGCACGGCCGCGAACAGATACCCCGACCAGCGACCCAGCGCCCGGTGGATCACCGGCGCCAAGAGGCTGAGCAGTGTCAAACTGAGGATCGACGCGATGACCACGCTGTTCGCCTCCGACTGATCCCGATCGAACAACTCGATCGAACAACCTGATCGAGCAAGCCGATCGCCCTAGCTCCGGCAGCCCGCGCTGCAACGCCGCGCGCGTGCGCGGCAAGACTCGATCGTGAGGTCCGCTATCGGCCGCCGAACACGCCCGAATCGCACGCGGAACGCAACCTAGACCGTGTGGACGCCCCGGACGAGAGGCGCATAACGGAAACCCGCCCAACCGGGGTGGGCGCCGGCACAAGGGTACACGTCCGTGACCGACCCTAGTTCGTGCGCTCTTCCGACGGCGTGGTCGGCGCGACCGAGGGCTCGGGCGCGGTCGGCGCCGGCTTGCCCTCGATCGTCACCGTCGCCCGCGCCGGCGAGCCCATCCAGCTCCGCTCGGCGTCGGCGTACGACTTCTCGAGCAGCGCGGCTGCGTCGGCGACGGTCCCTGTTTCGGGGATCCAGTGCGTCGCCACATCCGGGAACTCCCGCACGCACTTGGCGCACTTGCCGGGGTCCAGGAACTTGATCGGGCACCAGAATGACTCGACATGCCGGAGCATCTCGCCAGCCAGCGAGTACACGCCCGTCATCCAGTCGCAGTACAGGCACCAGATCCGGTCATGCCCGACCAGCCCGTCGAACTTGTGCCGGGTGACGTTGACCCAGTCCGACTGCTTGAGCTTGGGGAACCCCATCGTCGCGCGGAGGACCGGCCAGAACAGGACCTCGCCCGCGCGGAGTCCCCAGAAGATCGGCACAGCCGGCGCCGTCAGCCAGAGCCCGGCGTGGTTGCGGAGTCGGCCGACGGTCTTGTTCAGCGCATCCACGATCCGGGGGGACCGCTTGGCTTCCGGGTGGGCCGCCTCGTGCGCCAGGCTCCAGGCGAAGACGGCGACGAACTGCGCCCCGATTGCCGCCCCGAACCCCTGCCACCCGGCCCAGATCGCGCCCGTGATCCAGGGCGCGCCCGTGAGCGTGAACACCACAAGGTCCAGCCCCGGCGCTCGGCAGCCCCAGGCGCTCAGCTTCTGGCCGACGGCGCCGAGCTTGGGAATCAGGTGCAGCCCGGCCGTGAAAGCCAGTAAACCCCCTAAGACGCTGAGGAACACGGTCAGGGCGATGGGCATGGCGGCGGCTCCTATAGAAAGAAGGCCGACCCACGGGACCCGCGAGCGGCCATCGAATCAGACTACCTCAAGGTCAAGAATGGAGTCGGCTCATGGGGTCGGCTGGCCCGGTACGACCCTCCAGAGGCGGCTCGTGTCTCCCAATCGCAACGCGGGGTGGGACGCGAAAGAGATTCTTCTCGACCCCGAGCAAGGGATGCGTTACGGTGGGCGTGGAAAGTTAGTGCTGACAAACCAGTGAGACCGAAACTCGACCCACGGAAACCACGCCCAGCCCCACGCCGGGCCGATCGACGGGAGCGGACAGCATGACCGAAGCCACAGAGACGATGCATCCGAACGCAAGGCCGCGGGCCGCCCGAGCCGGGCTGCTGGGCCTGGGACTGGCCGCGATGGTCGTCGCGACCGGCTGCCAGAACACCCCGCCGCCCGGCAACACCGGCGGCCGGGTGGATCCCTACCGCAGCACCCGGGCCGATGTCCTCAGCCCCGAGGCCAACACGGTCACCCTGCTCGAGTTCGCCGATCAGGTCTCCGAAGCAATCGTCGCCCGCATCGCCCAGGTCCCTGAGATCTACTCGAGCCCGAACCCGGTCGCGATCGAGCTCGGCGCCCTGGTCAACAACACGCAGACGCCCTCGAGCGATTTCGCGATCGTCCGCCGGCGTGTTTTCGGTAATCTCATCAACTCCTCGATCGCGAGCGGGTACGCCGATTTCTACGAAGCGCCCGAGATCGTGGACCCGCAGTACGAGCGTCTGGCGCCGCGGGATCAGATCGCGTACCGACGCGACTCGGCCGGCGACCTGACCAACCGGTACGACCCGAACTCGATCTTCATTCTGAACGGCGACTTCGGCGAGATGATCCGCGGGCGCCAGAGCACCTACTTGTTCGAGATGTCGCTGACCAATCTCCAGTCGCGCCGCATCGTGTTCAACGAGCAGGTCGTCTCGAAGCAGACGCGGTGAACCGGCCGATGCGGATCGTCTGTTGGTTCCTGCTGCTGATCGGCGTCGGCTCGGGCGCTGGCTCGGGCGTGGGCTGTGCCGCCACTCCCGAGTCGCGCACCACGCGTTTGCAGGCGGCGGACGTGCTGGGCGCGGCCGACGACGTGCGCGAACAACTGGCCCAGAGCGACTTCCTCGCGCAGCGCGGAGCCACATCGCCCGAGATGGTCCTGCTGCCCACGATCGCGACCAACCGGAGTGACGATCGCCTGACCGACGGCGAGCGTTGGATGGTGACCGCGGGCGTGGCGCGGGCGCCCGCGGTGCTGGGGCTGATGCGCGAGAAGAACATCGCCGTGCAGGCGCCGCCGACCGCCGCGGGGTTTTTGGAGCAGTACGGCATCGACCCGGGCGCGCACGACCGAGCCAACCTGCCGACGCATCTATTCACCGCCGAGGTCGCCTCGATCGCGCGGGCCGCGGCGACGGGTTTATCGAGCGACGCACGCGCACTCGATGAGCGCCGGGATACCTACTTCGTGCGGTACGAGATCGTGGAAGCCACCGGCCGCCGCGTGCTGTGGAACGGCTCGGCCGAACTGGCCAGGCGGGCGACGGGCCTGCTGATCGATTAACGGGAGGGATTGGGTTGCGTTCGAGGCCGATTCATGTTGCCGCGTCGCTCGCGCGCGGGCGGTGGTGCCTGAGCGCGATCGGCTGCGCGGCCGGGGGTGTGAACGAACAGCTCCGGGCCGACATGATCGCCGGGCGCTACGCCACCGCGCGGGCCGAGGCCGCGTCGAACATCTCCAACAACCGCGAGGACCGCGATTACCTGCTCGACCGCGTCCGCCTGCTGGCGGCCGCGATGGCCGACGGTACGGACCGCATGATCGAGCCCGAGATCGCCGAGTTGTACGACCTCCTGCGCACGCAGGGCCTCAACGAGGACCGCACGGCCGCGAGCGTGGTGGTGGGCGAACGCAACGCGCGTATCTGGAAGGGCGAGCCGTTCGAGCAGGCGCTCGCCTACGCGTACATCGGCCTGCACGACGCGCTCGACGGCGACTGGGGCAACGCGCGGGCCACGGCCCGCAACGCGCTCTTCCTGTTGCGCGACTTCGAGCGTTCGGGCGGTTCGCTTGCAGATAGCTGGTCGGACGACCCGGTCGCCCAGCGCGAGGCCGTGATCGAAGGCGCCGACCCGGACGGGCCGATCGGCTACCGACCCGTCGCGAGCGACTTCGAGTTCGGCTACTTGCTTTTGGCGCTGGCGGCACAGGAAGCGGGCTACCCCGAGGAAGTGGACGACGCGCTGCGCGGGCTCGACGCGATCGCGCCCGAACTCAACGACCTCGGCCGGCGGATCCGGGCGGGCGAGTACAACCTGATCGTGGTCGCCAGCGCCGGGTCGGCGCCTCGGAAAGTTCAGGCCGGGCCGGACGGCGCGATCGGGCTCTTCCGCCCGACCGCGCGCTCGGGGCGCGAGCTGCTGTTCGTTGGAACGGACGGCATGTCGGCGTCGGCGCCCGTCGCGACGGACATCAACCGCATGGCCGAGGACCTGCGTTGGACGAGCCTGGAAGAGCTGCGCACCGCCCGCGCGGCGATCGGCCGATTGCTGGTCGGCGGCGGCGTGGTGACGGCCGCGGCTTCCGATGACAACGAGACGGCGCTGGCGATCGGCGCGGGTGTCGCCGCGATCGGCGCGCTCCTGCTTGCCAACGCGGGCGCCGACGTGCGCCACGCCGAGACCCTGCCGCAGCGGCTGTACCTGGCGCCCGTCATGCTCCCCGCGGACGCCAAGACGGTGCGCGTCGAGATCAACGGCGGCCCGGGCGTCACGCTGCCCACGGCCGGCCTCGTCGGCCCCGGCGCTCCGGGCATCGTCTACGTGCGGCTGAACGAGGGCGTTGCGAACTGGGCGCCGAGCGACCCGCACGTGCGATATGCCAACGATGCGACCGGCGGCGCCGGTCCTGTCGGGCGCGACGCGTTGCCGTATGTGCTGGGCGGCCGCGATGTGCGCACGCCTTCGGTTTCGGTCATGGAGGACTACTGGCGCGCCGGCCTGCCGCGGACGATCGGCGTGAACGAACTGCGCGAGCTGTACCAGGCCGAGGAGATCGTCTTCGGTGAATCGGCCGAGCGCGATCCGACGCTGCGGCACGTGCTTGAAAATGGAGACGGTCTCTACACGCCGCGACCCGGCAGCATCGGGTTTGTGCGGCTCATTTGCCGTGAGGCGCCGGCGTACGAGCCGCGGTCCGCGGCGCTGCAAGCGGTGCGCGCGGCGATGGAATCAGAGATGCGAGTCAGTCTGAACGCCGAGGATTCGGCGATGGAAAGGAACGGACGATGAATGCGAAGCGTGCGATGCGGCGGAGTGGGATCGTGAGCGCGGCGGCGGTGGCTTTGTTCGTGACGGGGTGCGAGGTCACGCAGCCGCCGGCGGCGCCGACCGCGCGGGCCGACACGCTCCCGCCCGAGAACTACCCCCGCATCACGGTCGAGCCCGGGCTCAACGAGTTCGTGTTCGTGGTGTACGACGGGATCCTGCAAGAGGGCGGCACGCCCGACGGCGGCTACCTCAGCAAGCCCGTCAGCGTGCAGACGCCCGTGCGGTCGGGCGCCCGCGAGCAGATCACGATCCAGTACCGCTACCTGTGGTTCGCGGACAACGGCCGACTCGTGACCGAGGGCGGCTGGCGCTTCGTGCCGCTCGAGCCGGGCGTGCAGACGCTGCTCAGCGGGAACGCGCTCGACTTTGAGTCCACGGGTTGGCGTCTGGAGATCCGCTCGGCGCGCTGAGCCGCCGCGCAGTAAAAAACGGGCGACGGCGCCCGTTGTAGAGGGGTGGTTTCGAGCGGACCGCCGCCCGTGGATCGGCGCACGCAGGTCTGGAGTGCAGCTCTAGAGCAGGCGCAAGACCTGACTGGCGCTGGCCAGCGACAGCGCCAGCGCGGTCTGGTTGGTCTGCTCGAGGATCTGCGTCCGCGCCAGCTCGGCCGTTTCGCGGGCGTAGTCCGTGTCGCGGATCTCGCTGAGACTGGACGCGACGGCGAGCGATTCGTCGCGGATCGACTCGGCCCGTGAACCCAGCGCGTTGGACTGGAACGAGCCGATCTCGCCCCGCGCCGAGGCCAATCGTGCGGCGACCGCGTCCAGCGCTTCGGCGGCCGCGCTCGGGTCGGCGGCCAGATCGGCGGCGGACAACTCGTCCGTGCTCGGGCGCGACAGGTTCAACTCGCTTTCGCCGGCGCGGGCCGTGATCTCGCCGTCGAACAGCGCCTGCTCGTTGAACTCGGCGTCGTCGATGGCGCGGTTGGCTGCGTTGACGGCGTCGGTGTACTGCGTCTGGTACGCGGCGCGCTCGGCGTCGGACAGGGCGCCCGTGTTGGCCGCGGCCACGGCCGCCGCGCGAGCGTCGTTCAAAGAGCCCGAAGCCGAGGCCAGCGCGCTGTCGGCGACGTTCAGGACCGCATCGGTGCGCTCGACCGCGCGCGTCTCGGCTTCCAAGGCCGACAGCACCGAACGCAGTTGCTCGGACGAGATCAGCCCGGCCGGGTCGTCCGAGGCCCGGTTGATGCGCAGCCCCGTGGACAGGCGTTCGAAGACACCTCCCCGTTCATCCTTCACTTTGTTCACGGCGTTGATCGCGCCGATGGGGGACGGGTTGGGGCCGATGGGTTGCATGGGTACACCTTCCGGAGTCGACCACGGCACGACGCCGCGAGCGGATACGGCAAGCATCCGAAGCAGCGCGTGGGCGGCCACCGATTTGGCGTGTGCGTGTGGGCTGTGGTCGGTATCGGTCCGCGCAGCCGTTCAGGTCTCGCGCGGCCGCCACCGGCGGGCGCGATAACCGGCGCGCGGCCCGTGCATGACCTAGGTCGGTGTCACGTTGGTTTCACGTCGGCTTCAGGTCGGTTTCATATCGGGATCTTGTGGACCTTCTCCGGCGGTGTGCTCGGCGTGCTCGGCGGCGAGCTCGGCCTGGGCGAGCGCCCGGCGCAGGTCGCTCAGTTCATTGAGCGTGCGGTCCATGCGGCTCTCGATGCCCTGCAGGCGCTCGGCGACCTCGTTGCGCCCGCCGCTGCGGAGGAGCTTGGCCGCGGCCTGTTCCTTCTGTGCTTCGTCCATCCCGCTGAGCACGACACCGATAAACAGGTTGAGCACGATGAACGTCGCGATGATGACGAACGAGATGAAGTAAACCACCGCGATGATCGGCTGGGCCTTCGGCACGTACGCGCGGTCGGTCATCAGCCCGGCGAGGACGTTCTTGGCGTATTCGTCGTAGTAGATGTCCGACCCGCGCATCTGGATGTACCAGACATCGGTCCAGTCTTCCTGCGTCACGACCCGGAAGAGCGCGAGCATGGCGTCGTGGACGGTGCCGAAGTAGACCGGGTCGTTCTTGCCGAACAGCACCACACCGATGACGGCGTAGATATAGAACTGCAAGAACAGCAGCAGCCCAACGTAGGCGATCGAGGGGATCGAGCGGATGAGCGCCGTCACCATGATCTGCAACCGCGGGATCGCGCTGAACAGACGCATCGCGCGGAGCACGCGAGCGAGACGCAAGACGGCGCCGAACTCCCGGCTGAAGGGGATCAGGCAGACGACGACCACCAGGAAGTCGAAGACGTTCCACCCGCTCGTGAAAAAGCGCCAAGGCCGCTGCCCGCAGGCGAGCATGCGGATGATCAGTTCCACCACGAAGATGGTGATGATGACGGTGTCGGTGACTTCGAGGATGTCCCCGAAACGCTCGGTGATCGCCGGGTACGTCTGGATGCCGACCAGGATGCTCGCGACCGCGATGACGCCGGTCATGATGTTGTTGAAGGAGCGCGCGTTGGCGAGCCGTTCGAACGGGCGAGCCCAGTTCGCCAGAGGCGCTTCGCGTTGAGGAGCGTCAGACGGAGTCATGCGGGCGCGAGGATACTCGCGCCCGGCCGGTCGTGTCAGGCCGGCAGTGCTGGCCGCTGGCCGCTGGCCGCGGGGTGCTGAGTGCGGGGTCGGCGTTTGGTTAGACTTGCGGCTGTTGAGTGATGGGGAGCGGGCGAGGAGCGCGATGCGCCGGCGAGACGAAACAGAGATCCCTCAGGGGTGGCGTGCCTGCCCGATCGGGCGGGCCTTTGCCCAAGCCGCCCCCGCGGATGCGGCCGACGGCTGGCCCGCGGGGCTCGCGGTCAGCGTGCTCGTCGGGTCCGATCCTTCGGGCCCGAGGGTGATGGATCTGGACGACGAACCGGATGCGCGGGTCGTGCTGGGCGCCCTGACCGACGCCGGCGGTTCGGCCCACGCGTGGCTCCGCATCGCGATGCAGGACGCGCAGCGACTGTCGCGGACGCTCCGGGCCGGCGCGTCGTCTTTGAATAATCGGCTCATCGATGCCCGGTGGACGCGGTCGTGCGATGCGCGGGGCGGGGTGCTGCCGGGTGAACTGGTGCGGCCCGGCGCTGAATCCGACCCCGCCGCGCCCATCGTTATCGACGCCGCCGGCGGGCTCGCGCCGCTGGCACTTCCCGACGGCCGCCCGCTTGCGCTCTGCCGCGACGACCGAGCCCTCGAAGACGCCTCGCTCGCGCCCTACGGCGCCACATTGCATCGATATCTGTGGACCGGCGCCGGAGACGAAACGCCGACGTTTGTGGCGGTCACGGACGGCGCGCCTCTGAACGAGGGCGGCCTGGGCATCGAAGAGGTCGTCGGCGAGCGAACGCTTCTCTTTGGCGGGGGTTTGCTGCGCCTCACCCGCCGGGCGTCGATCGATTACGAAGCCTTCTGCGACACGCTCGGCGGGGCGCCGGCGCCGGGCATCCGATCCGGACGCACAGTCATCGGCCTGACCGGCTTGTGGGGCGAGCCGGGCGGCGCGTCGGGGCCCTCGGGCGATGAGGACGACGAAGAAGACGCCGGCGGCGGCTGGTTGTTCCAGACACGCCGGGGCGCGTCGTCGCAGCTGATCGAGGCGCTGCACCTCAAGACCAAGCTGCTCGCCGATGCCGTGGACGCGGTTGAAACCGTCACGCGTCTGACCCGCCGCCCGCTGCTCAATGTCCGGCCCGAACTGTTCGGCGTTCGGCTCGGCGACGGGGGCGTGGCGCTCCCGCGCTTGTGGACGGCCCGGGTCGGGCTGACCGGCGCCGGCTCGGCCGTCGAGTTGCCCATGGCCGAGTCCAACGAGCGGGTCTTCGTCCGCGCGTCTGACGGCTCCGACGAGGGCCCGACGGTCTTTGCGCCCGAGGGCGGCTCGCCGGTCTCCGGCCGATGCGATCTGCGTCTGCGCGAGATCGTGGTCGAGGATGTCTCGCCCGGCCAGGCCGTGGGCGATCTGGTGGTCGAGGGGACGTTCATCACGAACGAAGCCGTGGACCCGGCGCCGACCGACCTGCTCGCGGTGCACGCGCGGCTGGGCGAACGGCTGATGACCCTCCGTGGGCGGCTGGAAGACGACTCGTCGCTGGCCGGCGGAGAATGGCGCTTCCGCTCGCTGCGCATTCCGATGGGCGAAGCCGACCGAGAAGCGATCCGCTCCGCGTGCGGCGCCCCTCTACGGGGGATGCGTTTCGAGCTGCTCCCCCGGCTGACGTCACCCCGAGATTTGTACGGGCTCATGGTCTTGGGTGTGCGCACCCTCTTGGTCGACCGTGAGACCACGCTGCCCAAGGCGGTTGATGAGTTGTTGAGCCTGGCGCGGCAGGTGGGTGTGGAGCACGAAGAGAGCGTGCCGCTGGCCGAGCGGATTGGGGCAATTTTCGAGCGTGACGAGCGTTGGCTGGAGTCGCTGGGCCCGCAACGGCTGACCTCGGACGCAGTGGCGCCTCGGGAGGCGCTCGACCGCGTGCCGAGGGTGCTCTGGTACGACACGCTCGGAGTACTCGTGCGGATGGCGCCGGGCTGGGGCCCGGACAGCTTCGTCTCGGGTATGGGAGACGCGTCACCGCCGGCGCCGCACCTGATCTACGAACCCGTGGTGGCGGCGCTCGAGTCGCTCCTGCTCCGCAGCCGGAGCCTGGTGGTCGTGGACTGGAGCGAGAACCGGGAGATGGCCTCGGTGCTTCGGCGGGCCCGGTCGGGGCTGCGGAGCTAGGCGCGGCTGGGGTGGGGCTGGCGGGCCCGAGAGGCGTCAGCGGCTTCTGGGTGGTATGGTGCGTTCACGCGCGCTCGTTATGGATTCGTGGATCAGGGGGATGACGCTGCGGGCGCTTGCGGTACGCGGTTACTCGGGCGTCGCTCTTCGGCGTCCGCCGCGAGGCCGGCTTGAGTGCGCCGGCGGATGAGATGACACGCAATGCAATCGGCGGTCGCGAGTGTCGCGGCGCCGATGACAACGACATCGCCCGCACGGGGCGATCAGGAGGCACGACCGATGTTCGGACGGGTGAAGTGGATGCAGGCGGCTCTGGTTACGTTAATCGCGGTCCCGATGCTGTCGGGCCTGATCGGTTGCGGCGCTTCGCCGGAACGGATGGGGCGGTACGACATCGTGGTGACGCCGGCTGTTGCGGGCGCGACGCCGATCGAGGTGGACCTCGTCGGCGTGAGCAACGACCAGAAGGCGGTCTGGGACAGCCTGAACGTGGACCAGTACTTCCTGCCCAGTTCGCAGCGTCGCCAGGGCGAGATCAAGAACACGATGGTCTTCACGCCCGGCTCGGGCCCGCAGACGCTGAGCAAGACGGACCCGATCTGGACGCAGTGGCTCGGGGAAAACGCCCGCAAAAATGATGGGGGTACCGGGGCGCGCTTCGTGTATCTCATCGCCGCGATGGGCCGCGGCGACACGACGACGGCGCTCGACACCCGCAAGGTGGCGATCCCGCTGAGCAACAAGTTCTGGAACAACGGCCAGCAGATCGAGGTCGCGCTGACCGATGCGGGCCTGCGGGTGATGTCGGCCCAGAAGCCGCAGAAGAACTGACGCCCGCGCAGGCTTATGCGCGGAACGTGCTGCGCCGCCCGGCTGACGCCGGGCCATGAACCGCTGATGTCGCCGTGGGTTGACGCTCATGGCGATTGCTTTGTTTCGGGCGCTTTGTTTCGGGCGCTTCGATCGGGCGCCGCCATCGGCTCTCCGATCAATGAGAGAGAGGGGTCGCTGGCCGGGGGGCATCGAACGCGGTCGGGGTCTACGGGCTTCTCTTATGCGCACGCTCGGGTCGTATCAACTCGAAGAACGTCTCCTGGACCGCGGGCCGGTCTCGGTCTATCGCGCCGAGGCGCGCGACGGCCGAACGGTGCGGCTGCGCGTCTTTGAGCCGGCGGCGTTGTTCGCGGGTGAAGCGTCGGCGGCGCTCTGGGCGGCGCGGCTGATCGAGTCCGGTCGGCTGCAGAGCGAACTGGGCGATACGGACGGCAACAAGGCGTCATCGACTACCGGAACGAACTGGGCCGGGGTCGTTGAGTCCGGGCGGGCCAAGGGGCTGGCCTTCGTCGCGACCGATTGGGCGGACACCTCGCTCGGAGCGATCGTCGAGGGCTGCTTCACACTCGACGCGCGGTCGCTGAGGCCGATCGCGGCGGGCATCGTCCGCGGGCTCCAGCACTACCACCACACGCACGGGCGGGCGATGGACTCGCTCGGGTTCGACACGGTCCTGATCGAGCGGTTCTCCGGCGGCGAACTGAAAGTCGGAGCGGACGGCTCGGGCGTGCTGCTGACCGACCCGACGCCGATGCCACGGCCCGTCGGCCGGGCGGGCGGGCGCGCGGCCCGGGATGCGACGGCGTCCGCCGAGCCGAAGCACGACACCGCGGCCCTCGGGCGTCTGCTCTGGCGCGTGATCGAGCGCAAAGACGAAGGCACGCCCGTGCCCCCGACGGCGTCGGCAGGCCCGGCGTGGAAGGGGCTCGGCCGAAGCGGCGAGGCGTGGCGGGAGTTGGTCAACACGCTGATCGATCCGCGGGCGCTCGAGCGCGGCTCGTTGCCCGATCTGGAATCGATCGCGCAGGCCTTGCCGCACGAGCCGTTCGACTGGCGCAAGCCCGCGGGGGTCGTTGGCGGCGTGGCCGCGGCAGCCGCGATCGGTGTCGCGATCTGGCAGTTCACGCCCGAGACGACCCCCGAGCAGCGCGACATCGCGGCCGGTCAGCTCATCGAACTGGTCAGGCAGAACGACGATTGGCTTGAGGATGTGAAAGCGCAGTTGGCGCCGAGGCTGGAACCGGGGGCGACGCCCGAGCCGGGCGCTTTGCCTCCCGGGCTGGCGGCGTACGCGGTTTACGACACCGAGACGGTCGAGGCGTTCGATCGGTTGCGCGACGAACTGGGGACGCTTTTGCTCGAGCCGATGGCGGCCGTCGAGCAGCCGCCGACCGAGGCTCGGCCGCAGTCGGTGTTCGATCCGCTGCGGTACGCGTCCCCTTGGGAGGGGACGAACGACGATCTGATCGAGAAACTCCGCGCGCAACGCGCCGCGGCGTTGCGCGCCGGGCCGCAACGCCGACCGGAAGTGCTGCGGCGGATCGAAGAGATCTCGGCGCTCTCGTTAGAGCTGCGCACGAAGGTGCAGGCGTGGTCGGGCCCGCGGTTGGCGGAGCGTTGGGCGGACGAGTACGACGGCCGCGGGTGGGGCAGTCTCTCGGAAGACCTGTTGAGGCGCGCGGAGGCGTGGGATACGGCGCCCGCGCCGAAGTGGGACAGGATGGAGCCGTTGTTAGAAGCGGCGGCGGCGGTGGAGCAGATCGAGGCGTTGCAGGAGGCGTCGGATCGGCTGGTCGAAGTAGCGGACCGGCGGGCCAATCTGGGTCTGGAGCGCAAGGCGGTGGTCGTGCAGAACGCGATCGCGCGCTCGACGACGGCTTCGGAGGCGTTGGTCAACGCGGCCGGGCAGCGGGAAGAAGTGGATCAGTTGATCGCGTTGGCCGAGGACCCGGACGACCGGATCGACTGGGACGCGCTGGCGGCGTCGGACGATGCGTCATCGGTGGGCAGGCTGGCGGCGCGGGGCGACTTCCAGCTTTGGATCAGGGAGGTGAACCAGTACGCGCGGCTGGCGGAGGATCCGAGGCCGACCGAGGCGTGGGGCTCGACGATCGAAGAGATGCGCGCGCGCGTCGAGATCGTGCGCGCCAAAGAGGGCTTCGATGTCGCCGAGCAGATGGAGCGCGACATCGCCGAGGCGGTGGCGCTGGTCGCCGAGGCCGGGTCGCTGCCGGCGGTGGTCGCTTCGGAAGAGCGCCTGCGCGAGGCGGCGGCCGACGCGAGCGAGGCGATCGCCGATGCCGACGCGAAGACCACCCGTGCGGTGCAGCCCTACCTGCAGACGCCCGAGCAGTACATCGCCGAGCGCACGAACGAGTCGTTCCGGTCGCCCGGTCTGGACAGCCAGTGGCGCGCCCATCTGTCGGGGCGGTCATTTGCCAACGCGCAGGACCCGGCGTACACGGCCTTCTTCAACCGGACGAACTGGCTGCTGGATCAGTTCCGCCGGCTGGACGACGAGGCGGTCTTCTGCCGGGTGACGCCCGCGCCGGGGGGGGGCGAAGCCGACGGCGGTGTGTTCGACGCGGCGGGGTACTTGGCGGCCGTGCGCACGGAGCGGGAACAACGCGTGGCCGAGTTGGGCGCACGGTTCGTGGCGTCGATCGGCGAGCCCGAGCGTCTGGCCGACGCGGAGGTCATCGCGGAGCGGAACGGCGTGCGCGAGTCGTTCGACGCGTGGCAGGTTGGTGCGCTGACGATTGCCCGGGAAGCGGTCTGGATCCGCGACCGGCTGGTCGAGGCGTACCGGCTGGACGAGCCGGCGGCGGGTGATTCGGCGCGGACGATCGAGGCGGTGCTGGCGTCGATCGAATCGGGCGATGCTTCGTACGACGGCGTGCGGCGTTCGATCTCGGGCGTGGCCGAGTTGGTCGCCGGCGTGCGAGCCGTGCGGGACGCGGGGACGGTTGACGCGGCGCGGGCGGCGCTGGCGGCGGGCGGAACCAACGCGGGCGCCAACGCCCGGCTGACGCAGGCGTGGCGCTGGTGCGCGGCACTGGCAGACGTCAGCGGCGACGGCGCGGGGGTCGATCCGATCGAGTTGCTGGACTTTGCGGCGCAGGTGCGCACGGGGTTGATCTCGTGGGCCGAGAGCGGGGCGCCCGGGTCGCGACTGGATGCGGTCCGCGGTTCGGTGGCGCAGAACGCGCCGGCGATCTGGCGCGCGGCGGCGATGCGCGCGGCCGACGGGGAGGTCTTCGGCGACATCGTTTCGAGGCGCGGCGACTTCGATATCACGGTTGCGGGGTTAACGGGGGACCTGTGGTGGCGGGCCCGCTCGACGGTGCTGGTGCGCGAGGAGCTGCGCGGGATCGCAGACGACAACCGGGCGCGGCTGGTCGTGCAGGCGTTCATGAACGAGACCAGGCCGCGGGGCGATCTGCCGAGCTGGGCGCCGCAGACGCCCCTGTACCAGGCGGCTGACCAGCTTTCGAGGAACGAGGAGCCCGAAGCGAAGCCCGAGGAGATCGGTCCGGCGATCGCCGATTGGGTGTTTGATGGGGCGGCGGCGATCGTGCCGGGCGGGGGGCGGCCGCCGGAGAAGCTGGTGTACCGGATGAAACGCCGAGGCCGGAACACGTCGGATTTGGTGCTGACGTTCCGGTTGGTGTCCGGCCCGGGCGAGGTCCCGGTGTTGGTGAGCGATCAAGAAGTGAGCGTGTCGGTCGCGTTGTGGGCGATGAACAACGCGCTCGGGCGGAGCCGGGCCGACTTCCAGGAGACTTTGAAGACGCCCGGGGGTTTCGTGCAGAGCTGGACCCGCGATGAGGGGCGGGGGCGGATTTCGCGCGCGGATGCGTGGTTGCCTGAGCAGGGGCTCGATCGCGACCGTGAGCCGATCGCGCCCGGGATGCCTGAGAGTGCTGGGAAGCCTCCGACAGAGCAGCACCCGATGCAGTACTTGGGCCCGCACTCGGCGATGGCCCTGGCGCAGGGTCTCGGGTGTCGTTTGCCGACGGTGTCGGAGTTCCGGGCGGCGATGCGCACGGAGTATCCGATGTACGCGCCCGGCAACGGCGGGGCGTTGCGGGCGGCGATGGATCAGGGCGCCCTGGGATCGAACCTGCGTCGCGGTCTCTGGCGCGAGCAGCACGAATACGCACAGGGCAACGTGGGCGACCCCGCCGCCGCGGCGGTGCAGGATGACGGCGGTTCTGACTGGAACGGCGCCGACGGCGCGCTGTGGTTCCGCGAGGTCGACGACGGGCCGGCGCGGGGCGGCGCGAGGGGCACGCTGACGAACCTGATCGGCAACGTGGCCGAGTGGGTGATCGCGGACGGGTCACAGGATCTGTTTGAGGTGAACCCCGACGACCCGCAGGCGCCCGATTTGGAAGCGTTGTGGCAGGCCTTGCAGACCCGCGCGGGTGTGATGGGTCATTCGGCGATGACGCCGGCGGTCGGCGCTGGGGCGGTGGATCAGCCGCTTGGGCCGGCGGGCGGCGGGCGGGGTGATCTCACGAAAATTGAGATGAACATCGGGTACTCGGATGTCGGGTTCCGCCTGGCGATCGCGCCTCGGGGCCGATGGGGGACGGTGGAGGACTGGTTGGCCGAGCGGCTGGAGGAGTCGTTGCGGCTGGCGCAGCGTTGAGGCTGGCGGAGTGTTGGGTTTGGCGGGGTCGGATTTGGGTGGGCGGTATACTCGCGGCTTGGCTTGTTCGGGCTGAGGCCGCGGTCGGGAGGATTCGATGTCGGCGTTGAGCGACGACACAGTTCGTTTGGTGATGTCCACGGCGAATCGTTTGCGCCTGGTGCAGGCCGACCTGGCCGAGCAGGCGCCCGAGGTGCGTCAGGAGCATCTGCTCGATGAGATCGACCGGGCGATGGCGTCGCTTCGGCCGGACGAGCGTCCGGGGTTTCTCGACGAGCTGCAGCGGCGGTTCCCGACGTGGGAGGCGTGGGGGCCCGGATCGCAGCAGGCCGAGGGCGACAAGGGGCGGTCGGACTCCGATGAGCGCGAGCTGAACGACGCGGCGTTCCTGACCGAGCGGCTGGCGACGCTGGCGTCTTCGATGGGCGCGGCCGAGCGACGCAAGGTGGGCGAACGGTTGGCGGAGGTCGGCATCTTGCCCGAGGGCGGCGGCGACCTGCCGGACCGGGCGACCACGGCGCTGAAGGCCGGGCTGGGGATGGACGAGTCGGCGTCGATCGACGCGACGCGCGCGCTCGAATCGTTGCGGCTGCTGGCCGAGTTCACCAAAGCCGTGGACACGGTGGTGTGGGGCGCGTGGAAAGAGATCGCGCCCAAGAGCCCGGTGCGCGGGCAGGGCGAGCTGCTGGAAGAACTTCGGTCGTTTGTCACGGGCGATGAGGACGCGGCGCGGGGCGATATGGTCGCCAAGATCGAGCGCTTGCGGCAGGTCATCGCGGCGCTGGTCGCTTCGATCCCGCAGACCGGGCGTCAGTACGCCCAGCGTCACTACGAGCGCTTCGCGCCCGACCGCATCGAGGGCTGGGCCAAGGGCGACAAGAAGACGCTGGAATCGAGCGGTGTCGCGGCGTGGCGTAAGTACAAGGAAGTGTTCGGCTCGGCGGACCAGGCGACGATCGAGCGGGAGATTGTGGGTTTGATCGGGACGTACGCGGAGAAGCTGGTGAAGGGCTTGGAGCGGTAGGGATCGGGTGTCGTGATCCGGGCGTGAGTTCGTGTTGGGTGTCGGTCGGCGTGTGGGTGGTTTGAAGGACGTGGTGTGTCGCATAGCAGTGAAGTTCATTGGCACGAGGGCGCGTTTCTCAAGCCGCACCATCTGCAAACGATGCAGCGTGGGTTTGTCGCGCGGTTGTCGGCCGAGCGCCGATCCTCGTTCCCGTACCCGTACGGCGTGGCTCAGAGCCGTTTGACGCCCGAATCGCTCGAGAATCTGGTGGTGAAGTTCGACTCGATGCGGGCGGTGCTGCCGTCGGGCACGGTGATCGATTACCCCGAGGGCGCCGAGCTGCCTCAGCTGGAGTTCAAGGACCGGTTCGAGAGCTCGAACAAGCCGATCACGGTGCTGCTGGGGGCGCCGGTGTGGTACCCGTCGCGCTCGAACGCGATCGAGCTGGGCAGCGAGGACACGCGGGCCAAGCGGCTGTGGCGTGTGGCCGAGGCGGAGGTCTACGACGAGAACACGGGCGAGAGCCCATGGACGATCCCGGTGCGCCGCGTGAACGCGCGGCTGCTGTTCGAGGACGACGACCGGACGGATATGGAGACGATCCCGCTCTTGAAGATCATCCGCGGCGCGGGCGAAGACGGCGCGGTGCCGAGGCTGGACACGGGCTTTGCGCCGCCGAGTCTTTTGATGGAAGGCAGCGCGGTGCTGCGCGAGCGGTTCCGCGATCTTTCGGCGGCGGTCGAGGGCGCTCGGCGTGAGCTGCTGGTCGTGATGACCCGCGGTGGTTTCACGATGGAGCAGTTGCGCGGCGAACAGCTCGCGCGGGTGCTCAAGCTTCGGACCTTGAACCGGTACGCGGGGACGCTGCCGGCGATGGTGGAGGCGCCGGCGACGACGCCGTTCGACGCGTACCTGGCGATGCGCGAGCTGCTGGGCGAGCTTGCGGGTCTGGACCCGGTGGCCGATCCGTTCGGCGCCCCGAGCTACGACCACGATCGGCCGGGCGTGGTGTTCGAGGATCTGACGGAGAAGATCCGTTCGCTGTTGGGCGCGGGCGACGCGGCGACGTATCTCAAGCTGCCGTTCCCGAAGGACGGCCCGATCTACGCGGCCTCCTTGACCGACGAGCACATGGAGAAGCCGAGCGAGTATTTCTTGGGCATCAAGAGCAAGGAAGACCCGACGACTCTGGCCGAGCTGGTCGAGGACACCAAGGGTTTCAAGTTCATCAGCCGGAACATGTGGGATTCGCGGGTCTACGGCGTGAAGCTGGAGTGGGAGCGGATGCCGCCGGTGACGCTGCCCGCGGAGAAGGGCTTGCACTACTTCCGTCTGAACCGGGGCGAGAGCAAGCGGATGTGGGACACGATCTCGGAGGGCCGGGACGTGGCGGTGTGGTGGCCCGAGGCAGAGAGCTCGGACTACGAGATCACGCTGTACATGACGGTGTAAGAGTGGGTGCGCGTGGTGTGCGCGCGATCGAGGAACGTTCGGAGTTGCGATGTCGTTGTTGATTGAGCTGTGCGAGCCTTGGTTTCAGTACGTGTGCCGGTTGAACCGGTCGGCGCGGTCGGGGGCGCCGTTGAGCGCCGCGGCGGTGCGCGCGGATCTGGATCAGGTGTTCAGCGAGATGAACGAGACGGCCTCGTCTCGCCCGGAGCTGAAGCAGCAGTTCAAGGAGATCCAGCTCCCACTGGTGTACTTCGCCGACTACATGATCAAGTCGAGCAAGCTGAAGATGGCGAGCGACTGGGACGAGATGCAGCGCGACTTCGGCGGGCTGGTGGGCGACGAGCACTTCTTTGACCTGCTCGAGGAAGACCTCTCGGCCGCGGAGAAGGGGGACGCGGAGGCGCGCGAGCGGCTGGTGGTGTACTACCAAGCCATCGGGCTGGGCTTCCAGGGGTTCTATGAAGGCCAGCACGAGAAGCTGCGGTCGCTGATGGAGCAGCTCGGCGCGCAGCTCCGCAAGCTGGACCTGATCGACCTGTCGGACAAGGCGATGGTCTGTCCGGAGGCGTACGAGAACATCGATACGTCGGACCTGATCGAGCCGCCGGCGAAGAAGATGATCGGCGTGACGCTGGCGGCGTTGGGCCTGGTGCTGGCGTTGTTCGTCACGAACATCGCGCTGTTCATGACGGGTCGCGGCCAGCTGGGTGACGCGGTGAAGAAGATCACGGAGTCGGTGGAGCGCTCGGCGCCCGCGGCGACCGACGGCGATTCGGAAGAGGGATCCTGATGGGCGGTCGTAAGAACGTGCTCGTGCTGGTCGGCGGCGGCGTGGTGGTGTTGCTGCTGCTGTTGCTGTTGGTCTACGTGTTCCTGCAGAGCTGGGTCGCGGGGCTGGTGCTGCTGGGCGGCTTGATGGTCGTCGGGCTGATCCTGTTCGTGTTCTTCGTCATCATCGCGACGAAGCGGCGCAAGCGCGCGCAGGCGTTCGAGGATGAGCTCGCGGCGAGCGCGGCCGGGACGGGCGGCGCGGGCGGCGCGGCCGCGGCGGCGCGGGTGGACGAGCTCCGCCGGCGCTTCCAGGAAGGCGTGGAGACCTTCCGCAAGCACGGCAAGAGCGTCTACAGCGTGCCGTGGTACGTCATCGTCGGTGAGCCGGGCGCGGGCAAGACCGAGGCGATTCGGCACTCGATGATCGGCTTCCCGCCCGGCCTGCAAGACGAGATGCAGGGCTCGGGCGGCACGCTGAACATGGACTGGTGGTTCAGCAACCACGCGGTCATTCTCGATACGGCCGGCCGGCTCGTGTTCGAGGACGCGGGCGGGAAGACCGGGCAGGTGTGGCGCGAGTTTCTGAAGCTCTTGAGCCGCGCGCGTCCCAACTGCCCGCTGAACGGCGTGATGCTGTGCATCCCGGCCGACAGCCTGATCCGCGATTCGATCGACGAGGTGGACACCAAGGCGGCGAACATCGCCAGCAAGCTGAGCCTGATCCAGCGCGAGCTCGACGTGCGGTTCCCGGTCGTGGTGGTGATCACGAAGGCGGACCTGGTCAACGGCTTCCGCGAGTTCTTCGACTCGATGGACGACCCGAGCCTGCAGCACCAGATCGTGGGCTGGTCGAACCCGGCGCCGTTGGACGAGCCGTTCCGCGCCGACGAAGTGGAAGACCACCTGCTGAACATGCAGGACCGTCTGATCAAGCGTCGGATGGGCTTGCTGTACGACCCGAAGCCGCGGGAGCGCGGCGAGCGTGTGGACGAGGTCGACGCGCTGTACGAGTTCCCCGAGGCGTTGGTGAACCTGGCGCCGAACCTCGAGCGGTACCTGGAGACGATTTTCAAGGGAGGCGAGTGGGCGCAGCAGCCGTTGTTCTTGCGCGGGATCTACTTCGCCAGCGCGATGCAGGAGGGCGCGGCGCTGGACAAGTCGGTCGCCGACGCGATGGGCGTGTCGATGGATCAGCTCCCGGAAGGTTCGATCTGGGAGCGGCAGCGGAGCTACTTCCTGCGGGATCTGTTCGTCGAGAAGATGTTCCGCGAGCGCGGACTGGTGACGCGCGCGTCGAACGCGCAGAAGCTGAAGGCCAAGCGGCGGCTGGCGTTGCGGCTGGTGGTGGGCGTGGCCGCGGTGCTGCTGATCGGGCTGAGTCTGTGGGCGTACACGGCACTCGAGCGTTCGATCGCGGGTCAGAAGAAGTTCTGGCAGTCGGCGGCGGAGGCGTACGGACGGGACCCACGGGATCAGTCGTACCCAGTCGTCATTATGGGCGACAACGGCCCGCGGGATGATGTGCTGGTGGTGTTCGCGGGTGATGAGAACGTGCCGGTCGAGGGCGCGGACAACGTGGCCGAGGCGCCCTTGGCGGTGCTCGCCAAGGCCGAGGATCAGATCCGCGTCCATCCGATGTTCAAGGTTGCCACGCTGCTTGATCCGTCGTCCACGACGGACAACTTGCTGCGCGACGAGCGTCGCGAGGCGGCGGAGATCGTCTTCGTCTGGTCGGCGTTCGAGCCGATCGTGCGTCGCGGGATGGTGGGCCTGTCTCAGCGGCAGCCGGGCGAGTTCGGCGATGCCGGCGTGGGCGCCTTGGCCGAGTTGATCAAGCTGTACCGCTCGAACGAAGAGGACCCGCCGCCGGTGGACTTTGGCAAGATCGCTTCGCCGTTGCTGGGCTGGTTCGGCGAGCCCGGGGCGGCGGTCGAGCCCGAGCAGCTCGAGCAGCTCGAAGCGGGTGTGGAGTCGGTGGACCGTGCGTTCAAGCGGCTGCTGGAGCTGCGCGACGACGCGGGCGGCTCGAACGCGTGGCCGCGACCGGCACTTGAAGAGATCCGGCCGAACTTCGACGCGGCGCTCCGGCGTTCGGTGAAGCGGTTCGCCGACGGCGCCCGGCTGACGTCGGGCTCGGCGTCGGCCTCGGACGATCCGTTCGCGGTCGCGCAGCGGTACCGGACGGCGCTGGACGCGTACGACGCGCTCGAGCGGCGGATCTTCGACGCGTACGCACCGGACGACGGCGTGCCCACGCGCACGACGGCGGACGACTGGTCGATCTGGGTGCGCGATCTGCAGACGCAGGCCGCGGTGCTGGATGAGCTGTCGGGGCGTCTGGGCGAGATGACGTTCGCCGCGTGGTACACCGAGCAGGTGAACCGTTCGGCGGCCGGGGCGCAGACGCGGATCCAAACGCTGCTCGACGCGCTTGGGCCCACGCCAATGGACGAGCAGGCCGCGATCGCACTGGCCGATGAAACGGGCGCCGAGCCGCCCGAGCCGACGGAGATGGAGCGGTCGCGGCAGTTGCTGCGGGCCGCGGCCGAGCAGCTCGAGGCCGACAAACTCGCACGGATCGGCGCGATGGATCAGCTCGAAGCGTTGCACGCGCGCCTGATGGCCGGGTCGGAAGCGGGCGGGCGCGAGTACCGCAGGCGTCTGGATATCTACACGAAGAGCGAGGCCGTTCGATCGGAAGCGATCGAGCTCAACCGGTTTGTCGATTTGGTCGTGCTGCGGGCGCGGATCAACCAGGGCGTGGTCGATCAGAAGCGCGACAACAGCGGCCGGGCCTCGGGTGATCCGAAGGCGCTGATCAACCTCGGCGTGACCGCGGCGAACCGCGTGCTGGATATGGCAACGGTGGATCGCGTGGACGAGTTGTTCCGCTTGGCGGCCGAGGCGGACCCGCCCGTGACGAAGGTGGACGTCGAGCAGGCGGTGCGTGACGCGGCGGATGAGCTCGGGCGTGAGACGCTGGCCGTTCCGACATTGCCCGGTACCGAACTGGTCGATGGCGGCCGGCTGGATTCGGCGTACGAACCGATCGCCGCGGCGGCGGTGCTTGAGGCCATGGTCGGCTTTGAAGCACGGGCACAAGCTGCGCAGGTGACCCGGATGGAGCGTGCGCGGCAGGAATACGCCGAGTCGTACATCGCGTACTGGGGCCGATTGCTGCGGGACAACCGTGTGATCCGCGTGCAGCCGATCGCGGATTGGGCGGCGTTCCTGGCGCTCAAGGACGAGATCCAAGCGAAGCCGATCAACGATCAGTTGACCCGTCTGCTCGACGCGCGGATCGGGGCGATCGATGAGTTGCCTCTGGACGAAGGCGAGTGGGGCCCGCGGTTGCCGGATGAGCGTGCGCAGGCGCGTACCGCGCTGGCGGACATGGCAAGGCTCATGGGCTCGGATGAGGCCTCTTCGCTCACGCCTTGGAGCGAAGCGCCGAACGACGGCGCCCGGGCCAAGTTGTGGCTGCTGCGTCTCGATCAGCAGGACTTCATGGAACGGATCATGGCGCCGATCGAGCGCACCGGGTCCGGCGGCGTGGAGTACTGGGGCGAGCTTGCCACGGGTGGCATCCAGGCATTGGCGAGGGCGGGCGCGGGCGATGCGGAGTTGGCGCGCAACCGTCTGCTCACGCAGTTTGCTCAGTTCCCGCTCGTGGCGCTGACGCCCGCGAGCGGGATGCAGGCCGCGGCTCCGGCAGCGGGGGCGTTGACCCCGCCGCAGATCGACCAGGCTCGCCAAGACATGGAACTGGCGCTCGGCGCGGGAGCAACGGCGGGCGGCGCCGGCGGGTTTGGCCCGGGGATGGTCGGGGCACAAGATTTCCGCGTACGGGGCAACCGGAGAGTGGATGACGCCTTGGGCAATATGCGGGGCGAAGAGATCAATCCGACCCAGCAAGAGAAGCTCGACAAGATGCAGGCGATGCTCAACCGTCTGCGTCGGCCTCAATCGGTGACCTTCAACTGGGACCCCGAAGGCATCAGCGGCGAGAACGGGAACATCCTGCTGCTCGAAGATGGCCGCCAGCGGGGCGACGGCACGCGCGGGTTCCTCAAGGGCACCCCGATCGGCTCGGCGACGATGCCGGGCGGTTCGATCTCGATTGTGGCGGGCCCCGGCGCGGCGCAGCAGGTCATCGCGAACCCCGCGGGGCGGTTCGGTCCGTTCCCCGGGCCGTGGTCGGCGATGGCGATGGTGCAGGTGTTGGGCGGGGAGACGACGGACGGCGGGAAGACGTGGACTATCCGTGTGAGCGGTCAGGGCACGCCCGAGGCGACGTTCGGCGTCGAGTTCGAGACACCGATCGGCGAGCGTGAATCGTGGGCGAAGCCTTGAGGCGTGGGTCGCCGTCATCGGGAAACGCGTAGCGGGAGCGGGTACGTATCGTGCTGAAACGTCTCGGCAAGCTGTTGGGTCGCGAGGGCGGCGGGGAGACGCCCCGCTTGCGCGCGGCGGTCTTCGGCAAGCACCCCGGCTGGGCGGACCACATGGAAGAGATCGGGCTGGAAACGCCCGGTCTGGTGGACCTGCGGCGAGCGCTCTATAGCGAAGGCATCGCGCGGGTCGTGGACAGCGGCGCGTGGGAAGCGCTCGACGACGCGGATCGGCTCGAACGCATCGAGCACACGTTCGTGCGCCGGTGGAAGGGCACGCTCACCATCGGTCGGCTGTGGTCGAGCGAAGACGGGCGCGGGCGGAAGAAGTACCCGATGGTCGTGGCGGTCGAGAGCGACGGGCTGCCCGCGGCGCGGGCGATCCGGCTGGCGATGCCCGCGTGCAGCGCGGCGCGAGAGGTGTTCGTGGCGACGCGCGATGCCGACGGGGTGCGGGCGGCGTTCGCGACGCTGCAAGACGACCTGCGCCGGCTGGCGTCGCGCGAAGAAAGAGCCCCCGAGCCGCCCGGCCGGCATTTGAGCGCACTGGCGTCGATGGCGTCTTCGCCGGCGTTCGGCGGGGGCCGCGAAGGTCTCTACCGGACGATGCACGCGTTGGAGATGGAACTCGGCGCCGAGCTCGGCGCCTCTTCGAGGTCGGCGGGTTCGTCGGCTTCGACTTCGCTGGCGCGGGCGCGGCAGGTGGCCGAGCGCGGCGGTCGGCTGCGTGGGCCCGCGCCGACACACGGGGCGGGGGGGCCGGAGAACGGGATGGGCGTTGGTTCGGCCTCGGCGTTGTCGGCGTGGCTCGATCTGGTCGAGCCGTTGACCGGCGGGCGGGCCTCGTTGCTGGCGTTCGGCGCCCCGGATGACGCGTGGGTGGATGTGATCGCGGGGGATGCGGGCCCTTCGGCGTTGGGCTGCTTGCGGACGGGCGCGGGCGTGCTCCCCCTGGTGACGGAGGTGCCGTACGAGGTCTCGGACGAACTCCGGCGGCGTGTGGACGACGCCCTGGGACAAAGACCTGGGCAAACTTCTGAGGGATTACCCGGAGGATCGCCGGGCGCAACGGAGGGCGACGGCGCTGAGGCGGGTGGTGTCGATCGTGGTAGTGTGGGTTGATTGTGCACGTTGAGGGTGGTCCGCGGGGTTCCCGGCGCCGGGCGTCGGCGTTTGATTCCGCGGTTTCCTGAGATCGAGCGACCGGGGGGCGGGGCGTTCTGAGAGGAGTCGCCATGAAGGCGCATCGGATCGGGCAAGCGGGTGGGTTCGGCACGGCTGGGTTGGTCGGCTCTGGCTTGATGGGTTCTGGGCGTCTGCGTCTCTGGGCCGCGATCGGCGCCGGCGCGGTGCTGGGCGTCCCGGCGGCGGCGCAGTACGGGCTGAGTGCGCCGCCCGTGGAAGCGATCGTGCGCCAGGGCGAGGCGTCACCCGAACTGGATCTCTCGGAACGCGACGAGTTGCCGATCGGGCAGTCGGCGATCGATCGCTTTGGGGTGGGGTTCGATGAAGGCGTGGATTCGCCTTTGCGTGACCTGCTTGAGCCGCGGGCGATTCTGGACGTTCCGGTGCGTCTGACCTTGGTTGAGGGCGTGTGGTACGACCCGGCCTCGGCGGCGGGCGAGGGCGCGACGGTGCTGGCGCCGATCCGCGATCTCCCGCTGCGATCCAAGGTGTTCGACGCTTCGGCGTTGCGCGTGATCGAACGCGCGGCCGAGGACGATTTGTTGGCGCAGGACGAGGTGTTGGGATGGGCGCGGGTCGCGCTGCCTCCGCCTCGCACGGCGGCGCCAGACCTGAATCAGGACGACGCGCCCGAGCGGACGGAGCGTGTCGCGCAGTTGTTGCTGCTGATCGAATCGGACCCGGTGCGGGTCGACGGGCTCGAGATCGGGTTCGTGCCGGGCGGCAACCCGCAGTTGCCGGACGCGACAAACCTGCTGGCGACCGAGGTGACGTTTGGTGTCGGGCCCGAGGGCGCGCTAACGCAGCCGGGCGAAACGGGGGACCGGTTCGAGACGGTGACGATGCGCTTGGACGCGATCGAGCCCGGGACGCTGTTCTTCACGACGGGTCTGGCGGCGATCGGGAACGCGATCACGGATCGGCTTCGGACCGAGGAGCAGTTGATCGGCATCTTGGTGGTGCCGGACCCGGAGCAGATCGACGTGCGTGGGCGCACGTTCGAGGACCTGCGCGATCTGGACGAGGAGGAGCCGCACCCGCTGTCGGTGCTGGTGTACCTGTCTGAGGTGCGGACGTTCCGGACGCTGGCGTTCGGGGATCGGGTCAAGGAAGAGGACCGCGAGAACGCGAAGGTGCACCAGCGCGTGGTCGAGCGTTCGACGGTCAAAGAAGGCGACCTGCTGCGTCGCGACAAGCTGGACGAGTACCTGCAGCGCATGAACCGGCTTTCGGGCCGGCGCGTGTCGGCGGCGTTGTCGCCGGCCGAGGACGAGGGCGTGCAGGTGGACTACCTGATCAGCGAGCGGAACCCGCTGCTGATCTACGGGCAGGTCTCGAACACCGGCACGGAGCAGACGGACCGGATCCGGTACCGCGCGGGCGCGCAGATCAATCAGATCCTCAACCTCGATGACACGCTGACGGTCGACTTCATCTCGGCCGGGTTCGATGGGGACACGATCGGATTCCTTGGTCAATACGAATCGGACGTGCCGGGCGTGGATCGCCTGCGGTACCGGGTCGAGGCGGCGTACAGCGAGTTCGTGGCGTCGGACGTGGGCCTGGCGGGCGAGGAGTTCACGGGCGATTCGACGCGTGTGGGCGCGGGCCTGATCTGGAACGCGTATCAGAAAGATGAACTGTTCGTTGACCTGCTGGCGGGCGCCCGCTGGCAGAACGCCAGCACGACGAACGAGATCGTGATGGAGGACGGCGACAGCGACTTCTTCATCCCGCGGGTGGGCGTGCGCATGGAACGGCGGACGCGGATCGCCGAGACGTTCGGGTTCTTGACCTACGAGTTCAACCTGCCCGGCGTGGCGAACACGGCGGATGAGGAAGAACTCGAAGTGCTCGGCCGCATCGACGTAGACCGGGATTTCTCGGTGCTGCGGTTCGGCTTCCGTCACTCGTTCTATCTTGAGCCGTTGGTGAACGGCGACGCGTGGCGTGATGTTTCGACGCCGTTGTCTTCGACCCTGGCGCACGAAGTGGCGTTCAACATCTCCGGTCAGGCGGCGATGGGCGGCTCGCGGTTGATCCCGCAGGAAGAACAGGTCGCCGGCGGTCTGTTCACGGTCCGCGGCTACCCGGAGTCGGTGGTTTCGGGCGATACGGTCGTGATCGTCAACGCCGAGTACCGGTTCCACGTGCCGCGGGCGTTGCGGTATTCGCCGACGCCCGGAGAGCTGTTCGGTCAGCCCTTCCGCTGGCGGCCTCAGGAGGTCTACGGCGAGGCGGACTGGGACTTGGTGCTCAAGGCGTTCGTGGATGCGGGCTGGGTGGACAACCAGGACCGTCTGCCGTTCGAGACCGAGGAGACGCTCGTGGGCGCGGGCGTGGGCGTGGAGTTCAGCTTCCGTCGGAACTTGTTTGCGCGGGTGGACTGGGGCTTTGCGTTGAACGACCTGCCGGACGCCGCCGAGCCCGTGGAAGAGGGCGACAACGAGGTCCACTTCGTGGTGACGATTCTGTTCTAAGCGGGTCGGCGTGGGATGGTGCGTCCGAGAACCATGGCGGAAGTCATTGGGATGTACGGAAGTGTTGTACCCGGGGCAGGGGGGGGTAGACTCGGTACACGGGGCCTTTAGAGGTGGTGAGAGCAGGGTTTACGCGGTTCTGAGTCGGATGGATCGTGACTGAGAGCTTCGGGGCCGGGTTTGGTTGGGGTGCACGGAGGCTGGTCGAGCGCGTCGCGGAGCGGCGGGCGATCGGTGTCGGATGGGTTCTGGGCTGTGGGTTGAGTTCACAGGGTTGATGATCATCTATTTGAAGATGAGAGCGGAGCGTTCGCGATGAAGAGCCGTCACGCGGAAACGGGCAGCGAGTCGAAGGTCGGCGGTCGTGATCGGAGCGCTCTGCGGGAGACGCCGGCGGGTTTGTCGGCGCTGCGCGGGTGCTGCGGCCTGACGACGTCGCGCTGGCGCGCGACGCGGGCCACGGCGTTGGCGGCGTGCCTCTTCGCGCTGGCGGGCCAGGCGCCCGCGGGCCCGCGTGGGGCGCAGGTCGTCTCGGGCGACGTGGGCATCCAGCAGAACGGGCTTCAGACGACGATCACGGCGTCGGACGGCGCGATCATCCGGTTCCAGTCGTTCGACATCGCGTCGAACGAGGCGGTGCAGTTCGTGCAGCCGGGCGCCTCGGCTCGGGTGCTCAGCCGCATCGACAGCGGCGTGCCGACGCAGATCGACGGGCAGCTTTCGGCCAACGGCATCGTGTACCTGGTGAACCCGGCGGGCGTGATGTTCGGCGCGGGGTCGGTCGTGGACGTGGCGGGTCTTGTGGCGTCGTCGGCGGATATCACGGATCTCGACTTCAGCATGGGGATCGACCGGTTCGCGGCCGCGGGCGGGGACATCGAGAACCACGGGTCGATTCTGGCGACGAACGCGACGCTCTTGGGTCGGCACGTGCGCAACTACGGGTCGATCCGGGCCGACGGCGGGATCGTGACGCTGGCGTCGGGCGATTCGTTCCTGCTGGGTGAAGTGGGCGGAGACATCATGGTCCGCGTGGACGGCCGGGCGCTCGTGGGCGCTGGGGCCGAGGCGGGCGGCGGTTCGACGGCGCCCAATCTTTCGGCCGACGCGGGCGTGCTGAACGCGGGTGACATTTATGCCGACGGCGGGCGGCCTTTGCTGGTCTCGGGCGACCTGTATGCGCTGGGTGTGCACAACGTGGGTCGGATCCTGTCGCGTGGCGGCGGGACGACGCTGGCCGCGGCGGACGGCGCGGTGGTGAACGCGGGCGAGATCGACGCCTCGGCGCCGACGACGGGTTCTCTTGGACAGCTCAGCTCGGGCTGGGTCGTGGTCGATGGGCCGACGGTCGTGCAGTCGGGCACGGTGCGTGCCGATGGCGGCGGGTCGGTCGAGTTGAACGGGCGCGACGGCGTGTACCTGACGGACGGATCGCTGACCTCTGCTTCGGGCGTTGCGTCGCAGTCGGCGGGCGGCTCGATCGAGGTGGCTTCCGGCGGGCGGACGGCCGTGGAATCGGGCGCGCGGCTGGACGCCTCGGGCGGCTTCGCTTCGGATGGCGGTTCGATCCTCGTCTCGGGCGACACGCTCGGGTACGCCGGCTCGGCGCGTGTGGGCGCGGGGCCGGGCGGCTCGGTTGGCGGGTTGGAACTGGCTTCTTCGTCGATGATCGTGGGCGAGGGCTTTGCGCCGTTGCCGCGCGATGCGGGCGTGCTGACGCTCGATGCCGACGGCTCGGGTGTGTCTTCGGGGGATGTGGTTGCGGGCGGCGCGCTCGCGGACCTCGGCGGCGATCTGACGCTCTCGGGCGCCGAGTCGTTGTCGGTGTCGTCGCCGATCGTGGTGACGGGCTCGCAGGTGACGCTGAGTTCGGGCGGCGCGGTGACGCTGGGGGCGCCGATCGAGGGCTCGACGGGGCTGCATGTGCGCTCGGGCGGCGACTTCTCTACGCCGGGCCTGGCCGATGCTTCAATGGAAGTAGACGGCCCGCTGACGGTGGTGTCGGGCGGCGGTGTTTCGCTGACGGCGCCGCAACTGATCATCGATGAAGGCACGAGCATCCAGGCGCTGGATGCGATCGAGATTGATGGCTCACGGAACGCGAACGGGAACGATCTCGTGCTACGTTCGAGCGGGAGCATCACGCTCGAAGACGACGCGGTCCTTCAGAACGCGGACAACCTGTGGATCGAAGCCGACGCGGATGTATTCAACGCGGTCAGCAACCCAGACGGAACGCTGTTCGTGGACGACCCGGGTCTTGTGACGCCCGCCAACCCGCAGAACGTGCTGTTCGATCCGGGCAGCGGTCCGCTCGACCTGTCGCTGCTTACGGTGCAGGACGGCGCCGGCGGTGTGTACCTGCAGAACGGTTCAAGACTTGGCGCTGTCGGCCAGCCGATCGACGGGTCGGTGTTGATCGCGGGCTCGAACCGGCAGGTCGGCGGTGGGACCGAGCCGCAGGATGTCTTCTCGGTGCGGATCGATTCGGACGCGGGGTTCGGCGGGCAGACCTTCCAGTTTGACGGCGATCTGAACCTCGTTGCCAAGGACACCGGCGGGGGCGTGCAGCAGCAGATCGTGTTCGAGTCCGATGGACGGACGCTGGGATCGACCGGCGGTGTCTTGTTCGTGGATGGCTCGTTGCTGAACCCGCTCAGCGGCGCACTGACGCTCACGGGTGTTGCGCCGACGCTCGAGGGCGAGCCGATCGGCCCGGGCATCACCGTGACCGGTGATGTGCTCTCCGAGGAGGGCTTTGCCGGGCAAGGCGACCTGACGTTTCAGTCGATCGCGGTTGTCGGCGGCCGGGCGAGTGCGCGCGGCGCGATCCAGGGCGATGAATCGCTGACGATCAGCGGAGGGGTTGGCACGCCCGGCGCCTCGCCGGGTGACCCGCCGGAGATCGTGCCGCAGTCGGTCAGTTCCGACGGTCTGCTGACGTTGGGCGGCGACATTTTCGTCGGTGGCAACGTGACGGGTGAGTCGGGCGTGGTGCTCAACGGCCCGGCGGATATCGGCGGCGATCTGTTCGCGGTGTCGGGCGGCATCGACATCAACGGCGTCGGCCTGACGACACGCGTCGGCGGGCAGGTCTCGACGCAGAACGAGGACGCCGGCAGCGAGTTCATCGACTCCGAGCAGTTCCTGACGCTCGACTTTGTGAACGAGGAAGCGCGGCTGGCGCCGGGCGACATCATGTCGGCCGGGCCCGTGACGCTCTCGGGCGCGAGCACGACCGGCAGCATCATCAGCACCGGCAGCTCGGTGACGACCAACGGCGAGATCACGGTCGGCGGCAACGTCGAGGCGCTCAACAGCGTGACGATCAACGACGCGGCCGACATCACGGGCAACGTCATCGCGACGAACGGCAACGTGACGTTCGACTCGCTCGATGACACGACCGTGTTCAACTCCTCGGTCGACGGCAGCGTGACCGCGGGCCAGAACTTCGCGACCGAGCACAACACGACCATCGGCGGCGATGTGACGGCGGCGCTGCGCGCCCGGTTCCTCTCGCCCGGCACGGGGTCGAGCGTCGCGGGCACGACGGGCATCACTTCGGGCACGACGGCCGACCCGGTGGGCGTCGAGGTGCGGGATATCTTCAGCGAGCAGGCGCTGACGGTCGCCAACGGCGGGCTGATCTCGGGCTCGTTCATCCAGCTCAACGGCGCCGGCTTGTCGACCACCGTCGGCGGGCTGATCGATGCGAACGGCGCGATCGCGACCGGCCCGAACACGGGCCTGGCGCTGCGGAGCGAGCACTCGCTGAACCTGACCGGCGGCGAGGTGCAGGCGAACCCGATCGCGGGCGAATCCGAGGCGAACATCCTGGTGTCGATCGACGCGGCGGGTGATGTGTTCCTGATCAACGGGCGCGCGGCGGACGCGATCCGCGGGTCGATCGTCGCCACGGGCGGCGTGCAACTCGGCAACAACCCGACGCAGGACATCTTCCGGTTCGACGGGCCTTTGTTCGATGTGGGTCTGGCGCCCGACAACACCGCGGCGCAGGACCAGTACGTCATCGCCGGCGGCACGGTCGAACTGAACGGGGACGTGCGCAAGGTGGACGGGGACCGCTTCACACTGCGTTCGCTGGCCCCGGCGGCGGGCACGCCGCTCATCACCGTGGCCGGGCGGCTGCGCGCGTACGACGAAGACGGCATCGACGGCGGGCCGTTCGGTCGGACCATCGTGATTCAGACGGCTAACGCCACGGACCCGGTGCTGATCAGCGGCATTCTGGAGACCGCGAACGATCTGGTCATCCAGGGCAGCCCCGTGATCAACGCGGAGCGCATGAGCGCCGGGCGCGATCTGTTCCTGGGCACCAACGCGGGCCTGAGCGAGATCGTGTTCAGCCGGGCGGACGGCAACGGGCGCCAGGAGATGCAGGCCGGCCGGGCCGAGGGCATGATGGCGTTCGGCTCGATCCGCCTGCGTGGCAGCGCGATCAAGGCGACCAACGGCGACCTGGTCATGGACGCCAGCCGCGGCACGCGGACCGAGGCGCAGAGCACGCTGATGGTCGGGCCGGCGATGGTGGGCGACCCGGTCCCGTCGGGCAACCTGGTGATCGAAGGGCCGAGCCTGATCACTCAGGGCGCCAGTTCGGCTCTGCTCGATGTGCGGCTGCTGGGCAACGCCGACATCGCGGGCGACATCGTCGCCGGTCGGTCGGTCACGCTCGGACTCGATACGTCCGATGCCGTGACGTTTACCACGGCGGGCAACCAGATCGTGGACGCGGCGCTGAACATCACGGCGCCGGCGACGCTGACCAAGTCGACCGCGGGTGATCTGGAGTTCGAAGCGGGCGGCTTGGCGTCGCTGTCGAACGACATCACCGTCGACATGCTGGGCGGCGATCTGATCGTGGACGGCTCGGCGAACTTGGGCGGTGATCTGCTCAGCGCGAACGGCATCATCAACCTCGGCTCGGACGCGGCGACGCAGACGATCACGTTCAGCGGCGCCGGCAAGGGCGCGGGCGCCCAGACGGTCAACGCCGGCGGCGGCGCGGTCACGATCACGGCCAACGGCGTGCGTGCGTCGAACGGCGCGGCGCCGGCCGACCCGGACGGGGACCTCACGTTCCTGAGCCCGCTGACGCTCTTCCGCAACCTGGAAGGTGATGGCTCGGCAGAGCAGGACTCCGTGCTGACGTTCAACCAGAACGTGACGCTGGCCGACTCGGGCGCGGCGTTCGATGATCGGACGATCGGCGCGGGCGGCGAGTTGGTGTTTGTGGGCGCGGTGACGCTTGATTACGCGGCCGCGGACGAGATGACGGACCGGCTGACGCTGAACTCGTCGCTGGTGGACATCGGCTCGCTCGCTTCGCTGAATCTCGGCGGCGTGATGCCCGAGCTGGCGGTCACGGGCACGCTGCGTTCGACGGGCGCGGCCGACCTGACGATCGGCGACATCTCGGCATTGCTGGTCGGCGGGAACATCGAATCGCAGAACTCGGGCATCGATCTTCGCACGGTGCCGAGCTTGTTCGTGGGCGGCGATGTGCTGGCGAACACGATGGCGGGCGCCGGTGCGATTCAGCTGGGCGACAACAACGCCGATGTGATCTCGCTCGGTGTGGACGACCTCGGCGGCGCGCTCGACTTCGACGGCAACGGAGCGCAAACGATCGACGCGAACGGCACGGCCGTCACGATCGTGGGCACGCTGCTGAAGCGCGGCGGCGATCTGACGCTCAACTCGCCGGCGACGATCTCGGTCGATCTCGACATGGGCGACGCCGGCGGGCTCGCCGACGGGAACTTTGTCTCCAACGGCACGCTGGGCGTGACGGGGGATATCGGGGTGCTCGGCGGCTCGTTCACCGCGAACCAGGCGTTGACGCTCGGCGGCAACGCCGAAGCGAACAACGGGTTCACGGTCAACAACACCTTCAACCTGACCAACGCGGCGCTGCAGACGGTGACCTCGTCGGCCGGGCCGATCGACATCAACACGTCGCTGACCAAGGCGGCGGGCCCGCTGACGCTGGCGGCGGGCGGCGCGAACACGGTGGATGTCTCGGGGACGACGACCGTTTCCAACGGCGATCTGGTCGTGAACTCGGCGGGCGTGTTCAACCAGACGGTCTCAGTGCCGATGGGCGCCCTGTCGATCGACGGGGCTTCCACGTTCGGCGGCGATGTGTTCGTGCGTGACACCGCCACGCTCGGCCTGCCCGGCGGCGCGGTCGAGGACACGGTCTTCTCGGGCGTGGGCAATCAGGAACTCGAGGCGGCCAACGTGCTCGCGGGCGGGTCGATCACCAAGACCACGGCCGGGAACTTCCTGCTGGATAGCTCGGGCAACCTGCGCGGCTCGCTGCTCGGCAACGGCGGCGATCTGACGATTACCGGCCCGTTGGCCGCGGGCGGTTCGGTGACGTCGAGTGGGGCTATGAACACGGTCGCCGTGACCGCGAACGGCGGGGACATCATGTCGGGCGGCGCGATGACGCTCGGCGGCACGGCGCTGGCGAGCGGGAACATCATCGCCGGCTCGACGCTGAACGCCCAGCAGATCACCGCGACCGCGGGCGATATCCGCTCGGCCGGCGACATGACGCTCAACGGCCCGGCGTCGGCCGGGGCGGACATCCGCTCGACCGGCGGCACGCTGATGGCGCTCTCCACGACCAACGCGGGCAGCGATATCGCTTCCGGCGGCGCGATGACACTCACCGGCGCGGCGGTCGCGGGTGAGAGCGTGACGAGCGGCGCCTCGATTGTGGCTCAGAACTCGGTCAACGCGGGCACGGATATCTCCGGCGGCACAACGGTCGCGCTCAACGGCCCGGCGGTCGCGGGGCAGAACATCCGGGCGCTCGGCGGCACGCTGACAACCCAGCAGGTCACCGCCACGGCCGGGGAGATCCGTTCCACGGGATTGATGACGCTCAACGGCGCCGCGGTCGCGGGGACGGACATCCGCTCGACGAGCGGGGCGCTCCTCGCGCAGAACACGACCAGCGCGGGCGGGGACATCCTCGCCGCGCAGGACGTGACGCTGAACGGCGCCGCGGCCGCGACGGGTTCGGTCCGATCGCTCGGCGGCACGCTGACCACACAGCAGGTCACCGCGACCAACGGGGATATCAGCTCGCTCGGTCTTATGACACTCAACGGCCCGGCCTCGGCCGGCGCCGACGTGCGGTCAAGCGAGGGTTCCATCAATGCCCTTTCAACCGTGACCGCGGGCGACGCGATCGAGGCGCTCAACGCCGGCCAGACCGTGACGATCGCCGGCGCGACCAACGCGGGCGGGAACGTCGCGGGCGACGCCGGTGTCACGCTGAGTGACGCGGCGACCATCGGCGGCAACCTGATCGCGACCAACGGCCCGGTCCTGCTTGACGCGACGGGTGTCAACTCGACCGTGACGGGCTCGATTTTGTCCGAGGGCGCGAACGGCACGATTACGGCCGCGCACCGCGTCCGGGTGGACAACGGCGACGCGCTGGCGACGGGCGATGTCGCGTTCGACGACGGCGTGGACTTCACGACCAATCAGATGGGCGGGCGTCTGTCCTCCGCTACCAGTGACGTGCGTCTCGGCGGTGAGTCGTTCATCACCAACGGGCTCAACGCCGGGCGTGACGCGATTCTGGATGCGCAGGTCACCTCGTTCGGTGGGCTGACGATCGGGCGCGACCTGGTCTCGCAGGCCGACCTCCAGGTTGCCGGCGATACGAGCATCGGCCGTGACGCGACGGTCAACGGGCTGATCAACAGCTTCGATGGGCTGACGACCATCGCGGGCAACCTGACCAATGTGCCCGAGCCCGCGGGCTCGCCGGATCCGCGGTTCCTTGACTTCGGCGAGTTCACGACCATCGGCGGCGACGTCGAAGCGTTCGGTCTGCTCAATGCCGACAAGGCATTGACCGTAGACGGCTCGGTGAACCTTACGGGCCCGATGGGCGTGGGCGGGAACCTGATCGTCGATGGCGCAGACGGGCTGACCGTGACACAGGGTCTGCGTCTGGGCGGCGACCTGGATACACCGCGGGCGTCTCTGGGCAGCGCCACGCTGGTGGGCGCCCGTGATCAATCACTGAATGTTGCGAGCGGTCCGCTGACGATTAGCGGCCAACTCGTTAAGGAAGCCGCGGGCGATCTGACGCTGAACGTGCCGTTGGGCGCCGAGTTCGGCGGCGACGTTCGCGTGCAGGTCGGTTCGTTCACCTCGAACACGCCGGTCACCTTCGGCCCGGGTGTGACGCGGGTGTTGACGCGTCAGGCGCCGGGTGAATCAGGCGATCAGACGTACGCCGCGGGCGCGAACTTCCGCGGCAACACGGTGCTCGAGTCTGAAGACGGGACGATCACGCTGAACGGTTTGACGGCTGCCGAGGTGGCGCCGCTGGGCGATCGGACCTCGCTGACGATTCAGGCGCCGACGGCCGTGATCAACGGGCTTGTCCGGGCCGGCAACCTGACCGTGAACTCGTCGTTGGCGAACCTGAACAGCGGCGCGATCGCGACGACGCAGAACCAGACCTACGCCGGCGCCGTCGGCGTGGGCGCGGACACGGAACTGACCAGCACCGAGGGCGGGGCGATTGCCTTTGGCGGCGAAGTCACGGGCTCGAACTCGCTGACGGTCAACACCGCGGGCGCCACTTCGTTCGGCGGGCTGGTCACGGTCGGCTCGCTCATCACCGATGTGGCGGGCTCTGGCATCGGCGGCGCGGGCACGGGTGTGACTTCGTTCGCTCGCGACGTCACGGCGACCTCGGGCAACCTGATTCTCAACGACCCGGCTTCAGTCTCCCGCACCGCGGTGGACGGCGACCGGGCGTTCCAGCTCGCGACGACGTCCAACGGCTCGCTGGTGGTCGGCGACGGTTTGTCCGCCGCGGACTTCGATGTCTCGATGCGATCGGGCGGAGCGCTGGCGCTCGGCGGCACGGTGGTCGGCCGGACGCTGACGGCGACGGGCGCCACGTTCCTGACCCAGACCGGCACGACGAGTGCGACGTCGGGCATGATCCTCTCGGCGGGCTCCTTGGTTGATCTCGACGGCGCGGTGAACTCGTTCGGCGGTGTGGTGGTGGACGGACCGCAGATCCGTCTGGAAGCGGACTTGACCGCCGGCAAGCTGGCCTTCAACGGCCCGATCACGCTGACGAACGATACCGACGGCGTGACCACGTTCAACGACACCTCGGGCTTGCTCGAGATCAACCAGCCGGTCAACGGGCCTGGTGGCCTGATCGCGACGTCGGGCGGCAACATCGTCCTGCGTGAGAACGTGGGCGCCAGCCAGCCGGTGGCGTTCTTGACGTTGCTGACGCCGCAGGTCGATCCGGTGAGCGGGGAGATGTTCAACGCGATCACGGGCGAGTTGATCCTCGATCCGCAGACGCAGCTCCCGACGGTGGCCGTGAACGGCGTGACGCGTTTGGAGCTGGACACGATCCGCTCGGCCGGCCCGGTGACGTTCAACACGCAGGCCCGCACCGAGAGCCCGCGCAGCGCGACGATCTACGCCGCGCCCGACACGATCTCGCAGGCGTCGACCTCGGCGTACACGCTGCTGATCGAAGCCAGCGAGTTCAACATGGCGCCGGGTGAGAAGCTGACGGTGCTGGGTGATCTGAACGTCAACGCGGGGTCGGCCCGCATCTCGGACATCGTGACGCTCGGGACGATGAACATCACGGCGCCGAGTGGCATCACGCTGCTGCCGCGGCCGGCGGGCACGCTGCTCGCCCCGACGCTGATCGAGGCGGCACTGGCCGACGCCGACGACGGCGTGGACTACGTGACGGGTGAGGACTTCGTCTTCTCCGGCGGCGTGGCGGGTTCGGGCCGATTCGGCAGTGTGAACGCCTCGGGTGATGCGACGGGCGCGCTGCGTCGTCAGATCACGCAGGACTTCGGCGCCGCGGTCACGCTCGACCTGCTGCTGCCGGAGGCGGTCTTCGACGCATCGGGCGCCCTTCGGACCGATGCGGCGACGCAGGAGTTCCTGGCCGACCCGGCCCGGCTCGCGGTGTTGGACCTGCAGTCCGACGGCCCGACGGTCGCGGACGTGTCGACGTCGTTTGCGGGCGCGCTGCCCGACTTCGTCGCGATCCAGGAGGTCGAGGGCGAGGTCGCGCTGACGCTGACCGAACTCGAAGCGCTGCGGCAGCTCTCGGTCGAGGCCCGCACGGTGCTGGCCGATCAGGCCCGCCTGAACGTGGAGAGCGGCGTCTCGCTGTTCGATGACTCGGACGCGCGGCTGATCAGCCCGCCGCCGGTGACGGTCGATCGCCTCCTGAACGACCGAGTCCGCGGCGTCTTGCGTGACTTTGAAACGATCCCGCAGTTTGGCTCGGAATCGGATGAGCCCTCCGGCAGCGTCACGGCGGCGGTCACGTCGATCAGAGCGTTCCAGGACGAGCTGGGCGAGTTGTGGATCGACTACGCCGAGCAGGTGCCCGAGGCGTCGCGTTCGTCGGCCGACTTCCGGCGGTACCTCAGCGAGTCTGGCCATGAACGCGTGATCGTGTTTACCGAGGTGCTGAACGACCGCGTGCAGCGGATCCGCACGCTCGGCGTGACGGACCGCGAGTTCCGCGCCAGCCGGACGGACATCCTGACGCTCGGCAAGCCGCGGGTGATGGATGACGAGATCTACTTCGGGCTGTTCGATCTGAGTGCCGAAGGCTTGGCGCCCGGTGAGACGCCGATCGAGGATCTGCCGTTGACGCCGATCGACGAGGAAGCGCCGGCGCCGGCGGACCGTGTGCCGGAAGCGGAGGGCCTGGGCGCGCCGCCGCTGGCGGATTGAGCGCGTCTTCGACGCGTGCCTGCAGAGGCGTTCGTTTGTGATGGGGTTCGGCTCGTCTCGCCGCGTGTGATCGGCGTCGAGCGGGCTCCATCGGGTGGCTTGGAGTGGGGGATGCGCGGCTCTTGATACGCTGCGCACACCGCACGCGGCGTGACCGAGCGCGTGCGGCGCCGGTGGGTTGTTCTGCGTCGGTTTCGGGTGTGTGCCCGTCGGCGTCTGGCCTTGGGAGGGTGCGGGGAGCGGAGGGCGTCCGCGGTGCCGTTTGACGTCGAGGCGTTGTTGCTCCCGATCACCGATGCGGATCCCTGCGGGGAGAACCTTGTCTATGACGGCTCGTTCCTCGAGCTCGATCAGGCGTTCAAGGGCCCGCAGTCGCAGGGGATGGTCGGTGAGACCGAGGAAGAGGACCCGGACTGGCGCGAGGTCCGCCGGATGGCGCTCGACCTGTGCGGTCGCACGCGCGATCTGCGCGTCCTGCTCCAGCTGACCGTGGCCGAGATGAAGATGGAGGGCGCGGCCGGCCTGCAGTGCGGGCTGGAGGTCATCCGCGGCGCGCTCGAGCGGTACTGGGACAGCGTCCATCCGCAGCTCGACCCCGAGGACGACAACGACCCGACCGAGCGCGTGAATATCGTGGCTTCGCTCTCGATGGCTCTGGGCACGATGGGCGACCCGGTGCGGTTCCGTCAGCGGCTGCAAGAAATGGCGTTGGTGGACGGCGGGCGTCTCGGCCGGATCACGCCGCACGATGTGAAGGTGGACCACGACCCGTCTCTGGCGACGGGGCAGGAATCGTCGGATCAGGTGCGGGCTCGGATCGCGGGGATCACGGGCGAGATCGAGATCGACGCGCTCCAGGCGGCGTTCGAGGAGATCAGTGAGGCCCACGCCGCGGCGAAGGGGATCGACGAGACGCTGACGAACCACGTGGGCGCCGGATCGGCGGCCAACTTTGAGGACCTGGTCAAGGACCTCTACGAAGCCAAAGCCGCGGTGGCGAACTGGCTCGAGGCCCGGGGCGCCGGCACGGGCGAGACCGGGGAAGAGGGCGACGCGGCCGAGGGCGAAGAGGGCCAGGCCGGCGGAGGCGCCGCGCCCGCGGCTCCGGGCGAGATCCGTTCTCCCAAAGACGTAGAACTCGCGTTGCAACGGATTCGCCAGTATTATGAGCGCTTCGAGCCTTCGAGCCCGGTTCCGGTGCTCATCAGCGCCGCCGAAGCGATGATTTCCAAGAGCTTCATTGAGATCGCTGAGGCGATGCCTCCGGACGCGTTGGGCACGGTGGTGCGCATCCGCGAGTCGGCGGGCAGCGGCGGCGGGTAGGTGAGTGACTGATTTTCGGGCAGGTGGGCTTGCAGAGACAGGTGGGCTTGCAGGCAGACAGGTGGACAAGCTGATCGTCGGGTGTCGCGGGTTTGATTCTGCGGCGATCGAGGGCCAGAAGACGATGGGGAGAGGCACGCGGGCGGTGTTCGGCCGCGTGGGTACAGACTGAGTTTGCTCGAGCAGGGGCGTCCGGCAAAGGACGCGGAGCGCAGCAGCGCTAGGAGGTCGCGGTGGCCAAGGCCAGTAGTCAAAAGTTCATTGCCCGGAACCGCGCCCCACGGGTGCAGATCGAATACGACGTGGAGCTCTACGGTGCCGAGAAGGTGATCCAGCTCCCGTTCGTGATGGGCGTCATGGCGGACCTGTCGGGCAACCCGTCTGAGCCGCTGCCCGGCGTGGCGGACCGCAAGTTCCTTGAGGTGGACGTCGATAACTTCGACGAGCGTCTCAAGTCGATGAAGCCGCGGGCCGCGTTCCGCGTGCCGAACACGCTGACCGGCGAGGGCGAGATGTCCGTCGACCTGTCGTTCGAGTCGATGGATGACTTCAGCCCGGCGGCGGTCGCACGCAAGATCGAGCCGCTGCGCAAGATGCTCGAAGCCCGCGAGCAGCTCAGCAACCTGCTGACGTACATGGACGGCAAGGCGGGCGCGGAAGAGTTGATCGCCAAGGCGATCGGCGACCCGGCGTTGCTCCAGTCGCTGACGTCCGGCGGCGGTGATGCGGGCGGGGCCGCGGATGCGCCAGCCGAGGGCGGCGGCGAAGGCGGTTCGGACGGTGACGGGTCGGGCGACGGCTCGGAAGGGCAGGAGTGATCAACCGTGAGTGAACAGCAACAATCCCAAGCCGCCGGCGCGTCCGGCGAGTTCGACGCCTTCAGTTCGCTCCTCCAGAAGGAGTTCAAGCCCAAGAGCGACCGCCAGAAAGAAGCGGTCGAGACCGCGGTGCGCACGCTCGCCGAGCAGGTCCTCGCCGACACCTCCGTCGTTTCGAGCGACGTGGTCAAGACGATCGAGGGCATCATCGCCGAGATCGACAAACGGCTGAGCGAGCAGGTCAACGCGATCCTGCACCACGACCAGTTCCAGAGTGTCGAGGGCGCGTGGCGCGGGCTGCACCACCTGGTCAACAACACCGAGACCGATGAGACGCTCAAGATCCGCGTGCTCAATATCTCGAAGAAGGACCTGGGCAAGACGCTCAAGAAGTTCCGCGGCACCGCGTGGGACCAGAGCCCGCTCTTCAAGAAGCTCTACGAAGAAGAGTACGGCCAGTTCGGCGGCGAGCCGTACGGCTGCCTCGTGGGCGACTACCACTTCGACCACTCCCCGCCGGACGTGGCGCTGCTCAGCGACATGGCCCAGATCGCGGCCGCGGCGCACGCGCCGTTTATCTCCGGCACTGCGCCGTCGCTGCTGAACATGGACTCCTGGCAGGAACTCGCCAACCCGCGCGATCTGACCAAGATCTTCCAGACCGCCGAGTACGCGCCGTGGCGCAGTCTGCGTGAGAGCGAAGACGCCCGGTACCTCGGCCTGGCGATGCCCCGGTTCCTTGCGCGGCTGCCCTACGGCGCCAAGACAGACCCGGTCGAAGAGTTCGCGTTCGAAGAGGACGTCGAGGGCGCGGACCACAGCAAGTACACCTGGGCCAACTCGGCCTACGCGATGGCCGTCAACATCAACCGTGCGTTCAAGATGTACGGCTGGTGCACGCGGATCCGCGGCGTGGAGTCGGGCGGCTCGGTCGAAGGCCTGCCGTGCCACACGTTCCCGACCGACGACGGCGGCGTGGACATGAAGTGCCCGACCGAGATCGCGATCTCGGACCGGCGCGAGGCGGAACTGGCCAAGAACGGCCTGATGCCGCTGCTGCACCGCAAGAACACCGACATGGCGGCCTTCATCGGTGCTCAGTCGCTCCAGAAGCCGGCCGAGTACGACGATCCGGACGCCTCGGCCAACGCCAACCTGGCGGCCAGGCTCCCGTACCTGTTCTCGACGTGCCGGTTCGCGCACTATCTCAAGTGCATCGTCCGGGACAAGATCGGCTCGTTCGCCGAGCGCGAGGACATGGAGAAGTGGCTCAACCGCTGGATCATGAACTACGTCGAGGGCAACCCCGCGACGGCGTCCGAAGAAGACAAGGCGCGTCGCCCGCTGGCGGCCGCCGAGGTCGAGGTCGCCGAGATCGAGGGCAACCCCGGGTACTACGCGGCGAAGTTCTTCCTCCGGCCTCACTACCAGCTTGAGGGTCTGACGGTCTCGCTCCGTCTGGTCTCCAAGCTGCCCAGCCAGAAGGGCTGACGCCCGAGCACGCCCCCGGCGGGGGCCTTCGGAGTGTGTTGGATCGGAATCCGGGCCGGAGCGTCGTGATGGGCGCGCGGCCCTATTTACGCGTATGAAGTATCGCCTTCCCATCGTCTGAGCCGACGCGAGTCGGGTGCATCAGAACGAGCGAGAAGGCGAGCCGGGGGCGGCGGGATGGAAGTCTTCTTTGAGGCGCGTGGCGTCGTTGAAGACTCGAATGCGCCTGTACGTCGGGGATGTGCCCCGGTGACGGGGCGGTGACGGGGTCCCCGAGGCGAGCCGAGCGGCTCGCGGGGTCGGACGGATGAAGCCTTCGCCGATGGTCGGCGTCGGCGAACGGGCCCGGGGCCGGTGGACGCCCGGTGAAGGAGGCTAACGATGATTTTGCTGAAGCTGCCCAACATCAAGGGCGACATCGCGGTGGGCGGATTCGAGGAGTACTTCGTCTGCAACAGCGTGAGCTGGGGCGTGGAGCGCAACTTCGATGAGTCCGGCACGATGGGTACGTTTGACCCCAAGCTGGGCGTCCCCGCGTGGACCGACTCGATCGTGGAAGTGGAGAAGTCGATCGACCAGGCGTCGCCCGACCTCTTCCTCAAGGCGGTCGGCGGCGGCATCATCGGCACGGCCGAGCTGGCGTTCATCGAGTCGCTCGAGGATGGGAACCGCTACTACATGCAGTTCAAGCTCGACGGCGCCGCGGTGAAGGGCTGGAACTTCTCCGGCTCGGAAGACGACCGCCCGACCGAGACGATTCAGCTCTGGTACAACAAGATATTCATGGAGGTCAAGTACGGCGCGAACGCCGAGAAGGCCGTCAGCCGCGGCTGGAGCCGCGTCGAGGGCAAGCAGTGGCAGGGCTGATGCCCGCCGCTTGAAGCCCCGGTCTTCGGCCGACCGCTTCCGGACGATCGGCTTCACCCGATCGGTTCGGACCGACTTCCGAAGAACACACTCCGCCGGCGCGAGAGCGCTCGCGGAGCTTTGCATCGGCGAGGCTCTCGCAGACGACGCACGGCTTCGTCGTGTGCTTGGGCCGCGTGCCTAGGGCGACCCCTGCTTGTGGAGACCCAGGCGTGAGGAGACCCCGGGCATGATCCTGCTCAATCTAAAGAACGCAAAGATCCGCGGCGACGTGCTCATGGAGGGATGGGCGGCGTATGAGGACTGCGTCGTCGTCACCGGCGCGCAATGGAGCTTCGAGTCGCCGCTCAAATCAGCTTCGAGTCGAACGAGCGGCGGATCACCCGGCGCGGGCGGCAGCGGCGGTTCGGGCGGAGGCACGGGCTCGAGCGGCGCCAACCGCGGCGGCGGTGGAGGCGGCAGCAACGCCGGCGCCGGCAACGATTCCTCCCGCTCGTCTCCTTGGGAATCGACCGTTCGACTTGAGAAGAACCTCGATCGGGCGTCGTCGGATCTGATGAAGCTCTCGATGCTTCCGGAGCAGAAGCCGATCGAGGACGTCTCGATGCACTTCGTCGAGACGATCGACGAAGAGGTGTGGGACTACCTGTGGATCAAGCTCGGGCAGGTCTATCTGGTCGAGTGGTCGCTCAACGGCCCGGAAGATCGACGCCCGACCGAGTCCGTAACGCTGGGGTTCAACCAGATGTGGATGCAGGTGACGCAGTACGACGGCGAGGCCGGCCCGGGCCGCGGCTGGGACCGCAAGATGGGTCAGGACTGGACGCCCAAGGGCGTGTGGTAGCCCCTCGTTTTTCTTGCACGACTTCTCGCATCGGCCCGTGATGCCCGGCACGCGCGGGCGACCTACCCCGTATTCTGTGTTCGGCGCTGTCTGGGCGCTGCGCGCGCCGTCGGAACGTTGCCGGCGGATGGCGTGATTGACCAGGGTGGGCTACGGGAGCCGGCGGATGAGTGATGCGGGCGAACTGCTGAAATCGGGCGATCTGGAGAGCGCGCTCGCCGCGGCGAAGTCGGCCGTGAAGGCCAAGCCCGCCGAGGCCCGCGAACGCACGCTGCTGTTCCAGTTGCTGTGTGTCGCCGGCGACTGGAAGCGCGCCGAGGCGCAGCTCAAGGTCGTGGCCGAGCTCGACGAAGCGGCGGCGCCCATGGCGCAGATGTACGCCCGCGCGATCGAGTGCGAGCTGTTCCGCGAAGATGTCTTCGCGGGCAAGCGGTCGCCCTTGGTGCTGGGCGAGCCGAACGACTGGATCGGGCTGCTGATCGAGGCGCTGCGCGTCAGCGCCGAAGGCAAGCACGACGCGGCCCGCGGCATGCGCGACGAAGCCTTCGAGCGGGCCGAGGCGGTGGGCGGTACGTGGAGCATCGGCGCAACGGCCGAGGACGCGACCAGCTCGCCGATCGAGTGGATCGCCGACGCCGATTCGCGGATGGGTCCGTGCCTCGAGGTCATTGTGAACGGCAAGTACTACTGGGCGCCGTTCGACCGCATCGCCAAGGTGAACTTCGAGCCTCCGGAGGATCTGCGCGATCTGGTATGGACGCCCGGTCAGTTCACGTGGTCCAACGAGGGCACGGCGATCGCGCTGATCCCCACGCGCTACGTGAACTCCTGGCAGTCGGACAACGATGAGATCCGTCTGGGTCGGCTCACGACGTGGGAAGAGCACGCGGACGGCTCGTGGTTCGGCATGGGCCAGCGGATGCTGGCGACGGACGCGTCGGAGGCGGCGCTGCCCCAGCTCCGCTCGCTCGAGCTCAACCTGCCGGCCGAGACGCCGAAGCCCGCTTCGCCGGAAGCCTGATCTGACTTTGGTGGAACTCGACCTTGCCCGAACTGACGCCCAAAGAACTGCTCCAGCCCTCGCTGCTCGATCGCCTGACCGACGACGACCCGGAGATGAACGCCGAGTCGCGTGATGCTCGGGTGATCTCGACGCGGCGTCTGCGTGAGATGGTGCTGCGCGATCTCAACTGGCTGCTCAACGCGAGCAATCTCGACACGCAGGGCCTCGCCCAGGACATGCCGCGGGTGCTTTCGTCGGTGTTGAACTTTGGCGTACACGACCTGACGGGACGAACCGAAAGCGGTGTGCGCACGGACGAGCTCGCGGCGATCATCAAGGAAGCGATCGAACGGTTCGAGCCACGGATTCTGCCCGGCTCGGTCAGCGTGATCTGGAAAGGTTCGAGCGGCGACGATCAGCCGGGCAACCACCTGGTCTTCGAGATCGAGGGCGAGCTGTGGGCGCAGCCGGTGCCGGAGCGGCTGTACCTGGAAACCGATGTGGATCTGGACTCGGGCCAGTTCCTCGTGCATCGCGGGAAGGGCTGAGATGGTCCTTCCGCAACGCGCGGCGCGCGCACGAACGGTTACGACGCGAACGGGGGATCGGCGCTGTGGATGAACGCCTGCTCCGTTTGTACAACGAAGAGTTGCAGCACCTGCGCGAGATGGGCGCCGAGTTCGCCCGGCGGTACCCCAAGATCGCCGGGCGCCTGGGCATCGAGGGCCTCGAGTGCGCCGACCCGTACGTCGAGCGACTGCTCGAGGGCTTCGCGTTCATGGCAAGCCGGGTTCGGCTGCAACTGGATCGAGAGTTCCCGCGTTTTACCGAGCATTTGCTGAGCGCGGTGGCGCCGCAGTACCTCAGCCCGCTGCCCTCGATGACCGTGGTCCGGTTCGACCCCGACCCAGCGGACGGCACGCTGGTGAGCGGGCCGAGCATCCCGCGCGGTACGAAGCTGACGAGCGAGACGCCCTCCGGCTCGAACACGCGCGTGACCTACCGCACCGGTCACCCCGTTCGGCTGTGGCCGATCGAAGTGAAAGAAGTCTCGTACGACGGCCGCGGCCTGGGGTCGCTGGATATCCGCGACCTCGGGAACGCCCGGGCATCGCTGCGCCTTCGGCTCAAGACCTTCGGCGGCGTGCCGTTCGAAAAGGTCGAGATCGACGACCTCGACCTGCACGTTCGCGGTGGGTGGGCGGGCGTGCGCTTGTACGAGCAGCTCTTTACCAAAGTCTCGGGCGTGCTCGTCCACGACACCGCGCGGCCGACGAGTTGGCACACGCTGCTGGACAAAGAGACCGTCCGGCCGATCGGTTTCGAGCCCGACGAGTCGCTGTTGCCCTTGGGCCGCGCTGAGTACGAGGGCTACCGCCTGCTGCGCGAGTATTTCGCGATGCCCGAGCGGTTCATGTTCGCCAAGCTCAAGGGCATCGGCGACGCGATGCGGCAGTGCACGAGCGACACGCTCGACATCAGCATCCTGTTCGAGCAGGCCGAGGGCGACCTGGAGGGCGCGGTGGGCGAGGAGCACGTGCTGCTGCACTGTTCGCCCGCGGTCAACCTGTTCGAACGACGGATCGAGCGGTTCGAGATTCGGCCGGAGAACAGCGAGCACCAGCTCATCCCCGATCGGGCGGCGCCGCTGGATTATGAGATCTACAGCGTGCTGGAGCTGAACGGCTACGGCACACGCGGCGCGGTGATGGAGCAGGAGTTTGAGCCGTTCTACTCCTCGCGCGGCCGATGGCATGGGAAAGACGAGAAGTACTACAGCCTGCGTCGCACCCCGCGTTTGCCGACGGCCGCCGAGCGGCTGGGCCGCCGAAGGGTCACGAGCTACGCGGGCAGCGACACGTGGGTCGCGCTGGTGGACGCCGAGCAGACGCCGGTTTCGATGGACCTCCGCCAGCTCGGCGGCCGCGCGTGGTGCACGAACCGCGACCTGCCGATCCGCATGCCCGTGGGCTCGGGCAAGACGGACTTCACGCCGGATGTCGGTGCGCCGCTGCTGAGCGTGCGGTGCCTGGGCACGCCGACGCCGCCGAAACCTTCGGCGCCCGAGGGCGAGCAGTCGTGGCGCCTGATCAGCCACCTGATGCCGAACTACTTCAGCATCCTCGATACCGAAGGCGCGCCCCCGGCGGGCGAGGGCGGCTCGGGCGATACGGTGCAGATGGACCCGGACCGCAACCGGACGCTGGAAGCGGGCGCCGCGCTGCGTGAGGTGCTGGCGCTCTACGCCGAGACGTCGCGCATGGAAGTGCGCGCGCAGATCGACGGTGTGCGCGCGGTGGGCAGCCAGCCGATCGTGCGGCGCATCGGTCGGTCGGGGCCTGTTTCGTTCGCGCGTGGGCTGGAGATCAAGCTGTCGATGGACGAGCGGGCGTTCGAGGGCACGGGCGTCTTCGTGCTCGCCAGCGTGCTGGAGCGCGTGCTCGCGATGCACGCGACGATCAACGTGTTTACCGAGACCGTGCTCGAGACCGAGCAGCGCGGGGAGATCAAGCGGTGGCCGATCCGCAGGGGAGCACGCGCGACGCTGTAATCAAGCGTTTCGCGGAAGAGCCCTGGAAGTTCGATTACTACCAGCTCATGCGGCTGGTGGAAGCGATGTGGCCCGATCAGCCGCGTCTCGGGACGGCCGTGCGCGCGGGCGCTGAGCCGGTGCGCATCGGCCAAGAGCCCACGGTCGCGTTCGCGCCGTCGACCGTGGCCTCGGTCGACTGGCGACCCGCGGAGACCGACGAGGGTCTGGGCGCGATCGACGGCGAGGGCGGCGCCGACCCGGGGCTCGAGATCGACATGGCTTCGCCCGAGGCCCGCCGAGCGCCCGGCGCGAAGGGTCAGCTGGACATCGCGGTGCACGCGTTCGGGCTGCTCGGTCCGAACGGCCCGATGCCTCTGCACGTGACCGAGTTTGTGCGCGACCGGGAGTTCAACCACCGGGACACGACGATGCGGTCGTTCCTGGACATGTTCCACCACCGGATGAGCTGCCTGCTCTACCGGGCGTGGGCGTCGAGCCGGTCGACGGTGAGCCGGGATCGACCCTGGGACGACCCCTTCGGGCGGTACATGGGCAGCCTGGTCGGCATCGGGATGGACCCGTTCGAGGAGCGGGATTCGACGACGGACGACGCCAAGCGGTTCCACGCCGGCTCGATCGCCAAGGCCGCGCGGGGGCCCGTGGGGCTCGAAACGGTGCTCCGCGATCAGTTCTCGGCGCCGGTGCGAGTGGAGGAGTTCATCGGCCGGTGGATCCGGGTGCCGGATGAGAGCCAAACACGTCTGGGCGCGGACCCCGGCAGCGGTATGCTGGGGGAGACGGTCTTCGTCGGCGAACGCTTCTGGGATTGCCAGCAGACGTTCCGTTTGGTCATCGGCCCGATCGGGCTCGCGGACTTCGAGGCCTTTCTTCCCGGCACGCCCGGGATGCGTCGCCTGCGTGATTGGGTTCGGTTGTACACGGGGCGTCTGCTGCGGTGCGAGGCCCAACTCGTGCTGAAGAAAGAGGAGGTGCCGCCGTTGCAGTTGGGCGGGGACGGCAGCGGTGGGGGCGCTCGGCTGGGTTGGACGACCTGGCTGCGGGCGTCGGAAGCGGAAGAGGACGCGGGCGAGGCGGTCTTTATCGTCGAGCCGTGAAGCGTGATCGGGAGTGGCACTTCGGGCCGCGGCGGAAACGCCCCGGATTCGGATTCTTGGATGACAGCGAGTCGGGTGGGCGGATGAGATACAGGAGGCCCGGCGGATGGCCGAGATCCCGCGCGCAAATCTGTTCGGAAAGCTCAACAAGGTCGGCTACAAAGCGATCGAAGCGGCCACGGTGTTCTGCAAAATGCGGGGCAACCGGTACGTCGAGCTGGTCCATTGGATTCACCAGATCCTCCAGCTTCAGGACACGGACCTGCACGCGATCGTGCGGCAGTTCAACCTGAACCCGTCGACGCTGGTGAAGGACATCACCGACGCGCTCGACCGCCTGCCCCGCGGCGCGTCGTCGATCAACGACCTCTCGACCGATGTGGACGAAGCAGTGGAGCGCGCGTGGGTCTACGCGACGCTGCTGTTCAAAGAGCCGCAAGTCCGCACGGGCTACCTGATGATCGGCATGGTCAAGACGCCGAACCTTCGGCGGACGCTCGAGTCGATCAGCGCCGAGTTCAAGAAGATCGAGACCGATGCGCTCGTGTCGCGCTTCGCCGAGGTCACCGAGGGCTCGGTCGAGGCGGGCTTGTCGGCCAAGGACGGCTTCGCGATGGGCGGCGGCACGGGCGGCGGCGCCGAGCCGGGCGAGGCCTCCGGCGCGATGGCGCCCGCGCAGATGGGCGAGGGCGAGGCGCTCCAACGCTTCTGCAAGGACATGACCGAGGAGGCGCGCACGGGCAAAATCGACCCGATCGTCGGCCGCGACGAGGAAACGCGCCAGCTCGTTGACATCCTCATGCGTCGGCGTCAGAACAACCCGGTGCTGGTCGGCGAGGCGGGCGTGGGCAAGACGGCCTGCGTCGAGGGCTTCGCGCACCGCATCGTCGAGGGCGACGTCCCGCCGCCGTTGCAGGACGTGAAGCTGCTTGAGCTCGACGTGAGCGCACTCCAGGCGGGCGCGTCGATGAAGGGCGAGTTCGAGGATCGGCTCAAGCAGGTCATCGAGGAGGTGCAGTCCTCGACCGAGCCGATCATCCTGTTCATCGATGAGGTGCACCGTCTTATCGGCGCGGGCGGCTCGGCGGGCACGGGCGATGCGGCGCAGCTCTTGAAGCCCGCGCTGGCTCGCGGCACGCTGCGCACGATCGCCGCGACGACCTGGGCCGAGTACAAAAAGCACATCGAGAAGGACCCGGCGCTGACGCGGCGATTCCAGACGGTGCAGGTGGACGAGCCGGACGAGCACCGCGCGATCCTGATGATGCGTCGCGTCGCGGGCATCTTCGAGAAGCACCACGAGGTGCAGATTCTCGACGAGGCGATCGAGGCGGCCGTTAAGCTCAGCCACCGGTACATCCCCGCCCGGCAGTTGCCCGACAAGGCGGTCAGCCTGCTCGACACGGCGTGTGCGCGCGTCGCGATCGGTCAGCACGCCGTGCCCGCGCAGGTGGATGACTGCCGCAAACGCATCGATGGGCTCGAGTACGAGCTGGCGATCCTGAAGAAGGAAGAAGCCGTGGGCATGGCGCACGGCGATCGACCGGCGTCGGTCGAGGCCGATATCGCCGAGGAGAAAGAACGTCTGACCGGGCTCGAAGAGGCCTGGACGCAGGAACGCGACCTGGTCAACAAGATCCTGGAGATCCGCGAGAAGCTCCGCGGCCCGAGCGGCGCCGAGAAGGTCGAAGGCACAGGCTCAGAGACCGAGGACGCGGCCCGCGAGGCCGTGGAAACCGAACCGGCGGGTACGCTGAGCGACGAGGAACGCACGGCGCTGCGCGGCGAGCTCGAAGGGTTGCAGCAAGAGCTTGAGACGCTCCAAGGCGAGAGCCCGCTGATCCTGCCGAGCTGCGACGAGCAGGCGGTGGGCGCGGTGGTCGCGGACTGGACCGGCATCCCCGTCGGCCGGATGGTGAAGAACGAAGTCCAGGCGGTGCTGGAGCTGGCCGACCGCCTGAACGACCGCGTCATCGGGCAGCGTCACGGGCTCGAGATGGTCGCTCGGCGGATCCAGACCTCGCGCGCCAAGCTTGATGCGCCGAACAAGCCGATCGGCGTGTTCATGCTCGTCGGTCCGTCGGGTGTGGGCAAGACGGAGACGGCGCTGGCGCTGGCCGAGGCGCTCTACGGCGGTGAGCAGAACGTTGTCACCATCAACATGTCCGAGTTCCAGGAAGCCCACACGGTGAGCACGCTGAAGGGCGCGCCCCCCGGCTACGTGGGCTACGGCGAGGGCGGCATTCTGACCGAAGCCGTGCGCCGCAAGCCGTACTCGGTCGTGCTGCTCGACGAGGTCGAGAAGGCGCACTCCGACGTGCACGAGATCTTCTTTCAGGTCTTTGACAAGGGCGTGATGGAAGACGGCGAAGGCCGGATGATCGACTTCAAGAACACGCTGATCTTGCTGACGAGCAACGTGGGCACGGACCTGATCGCGGGCATGTGCGAGGACCCGGAACTGACGCCCGAGCCCGAGGCGCTCGCCCAGGCCGTGCGCGAGCCGCTGCTGAAGGTCTTCCCCCCGGCGTTGCTCGGGCGGCTGGTGGTGATTCCCTATTACCCGCTGACGGCCGAGACGCTGGGCGAGATTACGAAGCTCCAGCTGAACCGCGTGAAGCGGCGTGTGGAAGAGAACCACGACGTGCCGTTCGAGTACACCGACGCGGCGGTGGAACTGATCGTCAAGCGGTGCACGGAGGTTGAGTCGGGCGGTCGCATGATCGATGCGATTCTGACGAACACGATGCTGCCGAAGATGAGCGAGTCGTTCCTGCGCGGGCTTGTGGAAGGCAATCCGGTCGCTCGCGTGATGGTTGACGTCGCGGATGACGAGTTTACGTATGCGTTTAAGTAAATCGTTTCGATAGGTGAGAGTTGGAGTCCCCCAACGGGCGCGTCGCACGCGCTCACGGAAGGAGGCCGTCGATGGCCAAAATCAGACTGAAGAAGAACCCGAAAGTGACCGCCGAGACTCTGGGTTTCACTAAAGAGAAGAAGAAGGTCGAGGATATCTTCAAGCAGCTTGCCAACGAGAAGATGGAAGAGGAAGAAGCCCTCCAGATGATCGCCAACTACTCCAAGAAGGAGAAGCTCGGCTTCGACAAGCCCAAGGATGTCGAGAAGAAGCTCAAGGATGAACGACTGATCTGACTCGGCCTAAGCGCCTAACTCGGTCAACACACGCCGCGGCCCACTTTGATGGGTCGCGGCGTTTTTTTCGCGTCTGATGACGAGCTTTGATGACGGGACTGGACCGGGTCTTGCGCCCGCGACCGCCCGCGGCTGCTGCCGTACATGTTGGATCAGCTGCCACGAGCCGTTACATTGCTCCCCTCGCGGACGACAGTCGTTCGCCCCTTAGCCGCCGCGTCGGGTCGTGATGCGCTCGTGCGTCGATGGGTAACAGCACACACGGACCACCCGGCCGCGCGTTCGCAGCACGGTTCCGGCGTCGGTACAGACAGGAGGCTGGTCATGGCCGCGACGATGAACAAGAGCGACGTGAAGTATGAAGAGAAGAACATCAAGAATGTGGACTGGAATCAGGTCCGCACACTGATGGGCAAGAGCGTGCCCACGGTTGCGATGCAGTCGGTCAAGGGGTTCGCCAAGAGCAACCCCAAGGCATACGTGAAGGTCGGCCTGATCAAGAAAGATCTCTACTTGCGGGTGAAGGATGGCTCGAAGCACCTTGATGACATCAAGCTCGCGGCGAACTGGACCGCGCCCGCCGGCGCCGGCGGCGCCGTGGACGAGAGCGACCCCGCGGTGAAAGGGGTCGTGCGGCAGGTCAAGGGCATGCTCGCTCAGATGAAGGCGGGCGAGAAAACGATCAAGGCGAAGCACAAGGTGGCCGAGGGCCTGGCCGACGAGGCCAAGGACCGTGTTGAGGCTGCGGCGAAGGGCGCGGGCGGGTACGAAGACACAGAGATCAAGGGCATCAAGAGACTCCAGGCCACGATCGCCCGCGCGCAGACGGAAGCTCAGAAAGCGTACGACGACGAGGTCTTCAAGCCGTTCAGCGACATGCGGACCTCCGGCTTCCTGCCCTGGCCGACGGGGACGGACCCGAAGGTGAAGAAGGCGTGGGGCTCGGACTTCTACCAGTCGAGCATGAAGCCGGTGTACGCGCGGTCGAAGGACATCCTCGATGAGATCTCGACGTTCATAGATGAGATCGACGACGCGCTCGACACCGCGCAGACCGGCCAGCGCGACGGCGCCAAGGCCGCGACGACGGTCGACAAGAAGGTCGCGGCGCTGCTCAAGAAGATGAACGCGGAATGGAACGAGGCCAGCGACCGGGTCTTCCTGAGCGACGGCCGCGGGCCGGGCCGATTCAACGACGCGCTCGACGGCATCCGCGACTTCATGAATAACAAATACGAAGCCGTCAAGGGCGGCACGATGGACCTGGAAGGCCAGCTCCAGCAGCTCGGCAACATCGGCTCGAAGCTGACCATGCTCGACAAGTCGATGAAGGGCATCGAGCGTCGCGGCAAGGCGATCGAGACGTGCGCCAATTAACTCCAGGCGCTGGCCAAGGAGCACAAAACGCACGCCAACGCGTCGGCCGCGGGCGACACCGCCAAGCAGATGCTCAAGGACCTGGCGGCACTCAAGAAGCGGTGCGCGAAAGAGAAGAAGACCGGCATGGAACTGCTCAAGAAGGGCAAGGACAAGGCCAAGAATGCCAAGTAGGCCACTGCCAGGGCTCCTCTCCCCGGTGATCCTGACCGAGCGAAACCTCTTCGGAGGCGGTCAAAACCCGACACAATTGTGATGGGGTTCGTACCCCAGCTACGCGTATCAGGCGTCGGCGAGCGTTCCCGGGTGCGTTTACCCCGGGGAGCCCTCGTCGGCGCCATTTTGTTGCACGCAAAGCGTGCCGACCCCTTCTCGGGTTGGGCCGGCACGAGCGTTTTGTGGCACAGCGGCGCGGGTCGGGTCTCGCGCCGTTGTGCTTGCGCAGGCCGCATGTTTGAGGCCTGCGGCGAGAAGCCGCGAACCGCCGCGGGCGGGGCCATCACGCCCGATCAAAAATAATCGCTGATACCCGCCTGATCGGCGACGCTTGTTTAGAGGTCCGCCAGCAGCGCCGCGAGTTCCGGGTCCATTTCGTCTTCGTCATCATCGCCGCCGTCTTCATCGCTGGAGTCCTCGTCGTCTCCACCGTCGAGGTCGGCGAGCAGGGCGGCGAGTTCGTCGTCGACGTCGTCGTCATCCGAACTGTCATCCGAACTGTCATCATCGCTATCGGAGTCGGAAGCCGAATCCGCGTCGCCGGCATCGTCGTCGTCATCAACGTTGTCGTCATCTGAAGGTGCGGGCGTGCTCGCGGCCGTTGCGGTTTCTTCTTCCTCGTCGGTTTCCGGCTCGGGATCGGGTTGCGTCACGCCTTCTTCGGTGATGGTGACCGTGTGCCAGGGCCCGGCGAGTGTGCCCCCGGCCAGCGCGGCGAACCCGCCCAGGCGGATCTCCGGCCGGCCGCGCAGACTGAGCACCGGCATGATGCCGCGTCCCGTGACCCATGACGCCATGCGTTCGGTGAGCAGGCGGTCGGTGCAGGGCAGCGCGACCTGATCGCCGTCGCCATCCGTGACGTAGTGGTAGGGCATCTCGCCGAGTGTGAGCGCCTTGGTGAGCTTGAGCTTGTCGAGCGTGCCCTGCTGGCGGAAGTTGATCGCGAGCAGCAGCCCCGCGAGCACCGCGCCGTTGGCGTAGAGCATCGAACTCAGGCCGTCTTTGTTGGTGAACTCCTCGAACTCGAACGGATCGATCGGGTCGGTCTTGGCGCCGTAGGGCGAGCGAAGCATGAAACGCGGGCAGGCAAGCCCGATGTATTGAGCGTGCGGCAGCGCCCGCAGCGCGTTCCATGATTCAGCCACCAACGGGTGCTCTTCTTTGTCGGCCTTGCGGATGACGGCGTGGTCGATGCCGGCGAGGAAGGGCGCGTTGGCGGCCGCGGCCAGCTTGGCCATGCGGCCGAGCAGGTCGGCGTGCGGCGGGGATTCGCTGAACTCGTAGCAGCCGAGGATCGCGCTGAACGCGGCCGCGTGGTCGTCGGTTGCGGGGTTCTCGATCAACAGCTTGTAGAGCCCGGTTTCTTCGAGTGTTTCGGCCGAAGCGAGGTCGGCGGCGAACTCCTCGGCGCTGAGATCGATCAGCGCGATCTGGAGGTCCGCGCCCGTCTCAACGCGACGCACCAAGAGATCGACCGAACGCCACAGCGCTTCCACGGCCTGGAAGTCCGGGTGGTGCAGCACGCGCCGCATGGCGCCGCTGAGCGCTTCGTTGACCGCCTCGGCCAACGCGTCCTGCTCGGCGCTGCGGGCCTTGGCGACGTACGGGCCGATCATGCCCTGGATGAGCTGGTCGACCGTGGCGGCCGAGCGATCGACGGCCGCGCGGCCGGTCAGCTTGGCAAAGTCGGAGAGCGTGCTGTTCGGCACCGACGAGCCAGTCGGGCGCGACTTGTGCACGCGCTTCAGCGGGCCGGTCGCCTCGGCCATGGCCTTGACCTTGTCAGCGACCTTCTCCCAGCCGCCGCCGTTGATCTGGCGGTTGAGCGAGGCGAGCTCTTCGAAGAACTCGAGGTTGTCGTACAGCTCATCGGGGTGGAAGTCGTCCATCGAGCCGAACTCGATCTCGACGATCTCGCCCTCTCGGCCCGAGTCCTTGCCGAGGTCGAGCGAGAGCGACGGCGCCAGTTTCTCGACGAGGTCGTCGATCGTGTCGACGTCGGCGAGGTGGGCCTTGCGTTTGGCGAGGGCGTCGCCGGTTTCGATCTCGCCGCGGGAGGCCCGGCCGGAGAAATCGCCGAGCACGGCGAGGCGGAATGTGCCGCTGGCTCGCGGCGGGGCGGGCTTGGTCCCGAGGGCCCCGAAGTTGGTCTCATAGCGCACGCGTCGCTCCTTTCAGTGAGGGAGCGCCACGATACCAAGGCCGAGTGATGCTTTGGATCGAGTGTGGACCGGTTTACTCGTCGTCGCCCGGCCGCGGGCGCCTGCGGAGGCGGTCGCGCGTGGGCGGCGGGGTGTACGAAGGCTCTGCGAAACCCTCGCCGCCCCGCGCCGGCGGGTGCGACTTGGCGCCGCGATCGCGCTTGCCTTTGGCGCCGGACGCCGCGGGCGGTTCCTGAGGGCTGGCGACGCCGGCCCGCTTGCGGTTGGAAGCGCTGGCCCCGCGGAGCCGGGCGCCGCCCGCCGCCGGGGCCGCGGCCTTGGGGGCTTCCTTCTTCTTTCCGGTGACGTTCTTGGCCGAGCCCGCGGCCCGCTTGCCACGATCCTGAAGTTCCTCGGCCCGTTG
>JBCBZM010000080.1:0-14427 GCA_039815345.1 Planctomycetota bacterium | reverse complement strand
TCGGCGAGCAGGAGTTCTTGCGGCTCGTCGAGACGCCGGCCGTGCATCGTGACGCCGTCGGAAGGCAGCATCCAGAGGTCGGACGCATCGACCACGGCTTCCTCGGAATCCACCGCCTGCAGGTGGAAGCTGAGCGACCAGAGCAAGCTGGCGGGCGGGGCTTCCATGTCGGCGATGGCGCCGTCGTCCACGGGCTCGTTGACGCGGAGCAGCAACCGCCACTCGGCGTTGGCGCCGCGTTCTTCGAGACCGCCGATCCACGTGCGCACCCGCTTGACCATCTCGGGCCGAGCAGGCGACGAGGTGTCGACGCGTTCCTGATCGGTCAGCAGCCCGCCGAGCCAGGCGACCTGCGGGTCCTCGCGCGGCTCGCGCCCTTCGATCGTGTCGCGCATCGACTCGACCAGCATCACACGCCTCGTCCACGCGTCGATGATCGACACCAGCGCGGCCTCCACAATCGGCCAGGCCTGATGTTCGAGCTTGTCCTTAGCGGCCCGCGCGGCCGGGGGCATCGCGGCGACGAGGGCCCGCGTCAGCTCGGCGGTGCGCTCGTCGCTGAGCCACGGGCGCCAGGAGCCGCGGAGTTCGCCCGTCGCGCTCTGGCGAAGCATCGGGACGAACCGCTGCTGAGCGAGCAGCCAGCGGGCCATGCGGCCGACGAGGGCGAAATACTCGACACCCGGACCGGGGGTGATTCGGTCGTCGTCGAAATCCAAGATGCGCTCGAGCGCAGCGCCGGCTGCCGCGGCGTGGATCGTCACCGCGGGCGCCTCGAACGTGCCCAGGCCCCAGCCCTCGGCGTCATCTTCATCATCGCCGCCGCCCGCGTCGTACCCGCCCGTCGCCACGCCGGCCAGGTGCGCGAGCTTCGGGCTCGGCGCGGGCACGCCCTCGCGTGCGGGCAGACTGAGCGAGAGCGAGGTCTCGGCGCCGAGCACACCGGCGAGTTCGGGGTCGATCGCGGTCAGCGTTGCAGCGATCTCGCCTGCCGCGACGGCGTGCGGGTGCGCGCCCGGCGCGGCGGGCAGGCCGTCACGCGCGTCCGACTCGGCCCAGAGCGCGAGTTGTCCGTCGGTCCATACCGCGTGCACCACGATCATTCGGAACGCCTCCGCCCGTTGCGGGCTGCCCGGGTCCCGGCCCGTCGGCTTGCATGCACAGGGAACGCCGCACAGATCGACGCCCTTTCGGGAGATGGAATGGGGGCGCAGGGACTCGAACCCTGGACCAGCGGATTAAAAGTCCGATGCTCTACCAACTGAGCTACGCCCCCCGGGTTTGCGGCCTTTGGCGACAACACACGATCGCACGCGGGCCAGCGGTCAGTGTAGCCGCCATCCAACGCGTTCATCGCAGGCCAGCGCGATCGGCGTGTTCGGATTCAGTCCAGCCGCGCGCCCTTGGCCTTGTAGTACTCGGCCAGATGCGTCCGCTCGGGCGCCTGATACTTCTGGCCCATCCGTTCGCCCCAAGGCGAGGGCGCCTTGGCGCCCGGTCCGCCGGCCCGGTTTGCCAGATACGCCCGGTACTCGGCGTCATATTGATCGACCGGCCCGAGCATCGCGTCGTCGCTCGGGTAGCCCTCCTCGAACAGCACCGCCTCGACCGGCAGCCTCGGCCTCAGCGACGGCGCCTCGGCCGGCTTGCCCACGCACAGGCCGTAGAGCGGGTAGACGTGCTCGGGGAGGTTCAGCAGCTCGTCCACTTCGGCGATGCGGGTCCGCAGGCCGCCGATGTAGCACGTGCCGTAGCCCATGGACTCGAACGCGACCACCAGGTTCTGGGCGAACAAGGTCGCGTCGATGGTCGCGACCATGAAGGCCTCGAGCCGTTGGTCGTACGTCCCGCCCGCGCGTTCGCAGAGCAGGCGGTGGCGCCGGGCGTCGCCACAGGTCGCAAAGAACGCGGGCGCGAGGGCGACCTTGTCCTGCGGGCCGGTCAGTTCGGCGAGGCGTTCGCGTTTGCCTCGGTCCCGCACCCGGATCAGGCTGTACGCCTGCACCGCCGAGCTGGTCGCCGCGGCCTGCCCGGCACGGACGGCTTTGATCACATCAGCATCGGGGATCGGTTCGTCCGTGAACGTGCGGATCGATCGGTGCGCGCGGAGAGTGCGCAGGGTTTCGTTCTGCATATCGGTGTCGGCCATGCTTCAGGCTAGGCCCGAGGCTCGGCCACGCCCGAGGCCAGGCGGACCGAACAGCTAGACCCGCCAGCTCAGGCCTTCGTGCAGACGGTTGAGGTTCTCGGCGCCGTCGTCGGTGACGATGAGCATGTCCTCGATGCGCAGGCCGCCGGTGTCGGGGCGGTACAGCCCGGGCTCGACGGTCACGCAGTCGCCTTCGACGAGTTCGGGGCCCTTGAGATCGAGCAACGGGAGTTCTTTGAGGTCGAGCCCGATGCCGTGGCCCGTGCCGTGGGTCATGGTGGCGTAGCTGTCGGGGGCGTGCTCGGGCGGCCAGCCGGTGTGGAAGCCGTGTCGCTGGATGACCTCGACCGTGGCCAGGTGGACGTCTTCGCCCGTCACGCCGGCGCGCAACGCCGCGATCCCCGCGGCTTTGGCCTCGATCAGCGCTGCGTGCATCTGCGCGACGTCTTCGCTCACATCCCCATGCACCACAACACGCGTGCAATCGCCGTGAAAGCCAGTCGCCGCGTGTCTCGGAAAGATGTCCACGATCACCGGCTCGCCCGACCGCAAGGGGCCGGAGCCGGACCAGTGGCAATCGGCGCCCGCGGGCCCGCCCGAGACGCACGGGTCTTCGGTCACCGCGCCCTGTTCGGCGAGGAACGAGATGATCGCCGACTTGACGACCTCGCTGGTCAGCACCCGGCCGTCGTGGCCCGGCCTTCGATCGATCAGCACGCCGGCGTCGTCGGTGTCAGCGCCGGCGATGAGTTCGCACGCCATGCGCACGGCCGACTCGGTGATTTCTTGCGCTTCGCGCAGGGCTTCGCGCTCGTCGGCCGTCTTGCGCCGTCGGTCGGCGACGCCCAGGTGCGGATCGAGCTGGACACGGATGTTCGCGTCGCGGAGCGTCTCGACATACAGCAGCGGCAGGGTCCGATCGGCGGTCACCTCGACCACGCCCCTGCGTCGCAGACACTCGGTCACGGCCTGCGCCGCGCGGATCTCGCGGTCGCCGCTGAGCCCGCCCTCGGGCTCGAACTCTTCGTAGACGCGGACTTCGTCGGCGTCGCCGCGCGTGCGCACGCGCTCGAGCTCCACGTCGCGCACGATCAAAAGCGTCTCGCCCGACTCGAAGCCGATGAACGCGACCGGATCATGGACCGCGACTCGGACCTTGCGGAAGACGGTCATGTTCTTGTCGGGCGCGCCCGCGTGCAGGATGGCCGACGATGGATGTGCGCTCATGCTTGAAGTCTAAGCGGCGCCGGGCTCACGACCCGTCTTGTTCGTCTTCATTGTCGTTGCGTCCGCCGCCCAGCAGGTCTCGGCCGAGGCCTTCGAGCGCCTCGCGGGCCTCTTCGCCCACACCCGCGTCTTCGAGCGCGTCGTTCACCGCATCGCGCACGGCCGAGCCTGCGCGGTCGCGGACGTCCGCCGGCAGCGCGGCGGCGGCCTCGGAGAGCGACTCGGCGTTCAGCACCGCGTCCACGTCGAAGCCCGCCAGCGAGTCCAGATCACTCAGCCGGCCGGTCAGGTCGCCGCCGATGCCGGTCAGCCCGAGATCGCCCGCGGTTTCGGCGGCTACGGACATCAACGCCTTGGCGATGATCGCGAGCGCCTGACTCAGCGGCACGCCGCACTCCTCGGCGCCGAGATCGGTCAGCTCGATCCGATCAACCACGGCCTGGGTCGTTACCAACTCCTTGGCCATCGCGGGCAGGTTCAGCGGAACGACGTCGAAGTGGACGGTCACATCCTCGATCACGACCTTGCGGATCACGACACGCGGGCCCTCGTCGGCATCGGGATCGGTCTCCGGAGCCGTGTCGGCCGGGGGTTCGCCCGACTCGAAGCGTTGGAGTTGGTCGAGGATCTTCTGGTAGTTCGCGCCCGCGGCCGTCCGTTCGATGCGTAGGTCCACGCCCGAGAGCGTGAACTCGGGCAGTTCGATGGCCTCGCTGCGGAGCGTGCCGAGAGAGGCCTCGACGCCGCCGTCACCGAGCGCGAGGAAGGGCTCTGGGGCAAACCCCTGAGGGTTGGCGACTTCGAGTTGTGTCAAGCCGAACCGCCCGGAGAGGACGCCCACATCGGCCGAGGCGACGGTCACGGGGACGCCCATGGCGTAGGTCCCGCCGCGTTCTATCGCTTCCTTGGCGATGCGGTCGATGAAGACCATGACGCCGATGCCGGCGATCAGCAGCAAAAAAATCCCCACGAATCCGAGAAGAACCAGACGTTTCACCCAGCGCATTTCCGCGTCTCCTTGGACTTTTCTGCGACACTGCGGCCTCGCCTCAGTGAGGCGTTCACTGTGAACCGGACGGCTCGACGAAACTCTTCGCTCGACGCCAGCCGCAGTCGCGCAGCACCCACGTGACCCCATACCCCAGCCTGCGCTGTCGCAGGTTATCGAAAGGCGTTTCCATGTCATCAGCTCCGGCCGCCGTGCCCCAGATCGTGCTCATCATTCTTGCGATCGTCATCGCGCCGCTCGCGGTATTTCTCAAGCTGGGCATCGGCCAGCACTTCTGGATCAGCCTTGTGTGCTCGCTGCTGTTCTTGCTGTATCCCATCGCGATCATCCACGCCCTCTGGGTCGTGCTGACGCAGTGATCTAGATCGCTCAGGCACTCCTTGACAAGCGTGTCACGCGGGCTCGGCCCGCGGCGCGCGGGGCTCGCGGGCAGCGAAGAATGCGCCGAGCCAATGAAAGGGAATGCCCGATGCCAGCAGACAGCCACGAGATCACCGACGCACTCTCGCAGCTCACCGCCGACGCGGTGGTGCTGTATTACAAGGCCCGCAACTTCCATTGGAACGTGCAGGGGCCGGGCTTCTTCACGCTACACGAGCAGTTCGAGAAGCTGTATACCGCGCTGGCCGACCAGATCGACGCGATCGCCGAGCGTGTGCGCACGCGGCACGGCACGCCGCCGACGACGCTGGCCGAGGTCATCGCCAAGAGCCGCATCCAGGAAGTGTCCGAAGTGCTTCCCGCCGAGGCGATGGTCGCGGCGATCGCGGCGGACCTCCGTGCGTTCATCGCCTACATCAACTCGGTCGAGGACCTGGCCGAGCAGCACGGCGACCGCACCACGGCCGACACGCTCGACGACGTGCGCGACGACCTGGCGTTGCGGGCGTGGATGTTCGAGTCGTACCTCGGCAAGGCCTGAGCGGATCCGGCGCCCGGTCAGACGCACGGCTTGAACGGGCGTCCCATCAGCAGGCGGCTCGCCCGCGCCAGACGCGACCAGCCTCGGCGGCTTTCGGGTTCTCGGACGGCGCCGGGCAGTTTGCTTGGAGTCGGCCAAGCGAGCGCTCGACAGTACCGATTGAGGGCGACCTCGCCCCGACGGAGCGCACGCTTGGCCGATCCGACACCCTTTGCTGCTGCACCGAACACCGCGGCTCGCCCGCTGCGGGTGCTCCTCGCCGACGACACCGTCTGTATCCGGCGGTTGGTCGATCGGGCGCTCACCCGGGCGGGGATCGAGGTCTTCATGGCGACCGACGGCGTCGAAGCCGTTCGCGCCGGTCGCGATCCGGGCTTCTTCGACGTGATGATCTTCGACATCGAGATGCCGAGGTTCGGTGGCGCCGAAGCGCTGCGTGCCCTGCGCACGCTCGAGATCGACACCCCCGCGATCGCGTTTACGGGCAGTGACTCGGACGAAGCGCGTCGAGAACTGCTGGCCGCCGGCTTTGCCGATGTCGTCGCGAAAGGCGCCAACTACGACGCGCTGGTGGAACGCTGTTACGCTCTCGCGGCAGCATGACTCTCACACAACACCGCATCTCAACGTTCAGTTTGCTTGTCTTTGTCGCTCTGGCCGCGGGGCTCGGGCTGGTCGGCTGCGCAGCGCCGGAAGGCGCGCGCGTCGGTCCGTCGGCGGTGTCGGCGTCGCTCACGGCCGTGACACCTCGAGAAGCCACGGTGCGCGTTCGAGTGATCAACCGCGCGGCACAGCCGGTCTACATCAACCGCATCGACGCGGCACTCTCCGGCCCGGACGGCTTGCTGGCACAGGGTGCGACGGATCGCGTCTTGACGCTGCTCGGGCAAGACGATCTTGAGACGTCGCTGCGGCTGCCGTTGGAAAAGATGGGCGACCCGCTGGCGAACGGGCCGCTGCATCTGACGGGCGAGTTGACATTCGGCTACTCGGGGCTGCTCCAAAGCCGCGAGGAAACCCGCCAGGGGTTCCGCTTGCGGGTGGCGCCCTCCGAACAGGGGGAGCGTGAGCGGCAGCCGGAGCCTTCCGTCACGGGCGTCGACGGCTCTGGTTGAAACAGCCGGTTGACACCCGGACTGTCCGGTGTACGCTCACGTTGTCATCGGTGCTCGGCTCGTACGGACTGACCGTTCGGGCCGGGTGAAAAGGGAAGTGTGGTGAAACTCCACCGCGGACGCGCCGCCGTAACGAGCGACGACGCGGGGTCCCAGCGCGGCTGATCAGCCGGATTCGCACGAATCCGCCTTAGCTCAGCCGCGGGCCACTGACGGACGCGATCCTTCGGGATGCGGCGTTCTTCGGGAAGGCCGACCCTGGCAGAGCTCGAAGCCGGAAGACCTGCCGAAGACGTTTCCTCGGTCGCCCTCGCGCAACGGGCGTCGGCGGCACGTCTGCGCTCGTTCCCGGCGCCGGCCCCTCCGACACACACCCAGCGAAGGCGAACTCTGTTCGATCGGGAACGGTTCCGCGCGAATCGGGACCCCACCCTGCGCCGGTTCGGCTTGGAGAGGCCGACCGCCGCCCCGCTGGAAGCGAGTGAGAGATGACAGTTTGTGTCCGTTCCCGGGCGAACGCGCCGTGCGCGATCGCCGCTGGTGTCGCTGCATTCGCAGCGTCTGCCTCCGTCGCCATGTCTGCGTCAGCAGCAAGCCCCTTTGCGAGCAGCGTGATCCTGTACGAACCCGGCCTCAACCCCGCGCCCTTCAACGACCCGAACACGGCGCTGGGTGCTCCCGAGCGGTTCACGGGTGAAGGCACGTCGTTCAGCGGCGCCGTGACGCCGTTCAATCCGCCGTTCGGTACCGATGAGATCGTCTCGGTCGGCGAGGGCGGCTCGCTGACCGTCCGCTTCGATCAGCCCGTGACCGATGACCCGCTCAACCCTTTCGGCATCGACCTGCTGATCTTCGGCAACACGTTTCTCGGGCTCAGCGACTTCGCCGACCCGATCAACGGCGTCGCGACCGCGTCGTTCCCCGAGGGCGGCATCGTCGAGGTTTCGGCCGACGGCGTGCAGTTCGAAACCGTGGTCGGTGTGGACGCCGACGGATCGTTCTCCACGCTCGGCTACAGCGATCTGATCGACCCGTTCAGCCCGGTCCCGGGCTCGGTCGAAACGGACTTCCTGAAGCCGGTCGATCCGGCGTTCGATCCGATCGGCAAGACACTGGCCGAGATCGCAATCGGCTACGACGGCTCGGGCGGCGGCGCGGGCATCGACCTGGCCAGCGTCGGGCTCGCGTCGATCCAGTATGTCCGCATCACCAACCCGATGGGGTCGGGGTTCTCGCCCGAGATCGACGCTTTCGCCGACGTGCGCGCGATCCCGGCGCCCGCGCCCGCGGCGTTGCTCATGGTCGGCTTGCTGGCCCACACACGACGCCGCGAACGCGCGGCACGAATCACGGACCGCGTCCCGCTCGTTGACCGAGCGCGGCGCGTGCCTCACGGATGAGGAGAGGGGGCATCGTCCCCTCACTAGACCGTGGTCGGCGAAACCCGATCACGGTCGTTATGCGGAAACGCGTTATGCGGAACCGATCGACGCACGCCCAAGCCGCCGGCGCCCTGCTCATGGGCGCGATCGCGTGCGCGCACGCCGGGGATGCCTGGCCGACGCTCGGCGGTAACGGCGCCCGCTCGCTGACCGCCGCCGATGCGCCGCCGCTCGATCTGCTCCGGTGGACACTGACGCACGATCAATGGGGCGATTCGATCGAGTGGATCGGGCAGGCGCCGCCGGTCATCGCGGGCGGGCGGGTCTTCGCGCTGGGCTCGGTCGGCATCGAGACGCGGCTGTTTGCCGTGCGGCTCGACGACGGCGGGATCGATTGGGACATCTGCGTCGATCCGCAGGAACTCGATTCTTGGGCCGGCCCGGTGCTCGATGAGGCGAACGGAACCGTGATCGTCGCCAGCGGGTTCAGTGTGGAGGCGTTCGATCAGCACGACGGCACGCCGCTGTGGTTCCTGCCGTTGGACCGGGCGGTGGTCAACGCGACACCGGTTGTGACGACCGATCGCGGGCCGAACGACCGCGTGCTCGTGACGGACTTCGACGGCGGCGGGACGGCGGCCCGGCTGTACGCGATCAATGTCGATCCGTATCACCCGGCGGTCAACCCGTACAAACCCGGCGAGATCGTCTGGTCGGTGGGCATCGGCGGCGCCAGCGGCGCCAGCCCCACTTACGCCGACGGGTTTGTGTACGTCGCGACCATCGGCCAGGCGTTCATCGCGCCGGGCTCGTTGCGCAAGTTCAAGATCGATCCGGCGGTGACCCACGACCCGCCGCCGCTGTGGACCTACACGCTGCCGGTCACGCAGGGATTCTTCGGCGGGCTGTCGCTGCACAACGGCTCGCTCTATGCGGCGACGTTCGCGTTCTTCGGCGGCCAGAACGCGGCCCGGCTGGTGCGCGTGGACGCGTCAACGGGGTCGCACAAGTGGATCGCACCGGCGAATCGGACGAACGCTGTGCCAATCGTGATCGAGCAAGGCGCCGACCCCATGATCGCGCTCGCGTCGGGCATCGCGGGCTTCGGCTCGCTGCCGGCGGTGCAACTCTTCACGGATCTCGGGTCGATGGCCGTCCAGATCGCCGACACCGCGCTCGACACGTTCATCGATACCAACGGCAATATGGCGCCGGACGCGGGCGAGTACACGGCGCTCGGCGGCTGGACGCACCACCCGGTGTCGCTCACGGCGCCGCTGGCGCCCATGCTGCTGACCGGCGAGCCCGAAATCAGCGGCGCGAGCGACTTCGAGCCACACGTGGGCTTGCGTGTCATCAACCTGGCGCAGCACCCGGCGTCGGGCGCGTTCATCGACGACAGCTCACCCCACGGCGGCGGCTCGCCCGCGGTGACCTCCGACTGCGTGGTGTCCGTCGGCGCGACGGGCCTCGCGGCGTTCGGCTTGTGCGGCGCACCGGCCGACCGCGACGGCAACGGCGAACTCGACATCGAAGACCTCTACAAGTTCAACGCCGACCCGGCGGACCTGACCGGCGACGGGCTGATCAACGACGACGACCGCCGATTCCTCCAACGAACACTGCGCCACCGCGAGCTCGATCGCATCGCAGCGCCGATCTTCGAGCACACCGGAGCGCAGCCGTGAGACGCGGGTTCACACTCATCGAACTACTGGTGGTCGTTGCGATCAGCGCGCTGCTGATCGGCTTGCTCGCGCCCTCGCTCGGTGGCGCGCGACGGACAGCCCAATCCGCCCGGTGCCTATCCAACCAACGCCAACTCGTGACGGCGTGGACGCTCTACGCCGATGCGCACGACGGGCGTGCGATGCCGCTGGCGTACACCGACGCCGCCCGGCGGACGCCCGAGGGCGACAACGTCTTTTGGTGGGGTTCCGACGGCGCCACCTCACGCCGGGTGGACCACACACGCGGGCTGCTGGCGCCCTACATCAATGCCTCGCTGCACGTGCGGTCGGTCTTCGAGTGCCCGAGCCAGCACCCCGACACGTACACACGCCAAGGCGGCGACGCGGACGCCTTCACCTCGACCTACGGGTACAACGGCTACTTCCTGTCGCCGAAGCACACGCCGGGTTGGTCGAGTCGGATCGGTTCCCGGCCCTGGCGGCGGATCTCGGACCTGCATCGGCCTTCGGAGTTGTTCGTGTTTGCGGACACCATGATCCGCTTGGGCGGTTCGCTTCGCAACACGGCACTTCTGGACCCTCCCATGCTGTACCGCGGCGCCGGGGGCTGGCGACGCAACAGCGCCCCCACCACCAGTTTCAGGCACGACGCGAACCCGGGCCCCGACGCGCGCACGATCGCGGCGCACGCCGATGGTTCGGTCCGCGGACATCGCGCCGAAGACCCGGGCGCGGTGGACAACGCCGGCATCGGATCGGTCACCGCGCACAACAACCCGGCGTACATCCCCGATTGGCGGCGATGGGAAGTGCGCCGAACACGATAAAACGCGGCACTTCGGCATCGCTCGCTCGGACCACTAGACCCCGACCGCCGATGCGCAAGGATGCAGGTATGGGTGTGCAGCGATGCATCTGTCACGACGTGGGCTTTGACGCGCTGATCGCTCTGTCGCAGCGCGACGGGCTTTCGCTCGAACAACTCAGCGAGCGCACCGGTTGCGGCACCGGGTGCGGTTCGTGCGTGCCCTACATCCGGTTGGCGTTGGCGCTCGGCAAATCGGACCTCCCGGTGATGACTCCCGATGAACTGCGACGCGCGCTGGAACTGGCCACCTGTTCCGACTCCAAGCCTCGCGAAGCAGGACCTCATACTGCGTGAACCGTCGAAATGAGCCGATGAAACTCGCCTGATTGGTGCAGGATTTCGGGCGGTGGTCTGTAGACTCACGGGTCTGTCCATCATCCGGGGGGATGACCATGACCGTTTCGCGGTGCGTGTGCTTCAACACAACGTTCGAAGAGCTTTGGCAAGAACTCTGCCGAGGGCGGTCGCTCGCCGAGGTTCATTTATCGAGCGGCTGCGGCGCCAAGTGTGGGCTGTGCGTGCCGTACATCCGGCTGATGGCGCAGACCGGGCAGACCGAGTTTCCCGTGCTCTGGACCGAGGACTTCCGGGTGCGCGGCGTGAACCCCTCGCCCATGGACCGTGTCGAGTCGCGTGTGCAGCGGCGGCACGATGAGGCGCCGTCGATGCAGCAATCCGGCGCCGATGCCGAACACGATCGGCCCAGCAACGACCGAGGCCCGTGACCAGCGCTGATGCGCTGACCCGGGCCTCGGCCGATGATTGCTGCAATCTCTGCTGGACTTGAAACCAGAACGGGTTCCGGTTGCGCGCTGCGTTAGTTGCCGGTCGGCTCGGTCGGTTCACCGATCAGGCCCGTGCCGGCCGAACCCGCGTCGCCTTGACCGACCATCATGTCGCCGTTCTCGGGACGTTGCTGGAGGACTTCGATCTCAGCGGCGGGGGCGCCGAGCTGCGTTTCGCGGTCGGCGCCGTGGGCCTCGGCGGCCATGGCGGCTTCCTCGATCATCCGCGCTTCGTCCTCGCGGTCGAGCTCTTCGGGCTCGACGAGGTACTTCACGCGGATGTCCTGGTACGGGCGGAAGCCTGTGCCGGCGGGGATGAGGTGACCCAGCAGGACGTTCTCCTTGAGGCCGACGAGCGTGTCCTCGGCGCCGCGGAGCGCCGCCTCGGTGAGCACCTTGGTCGTCTCCTGGAACGACGCGCCCGAGAGGAACGAGTCGGACTGCAGCGACGCCTTGGTGATGCCGAGCAGCAGGGTTCGGCCGGTCGCCGGGCGGGCCCGCTTGGTCTTGGCGATCTCCTTGCCCGCCGCTTCGGCCCGGGCGTTGGCTTCCTTGACCTCGTCTCGGCCGACGAGTGCATCGACCTTGAGATCCGTCCCGCCCGCGTCGATCACGCGGAGCATCTGGGACGTCTCGTTGTTCTTGCGGCGGAAGTTGAACTTGTCGACGACCTCGTGCGGGAGCAGGTCGGTGTCGCCCGGGTTCTCCACACGAATCTTGCGGAGCATCTGGCTGAGGATCAGCTCGATGTGCTTGTCATTGATCGTCACGCCCTGAGCTCGGTAGACGTTCTGCACCTCGTCGAGCATGTAGGTCCACAGCGACTCCTCACCCTTAATGCGGAGGATGTCGTGCGGGACGAGCGGGCCGTCAGTCAGGGGATCGCCGGCCTGCACAAAGTCGCCCGCGTGCACGAGGAGTTGCTTGTCGGACGGGACGTGGTGGTCCTTGTCGAGGCCGCCGTCGGCGACGACGCGGATGGTCATCTTGCCCTTGCGCTTGTCGGAGTGCAGTTCGACGATGCCCGAGATCTCGGCCATGGTCGCCGGGTCCTTGGGCTTGCGGGCCTCGAAGATCTCCGTCACGCGGGGCAGACCGCCGACGATGTCCTGCGAACGCTGCGAGCCACGGGGCTGGCGGGCGACCATGTGGCCGGCGTCGATCTGCTGGCCGTCTTCGACTTCCAGCCGCGCCTTGGCGGGCAGGTAGTGGAAGTCGAGGATGCTGCCGGCCTCGTCGACGATGTTGATCTGCGGGTGCAGGTCGCCCTTGTGCTCGATGACGACCATGGCCTTCTGGCCGCGGCCGGCGTCCTCGACGCGGACGGTTTCGCCCGGCTCGAGATCCACAAATCGCACGGTACCCGCCTTCTCGGCGAGGATCGGCGTGCGGTGCGGGTCCCAGTTGACCAGGATCGTGCCACGCTTGACGGTCTCGCCCGGCTTCACGCGGATGTAGGAGCCGTAGGGCGCCTTGTACTTCTCGATCTCACGACCCTTGTCGTCCATGATGCGGATCTCACCGGTCCGCTTCAGCACGACCAGGGCTTCGCCGCCGTCGTCGTCCTTGACGGGCACCTCGTTGCAGTCGGCGAGTTCGACGATGCCGCCATGCGCCGCGCGGTACTCCGTCTCGACCACGTGCCGCGTGCCGATGCCGCCCGTGTGGAACGTCCGCATGGTGAGCTGCGTGCCCGGCTCGCCGATGGACTGGGCCGCGATGATGCCGACGGCCAGGCCTTCTTCGACGAGTCGGCCGGTGCTCAGGTCGATGCCGTAGTCCAGCACCGAGCAGCCCGTGCGCGACTCGCTGGTGAGCGGGCTGCGGACGACGACCGAGTCGATGCCGAGCTCTTCGATCTTCTCGCCGGCTTCGGGCGTGACGACGCCGTTGGCGGGCACGATGACCTCGTCGGTCACGGGGTTAACCACGGCGTTGACCGAGATACGGCCGACGATCTGATCGCTGAGCGCCACGTCGATCTGCTCGCCCTTGTAGATGGCGCGCTTGACGATGCCGCGCTTGGAGCCGCAGTCGTTCTCGCCGACGATCACGGACTGGGCGATGTCGCACAGCTTGCGCGTCAGGTAGCCCGAGTCGGCCGTCTTGAGCGCGGTGTCGGCCAGACCCTTGCGGGCGCCGTGGGTCGAGCTGAAGTACTCGAGGATGTTGAGGCCTTCGCGGAAGTTGGCGCGGATGGGCGTCTCGATGATCTCGCCCGACGGCTTGGCCATGAGGCCTCGCATGCCGGCGAGCTGCTGCATCTGGCTGACGTTACCGCGGGCGCCCGAGTCGGACATCATGTAGACCGGGTTGAGGTAGTGAGCGACTTCCTTCTTGGCGATGGAAGTGTGCTCGCCCATCTCGTCGCGGCGGTCATGCTTGAGCGTCTCGATCAGCTTCTTGGTGATCTGCTCGCGGCAGTGGGCCCAGATATCGAGCAACTGGTTGTACCGCTCGCGAGCGGTGATGATGGCCCGGTCGTAGTTCTTCTCGACACGGTCCACACGCTTCTGGGCCTCGTCGAGCAGGTCCTGCTTCTCGGCCGGGATGCGCAGGTCGGTCACGCCGAACGAGACGCCGCCGAGCGTGGACTGCTTGAACCCGATCGACTTCATGTCGTCGAGCAGGTCGATCGTTGCGGGCTTGCCGCGGTGGAAGAACGTGTCGTCGATAACGCGGGCACAGCCCTTCTTGCCCAGCGCGCAGTTGTAGAAAGGCATGCCGGCGCCGAGGATGTCGGCGAACAGCACGCGGCCCACGGTCGTCACGATGCGGCGGTTCTCGGGCAGCTTCTCGGCCACGCCGCCCTGGCTGGTCACGACCTCTTCGAAGCCGTCGAGGCGGACGACGATCTTCTCGTGCAGGTCGATGACGCCCTGGTCGTAGGCGAGGATGGCTTCGCGGCGGTCCTTGAACCGGTGCAGGTCCTTCGCGTCGCGCTCGTCTTCTTTCTGGATCGTGATGAAGTAGACACCCAGCACGATGTCCTGCGACGCCGAGATGATCGGCTTGCCGTTCGCGGGGCTGAAGACGTTGTGCGTCGACAGCATGAGCAGGTGCGCCTCGGCCTGGGCCTCGACACTCAGCGGCAGGTGAACGGCCATCTGGTCGCCGTCGAAGTCAGCGTTGAACCCACCGCAGACCAGCGGGTGGATCTTGATCGCGTTGCCCTCGACCAGCACGGGCTCGAACGCCTGGATACCCATGCGGTGGAGCGTGGGCGCACGGTTCAGCAGGACGGGGTGCTGGTGGATGACTTCTTCAAGGATGTCCCAC
>JBCBZM010000014.1:0-37971 GCA_039815345.1 Planctomycetota bacterium | reverse complement strand
GCCCGAGATCGCCGAGCGGTACCGGCTGCCTGACGAAGCCACTGCGGACGCGAAGGCTGCGGGATGAGCCAGGAAGGCAAGGACGCCGAAGAACGAAGCGTGCTCGATCACATCGCTTCGCTGAAGGCCGGATTGGCGAGCGGCAAGTCGTTCGACGTAGAAACCCGCCAAGAGATCGTCGAGTACTTGTCCGCGGAGGGGCTGGGATCAACGGAGATCGGACGTCTCGTCGGCATCAGCGCGCGCCAGATCCGCCGGGATCTTGAAAAGATCCGGGATCGCAATGCATTGCAGGCTGATCCAAAGCTCGCCGAGCGCATGGGCGGCGAGTTGGTGACGGAGGCGCGGCGCTGCGTTGGTCGTATCCGGCGGACGACCGGTGACAAAGCCACGTCGCCCGGTACACGCGTGGAAGGTGAGCGGGCGGTGTTCGAGATTCTGGATCGGCTCACCGCACGGCTCCAGAGCCTCGGCTACCTGCCGTCGGCCACACAACGCGTCGAGGCCAACTTGACACATCACCTTGGAGAAGCGTTGGGCTTCGACGCCATCAAGGCGGAGATCGATCGCATCAGCGGCGTCGCCAGCGCAGAGGAGGACACATCGCGTCTCCGCGCACTCGGCACGCTGGTGGAGCAGACCAAATCGCAACTGCAAGGAGTCGGCGAACATGATGTCCCGAGTCAATCGGACGCAGCGGATTCAGACGATGATGGCGGCAGAGCTGAGTAAGGAGCGTCAGGCGGTTGCCGGTCGATCGCTCGGGGCGTTCTGCAAGGTGTACTTGGAGCACCACTTCACTCAGCCGCCGTCGCCGATGCATACGACGCTGTTCGAGGAACTCGACGCCGCCACTCGATCAAGGCGGGCGCGTCTCGCCATCGCGGCGCCCCGCGGCCACGCCAAAAGCACCTGCGTCTCGCTCGCCTACGTGCTCTACGCCGCCCTCTGCCACCGCGAGCCGTATGTCCTGATCGTATCGGCCACGGAGGATCAGGCGGGACAGCTGCTCAAGCACGTCCGCGATGAGCTGGAGACCAACATCCTGCTGCGGACCGACTTCCCCGAGTTGCAGCGCAAGCCGCGTCCCTGGAGGCAGGGCAAGATCGAGATTCCAACCGGCACGCTGGCCCGGTCGATAGGCGTGGGCCAGCAGATCCGCGGCACGCGGCACGGACCCAAGCGGCCCTCGCTCATCGTCGTGGATGATCTCGAATCACAAGACCAGGTGCTCTCGGCCGAGCAGCGTTCAAAGACCCGCGAGTGGTTCCAGAAGACGCTTCTGAAGCTGGGCGACGACAAGACCAACGTTGTAGTGGTGGGAACAATCCTCCACTACGACGCCTTGCTTGCGGACCTGATGGACCCCCTCAAGTCCCCGGGATGGAAGGCGCTGAAGTACCGCGCCCTGATCCGTGAACCCGAGAGGCACGATCTGTGGGCGCGTTGGGAAGCGATCTACTGCCGGCGTGAGTCTTGGGAGTGCGCCGAAGGGCCGGACGCAGCGCGTCAGTTCTACTCCAAGCACGCAGACGAGATGGAAGCGGGCGCCGAGGTCCTGTGGCCGCAGGTAGATCCGCTCGACCGGCTCCAAGAGATGCGGCTGACCGAGGGTCGGGCAAGCTTCGATAGCGAGAAGCAGAATGAACCCCTCGATCCAAATCAGTGCCTTTTCAAGCCAAGCGAGATGGCGTACTGGTGCGATGAGCACGTGACCGAAGAGCATCTCCTCAAGCACCTCGGAGAGAATGCACGGATCGTCGGGGCCTGGGATCCCAGCATGGGCGCCGATCCCCGTCGAGGTGACTACTCGGCGATCGTGCTCATCGCGCGCAACATGAAGGCCAAGACCGACTACGTCCTGGCCGCAGACATCGCCCGTCGCTCACCGACGCAATCGATCGCGCGCATCTTGGAGTACGCCAAGCGCTACCAGATCCACACGTTCATGATCGAGGAAAACGGCTTCCAGAAAGAGCTCTCGAACGCGCTGCAGAAGGCCGCGCAGGAGGACTCGGTCCACCTGCGTGTCAATGGCGTGAAGAGCACCGCCAACAAGCGCGCCCGCATCGAGCTGCTCGAACCCGCGATCACACAGCAGCGGCTGCGTTTCTGCCGCCGGCACAATCTCCTCCTGGAGCAGCTGCGGCAGTTCCCGCTCGGCGCCCATGACGACGGGCCCGACGCCCTGCATATGGCCGTCTCTGCCCCAATGCAGAGCGGGCCCCGGTTTACCGTGCTCTAGAACGATCCCGTTTGCCGTCTATCCGACCCCGCCTTGACGCCTGGCGCCGACCACCGCTTACTGTGGTGGTCACGCCGCCGGGGACGGTCCCTCGCGGCGGACAGACCAAGGAGCCTCACCGATCCCACGGGCCGGACGGCCCGCACATCAAGCGACGCGCGAGCGTCTCGCTGCCTTCAGAGAAACCGCCAACCTGGGCCCTCGGGTCCTTGAAGTGCAAGAGCAGCATGCGCCGCGCCCCCGCACGGGGGCGCCGGCCATGTGTTGTCTTGCACGCCCTTGGCGGGGCCTCTGGAGCGACCGTGGTTCGGCGCCTCTTTTCTTTGGCGCCCCGTCAGGGCCCCAGCCAAGCCTCCGCGTCCCGACCGGAGGACACATGGCTTTGTACCGAATCCATAACGACACATTCGAACCGATCGGGATGACGCGATTCGCGGACGGCGATCTCCGCGAACGCGAACACCTGCAACGCATGCTGCGCGAGCAGATCGGCATCATCGTGCCAAACGCGATGGTGCTCACCGAGGAGTTCAGCGACTGGGAGAGCAAACGCCGCATCGATCTGCTCTGTCTCGACGAGGACGCAAACCTCGTCGTCGTCGAACTCAAGCGCGGCGAGGACGGCGGCCACATGGAGCTTCAGGCGCTCCGCTACGCCGCCATGCTTTCCCACATGAGCTTCCCACGCGCGGTCGAAACGCACCAGACATACCTCGACCGGCTCGGCTCGGAGGCGGACGCCGAGGAGCGGATCCTCGACTTCCTGACGTGGGACGAACCGAGTGAGGACGACTTCGCTCGTGATACACGCGTCGTGCTGGTGGCCGCGGACTTCTCGACCGAGATCACCGCCACCGTCCTCTGGCTCAACCAACGCCAGCTCGACGTCCGGTGCGTGCGGTTGTTCCCGCACGCGATGGGCGATGAGACGCTCGTCTGGGTCGAGCAGATCATCCCGCTGCCGCAGGCCGAGCTGTACCAGATCCGGATGCAGGAGAAGACCGTCGGCGTGCTCCGCGAGCGGTCCCGCCGCCGGGCCTTCACGGGGTACTGGTTCGTGAACATTGGCGAATACGACGGCCCCGACAACCGTCGGTCCTGGACCGACGCTCGCACCCATGGCTTCCTCTCCGCGGGCGGTAACAGCGTGCGTCAGATCGCCGAGTTGAAGGTGGGCGATCGCGTGCTCGCCTATCGCAAACGCTACGGGTACGTCGGCGCCGGCGTGGTCACCCAGGAGGCGACCGCCTGGGACGAGTTTCGGGTCAGCGACGCGCCGATCGATGAACTGCCGCTCGAGCAGCGGCCGGGGCTGCAAGGACCGGACCCCGAGCGCGGAGAGCACTGCCTCGGGATCCGTTGGCTCCACACGCGCGAGCGCGAGGACGCCGTCAAGGCGGACTACCGCCGCCCGACGGCTTGCAAGATCTGGGATCGGGACCTCGTGGATCGTGTGCTGCAAGGTTTTGGCCTGGATGACGCCGACTGGCCGGACTGAGCAGAAACAAGCCCGATCTTCTCGACATCGGGCCCTATCGCCTTGCTCTCACGGCGATTCCATGGCTTGATGTCTCCGACGGACACCCGTCCGGAGGCCCCGCCAAGCCTCTCGGCCCCGGCCTCAGAAGCGACCAACAGAGATCGCCGGGCGATCGCTCCGCCCGGAGCGTGGGCGATCGCTGCGCTCGCCGAGGCCGGGAGCCCGAGGGGGACAGGAGCAGCCATGCCCGATGAACTCGATGCGCTCGCACGGATGACCACGAAGCAACTCGTCCAGCGGTGGACCGAACTTGGTATTCGCGGCGAGCCGCCACACTTCAAGCAGGCGTTGGTCCGCGGCGTTGCTTGGCATATCCAGTCGAAGACCCACGGTGGCCTCGACGCCGAGACCCGCCGACGGCTGAGGTCGGCGATCCGTCACGCGCCGGATCCCAAACCGAAAAAGCCCCGCCGCACACAACGCGACAGCGTCAAGCTCCGCACCGGTACGACGCTGATCCGATCCTGGCGCGGCCGAAAGCACGAGGTCACGGTCCTCGATGATGGCAAGTCGTTCCGATACCGCGACACCGAATACGCCAGCCTCTCCGAAGTCGCCCGGGAGATCACCGGCGCTCGCTGGTCCGGCCCGCGGTTCTTCGGCCTCAAGCAGCTGAAGGGCTCCGCATGAAAGACTCGCCATGAAGACCGTTCGATGTGCGATCTACACCCGCAAGTCCAACGAGGAGGGCCTCGACCAAGCCTTCAACACGCTCGACGCACAACGAGAGGCCGGCCTCGACTACATCAAGAGTCAGAAGCATGAAGGCTGGAAAGCGATCCCGACGAGCTACGACGACGGCGGCTTCTCCGGCGGCACCATGAAGCGCCCCGGGCTCAGCAAGCTGCTCGACGATATCGAGAAAGGCCGTGTCGATGTTGTCGTGGTCTACAAGGTTGACCGACTGAGTCGATCGCTCGGTGACTTCGCCCGCATGATGCAGCTCTTCGACGAGAGTAAGGTGTCGTTCGTCTCGGTGACGCAGCAGTTCAACACCAGCACGTCCATGGGACGCCTCACGATGAACATGCTGCTCAGCTTCGCCCAGTTCGAGCGCGAGGTTGCCGGCGAACGCATCCGCGACAAAATCGCGGCCACCAAGAAACAGGGCTACTGGGTCTGCGGGCAGCCGCCGCTCGGGTACCGGCTCCAACTCGAAGACGAGCCCCGCGGCCTCTACATCGTCGCCGAGGAAGCGAAACTCGTCCGCGCGATCTTCGACCGGTTCATCAAGCTGAGGTCGCTGATCGCCGTCGCCAACGAACTCACCGAGGCCGGCCACACGACCAAGCAATGGACCAGCAGCACCGGCCGTGCCCACGGCGGCAAACCGCTGACGCAGAAGTACATCCACAAGGTGCTCACCAATCCGACGTACATCGGCAAGATCACGCATACACGCAACGGCGAGACCACCATCTACGACGGCCGCCACGAACGCATCATCGATCAGGCTATCTGGGACCGAGCCCATCGCCTCATCAACGCCCAAGACCGGAACACGCTCCATCGCTGGACGCACCCACACCTGCTGAAGGGCAAACTCCGCACTGCTGATGGCTTCGCGGTAAGCCCGACCAGCACGCACCGACCTCTGACCAAGCGGGGCGCAACGTCGAAAGGCCGGAGTCAGAAGCGCCTCGTCCGCTACTACGTCAGCCAGAAGGCCATCAAGCACGGCTTCAAGTCTTGCCCGATCAAGTCCATCAACGCGAACCATTTCGACGATCTCATCCGTGGCGTCGTGCTCGATTTTCTCGGCCAAGATTCGCTCGACGCCCAGCCGCCCGACATCCGCGATCACTGGATCCGTGAAGCCGTTCAGAACGTCACGCTGACTGAACGCAAGGTCGCGATTGATCTGGACGCCGAACAGATCCAAGCCGTTAGAATGCACGAGTTCGGTACCGCCCCCGCGTTGTCGCCGCAGGGGCCGAACTGCTTCCGGCGGCCCGAGATCGAGGATCGGGGCCGGAGCGTTCGACTCACTCTGAAAATTCAGATTAAGAAGATCGACGGCCGCCGGCTACTTCTCTCACCCGAGGGCGAAGACCTCATCATTCCCTCCAAGCCCGAGCCCAAGCAGCACCTCGTCGACGCCATCGGCCTCGCCTATCGCTGGCATGACGAGCTGACCGGCAGCGGTGAGGCCATCGCCGCCTTCGCGCGCCGTCTGAATCTCGACGAGACGCGTGTCCATCGACTCCTCCCGCTGACCCGTCTCGGTCCGGTGGTCCTCAAGGCGGTCCTCAGCGGATCTCAGCCGCCGCGGCTCACGCTGGGAGACCTCCTAAGCGCAGCCAAGCGCTTTGATTGGACCGCCCAGCAGCGCCAGCTGGGGATCGGATCGACCGCCTGAGTCTGGGCTGGTCGAGGTGCCGATCGAGATTCCTGCTCGCCAAAGTCGCCTTGAGAGACACTCGCGCCGATCTGGGCCATATTCACCAAGTCTCGCTGCTCGAGATCGTCTCTGGACTACGCCAAAACTTCAAGAACCACCGCGATAGTCGCCCATTTCGGCGATCATCGCGGTGGCTCATCGAGTCAGATAAATCAAGAAAGCGGAGAGGGGGGGATTCGAACCCCCGAGCCGGGTTACCCCGACTACACGGATTCCAGCCGTGCTCCTTCAGCCGCTCGGACACCTCTCCGGTGAAGGGCCCACAGTCTAGACCATAGCGGCGGGTGCGTCTCGTTGAGGCGTCGTCTCGGGGATGCCCGCTCGGGTCGGGTCCTTGCCAACGCCCCAGCGGGCCGCGAAAAGGCCCGATATCCAGCCCACGCCGGCGCCGACCGCGACATCGCTGGGGTAGTGGGCGCCGAATAGCAGCCGAGAAGCCGCGACGGCGATCGCCAAGGGGATCAGCAGGCCGATGAGCTTGGGGTACCACCGGCTCAGCACCGCCGCGAGCGCAAAGGCCCCGGCGGTATGGCTCGAAGGCATCGCCCAAAGGTCGGACGAGATGTCGGCCCAGAACTCCCAGGCGTGCCGAACGCCGACCTCGGGCCCCATCGGGTAGGCGCCGAACGGGCCGAGCAGGACGCCCGGGTCGTCGAACTTGGGCCGGGGTCGACCGATCAGCATCTTGAGCACGAGACACAACGCCCCGCTAACGCCCGCCGCCAGAAGCACGCGCCAGGCCGACGACCGGCGGCGTTCGTCCAGCAGCCAGATCACGACGGCGGCGATGACCACCGACGAGATCGCGCCGAACTGACCGAGAAACTGAAGCTCACGCTTCACATCGCCGCCGAGCCGTTCGCCGAGCGATCGGACGGCTTCAAAGATCGGGCCGTCGAACGGGAAGAGCGCAAAGCCCAGCACCACCGATACGCCCAGCGGCGCTGCCCACCAGCGGATGGACTGGGGCAGCGCATCCTCCCAGAACGAGGTCGGTCGAGCGGCCGGGGCTGTGCGGGTCTGTTCGGTCATCGCACGATGCTACGGCCCGGTTGGCGCGCGGGCGCTCCCGGCTCGGCGGGAGCCTTCCTGTCGGCGTGTGCCGTGTGAGCGCGGTACCGTCCCCGCGTGACCGATGCGACTGGTTCGAAACTCCCCCTTTGGCACGCCGCGGCGCTGCTTGTGCTTTGCATGGCGACGATGCTGCCCGGCGCGGTGGCAACGCCCGTGGTGGATCGGGACGAAGCGCGGTTCGCGCAGGCCAGCCGACAGATGTTCGAGGCGGTAGCGCTGCCCGAGGCGCGGCGGGACCCGGCCTTGCACGCGGGCGGGTTGCTCGTGCCGCAGGTGGGCGAGTCGCCTCGGATCAATAAGCCGCCGCTGATTTACTGGCTGCAGACCTCGGCGGCCGCCGTCACGACGGGGGGTGATCCGGGCGCCGACGCGATCTGGATGTACCGCCTGCCCTCGGTGCTGGCCGCCACGTTGGGTGTGCTGGCCACGTGGTGGCTGGCGGGCCGCCTGTTCGCCCATCGGCCCGACGCCGCGGTGCTCGCGCTGCTGGCCGGCGGCATGCTCGCGGTCTGTCCGATCTACGCCTGGGACGCCCGGCAGGCCCGCGCCGATCAGGTCATGGTCGCGTGTACAACGATCGCCATGGCCGCGCTCTGGTGCGCGGGTCGGCGGCATGCGCAGCGTTCCACGCTGCGATCGCTGATGCTGCCGCACGCGTTTCTGTGGGCGGCCGTCGCGCTCGGGGTGCTGGCCAAGGGGCCGATCACGCCGATGGTTGTGGGCTGCACACTGCTCGCGTATCGCATGACGGCTCGGCGTGCGCTCGTGCCGCGGCGATGGTTGGGTGCGGGGCTCTTACTGGTGCTGGTGTTGCTGGCGCCTTGGGTCATCGCGGTGGGGGGTGCGATCGGCTGGGATCGGCTGGGCGAAGTCCTGCACGCCGAACTGATCGAGCGCAGCGCCTCGGCCAAGGAAGGCCACGCCGGGCCGCCGGGCTACCACCTTGTGCTGCTCGCGGCGTTGTTCTGGCCTGGCAGTCTGCTGACGGCCTGGGCGATCGGCGTGGCGGTTCGGCGTATGCTCCGCGCGCGTCGTTCACAGACAGTTGCTTCCCCGCTTCCCGAGGCGTTCCTGCTCGCGTGGCTGGCGCCGGCGTGGATCGTGTTTGAGTTGGTCTCCACGAAACTCCCGCATTACACGATGCCGCTGTACCCGGCGATCGCCATCATCACAGCCCGCGCGTTGGTCGCCACGCCGCGATTGCTGGCCGTTCGGCGATCATCGAGGTCGCACCCACCGGGCACGCTGGGCTGGATCATCTGGTCGGTGATTGGGCTGGGTTGGCTGGTTGCCGTGCCGGTGGTGTTGGGTTGGCCGGGATGGTCCGACGCGGGCGCTTGGCCGAACCCTGATCGCCGGATGGCGCTCACCGGGCTGTTCGTAGCCGTCGCGCTGGTCGCGTGGTTCGGCTTGATGCGGGTCGTGCGCACGCATCGACCGATGCGGGCGACCTTGCTCGCGATCGTTGCTCTGGCCGCGTCGCACGCGCTCGTGCCGACGGTGCTGCTCGCGCGGCATCACGATCTGTGGGTGACGGACCGTCTTGTGCGCGCGCTCGAGGCGGACGGCTGGTCGCCGGGAGAAGCGCTCGCGGCGATCGGGTACCACGAAGACAGCCTGATGTTCCGCAGCCGGGGCACGCTCTTGCGGTGGGCGTCCGATGAGCCGCTCGCGACAGTTCCCGGTGACGTGCGGTATCTGGTGGCGCCGGCCGATCGCCCGATGCCGAACGGATGGCGCACGATCGAGACCGTGACCGGGTTGAACTACAGCAACGGCGACCGCGTCCGGCTGCGCGTCCTGGCTCGCGAACCCGGAGCGCAGCCATGAGCGATCCTTCGGCCAAGCCCACTCCGATCGGCCTGATCAACATCCACAAGCCGCTGCCGATCACTTCGATGACGGTCTGCCGAATCGTGCGCGCGCGGCTGGTCGCGGGCGGGGCGCCCAAGCGTGTCAAGGTGGGCCACGGCGGGGCGCTCGACCCGCTGGCTTCGGGCGTGCTCGTGATCCTCGTGGGCAAGGCGACGCGCTTGTGCGAGCACATCATGCACGCGCCGAAGACGTACACGACGACCATCGACCTGGCGCACACGTCCGAGTCGCACGATCTGGAGCAGCCGAGGATCGCGATCGAGGCGTGCGAGCCGCCCTCGGCCGAGCGCGTTCGGCGCGCGCTCGAGCGGTTCGTTGGCGTGATCGAGCAGACACCGCCCGCGCATTCGGCGGTCAAGGTGGGGGGGTTCGCGGCGTACAAGCTGGCGAGGCAGGGCGAGACGCCGCCGATCCAATCCAGGCCCGTCCGCGTCGACGCGTTGGAGTTGTTGTCGTACGCGTGGCCGATGGCGACAGTGCGGATCCGATGCGGGCGCGGGTTTTATGTACGCAGCTTCGCGCACGATCTGGGCGCTTCGCTCGGCGTGGGCGGCGTGCTGACCGAGCTGCGTCGCGACGCGGTCGGGCCGTTCACGCTGGATCATGCGATTCACCTGGACGATCTCGGCCAACCCCTGACGCAGGACGATGTGACGCCGATGTCGGCGGAGGCGCTCGACGCGATGCTGGCGAAGCCATCGAGCGGGGGCTGAGTCTTAAAGCGGCGCGAGGTCGGAGGGGTCTTGGCCGTCGCACGCTTCGCGCAGCGCCAGGTACGCCGCGGCGCCGCCGCTGAACAGGATGCTCAGCCCGATCGCGAACGGCGCCAGGAGCACGGCCCGGATCGCCCAGACCGCGAGCCACGCCGCGGGAGCGGTGAGTTCGTCCGAGGCTCGCCTGGTCGCGACACCCGAGATCCACTTCGAAAGCTCGTACGCGTAGTCCGCACATCGAAGCGCCAGCCAAGCCACGCCGACGGTGAGCGTCCAGAGCAGGCCCGTATAGAGCAGTGTTTTCAAAGGGCGATAGATCGTGTACGCGACGATGCGTTGCACGGCGTCGATGCCGTCGGAGGCTTCGCACATCATCGCGGGGGCGAGCATCGGCAGTGTAAGGATGTACGCCAGCAGCGCGACGAACGCCAGGCCCGCCACCGCGATCGCGAGTGCGGCAACGAGAACCCCGAGTACGTCGACGTACGGCGCCATCATCAGCAGGCGAGCGAGGCCCGCGCATCCCGCTGTTACGGCGAGCACGGCGACGGGCGCGGCCCAAAGGGCGATGAAGAGCGAGACGAAACGGCGAAAGGCCTTTGCCGTAGAACCTCGGACGCCGCAGCGCGAAACGCCGGACTCAGAAAGTGCGCCACGGGGAATGCGGGCGTAGTCCTCCGCCGCGGATCGCCCGAGCGCGCCGCCGAGCCACGCGAGCAGCAGCGCCGAGAGCGGGACCAGACAACCGAGCACGATCCACGGGCCGGGACCCCAGACGAAGCCCGCTTCGAGCCAGATCTCGATCCGCTGGATCAGTCCGACCAAGGCCGGCAACCCGTCTCCCGACCACGCCGCGCCGATCGAGCCGAGCACGTAAACCGCCAGCACCACGATGTACGCCAGCGCGAGCCGCCCCGGGTGGAGGCCGAGAGCGGGCGCGCGGAGGAGCTTCGGCCAGATCAGATCGCTTGCGAGGTCCGACCAGATTACCGGCGGCACGGCGTTGCCCGTTCTTGTGGATGGCGTGTCGGCCGGGGCAATGTCATCGGTCTCATCGGGCATCGTTCCGGCGGCTCCTCTCGCTGACCACTCACTTTGGCAGTTTGGCCTTACCGCACGCAGTCTGGTCGCACTCGGCTTGCTCTGGCCCGGTTCGACGAGGCGGGCGATGGGGCCTGCTCACCGAGAGCCTACTTGCCCGAACGCCTCAACGGGCCCATGATGCCTTTATGGCCCGAACCGTGTTCCGAAATACCGCGGCATGGCTGATCCCGCTGCTCGGCCTGCTCGCACTCGGCCCGCTCGCGGCTCGGTTGCTGGGCGGGCTGCGGACCGATGCAGGATTGCCCTTCGCGACGCCGCTGATCAGCGCCTCACCCGTCACGGGTCTGACGGCCGCCGCACTCGTGTTGGCGGTCGCGCTCGCCCTCGGCCTGCTCGCGGCGCGGGCGGTGGACCTGCGCGGGGCGTTCAACGCCGCGGGCTGTGTGCTTCTTTGGGGTGCTTGGCGCACGGGGCCTTTGGAAGAAACACTGCAGTCTTCGGATCCCACGACGGCGATGATTCGTCTGGCGATCGAGGGCGCACTGATCGGGTTCGCGGTCTGGATCGCGGCGGCGCTCTTCGAGTCACACGCCCGGCCGACCGTGCATCACGGCGTGCCGGAGCCGAAGCCCCAGGGCGCGCCGGTGGGCTTCGCGGCGGTTGTTCGAGCGACGCTCACAAACCCTTCGGGTCTCGCGTCCATCGCGGCGGCGGTCGCGGCGGGCGGCGCGGTCGCGTGGTTCTTCGCGGCTGAGCCTCTGAAGAACCAAGGCGTGTTCGCGGCGTTGCTCGCGGGCATCGCCGCCGCGGCGGCGGGTCGCATCGCGGGGCAGGCCGCGGGCGATGATCCGCCGGTCTCAGCGACATTCTTTGCGGTGGGCGTGCTGGCCTGCATCGGGCCCGCGTCGAGCATCATCCTGCACGGCGAGGCGTTGGACACGGTCGCTCGGCTCGGACAGCTTCGCGGTCTGGCCGGTGTGATGCCCTTCGATTGGGTCGCCGGCGCCTGCTTCGGCATCCCGATCGGACGCGCCTGGGTGCAGGCCTCCTCGGCCGCTCCGCCCAAACGCGGCGGTCGTCCGGTGTCCAAGCCGACGCCGCGACGCGTGACGCGCTAGGTCCGTCCCGGCCGCTCTGTTCCACGAATCTGCGACGGTTCGCGTGTCGAAGCGAGCTCCGCCGAACGGAGCGCGTGCGGATGGCACGTGCGAACCGGGAGCGGCCGATTCGCGCCTACCGTTCGGCTATGAACTCTTGCGGCCGGCTGCGACACGCAGCGCCGGCCGCGCCGTGACCGGGAACGGAGCGATGCGACGCACTCATGACTCAGAACACCAATACTCAGAACGCCGGCGTCTCTTCTGGTCCGCTTGAGAACGGTCCGCTTGAGGTGATGCCCGACGTACAGGCCGCCGCCGATTCTCGGCAGGTCGCGATCGACCGCGTGGGCGTCCGCAACGTGACCTACCCCATCCGCCTGCGCACGCCCAGCGGCGGCGAGCAGGCAACGGTTGCCAAGATCAGCATGTACGTCGCGCTGCCGCACCACCAGAAGGGCACGCACATGAGCCGGTTCCTGGAGGTCTTGAACGACCACCAGTGCGAGCCGATCACGCCGTCGCGCATCCCCGAGATCACTCGAGCGATCTGCAAGCGGTTGAACGCCGAGGAAGCGCACTTCGAGGCCGAGTTCACGTACTTCGTCGAGAAGCACGCGCCCGTGACCAAGGCCGCTGGGCTGATGGACTACAAGGTGACGTTCGAGTGCACGTCCAACGGGACGGACGACTTCCGGATGAGTGTGGCGGCGCCCGCGACCAGCCTGTGCCCCTGCTCCAAGGAAATCTCCGAATACGGCGCCCACAATCAGCGGTGCGAGATCACCGCGAAGGTGCGCATCGAAGGCGACTACTGGATCGAGCATCTTGTCGAGCACCTGGAGCAGGCGGCGAGCCACCCCGTGTACGCGGTGCTGAAGCGGCCGGACGAGAAGTACGTCACGGAGAAGGCGTTCGACAACCCCAAGTTCGTCGAGGACATCGTCCGCGATCTGGCGGTCTCGCTGGACGGCGAGGACCGGATCACGTGGTACGAGATCCAGTCGGAGAACTTCGAGTCGATCCACAGCCACAACGCCTACGCCCAGATCATCCGCGATAAACGCGAAGGCTGAGGCGGTGGGCCGATGCCCGGCCTGCGCCCGAATCCCGCTTCCGAACGTTCGGCCCCCCGATCGCCGATACCCTCACTCTGAGGCCTTGCCGCTTCACGGAGGGTTCCGGTGCGCCGCGTTGTTCCCAGCATGTTCCATCGGCGGCTGCTGCTACTCGGCGCCGTGGTCGCGCTCTGTGCGGCGCCTCTGGCGGCTCAGCTCGCCCGGCTGACCCTCGGCCAGGGTGAGCAGCTGCGTGCTGAGGCCGAGTCCAAGCTCCAGCAGTCCCGATGGACGCCGACGAGGCGGGGTCGGATCCTCGATCGCCAAGGTCGGGTCCTGGCGGTCGATCGGCCCAGCTACGACGTCGCGGTCGCGTATCCGGTGATCACCTCCGAATGGGCCGTGCGCCGCGCGGGTTCGTACGCCCGCAGGCGCCACCGCGAGGCATGGCCGAAGCTGTCCGCGTTCGAGCGCGACGGTCTGATCGCGACCTACCTGCCCGCCTACGAACGGCACCTCGACGAAGCCTGGGAACGGCTGGCCGAGGCCACCGAGACAGACCCGGAGGTGCTGCGGCAGCGCCGCGAGCGTGTGGTCGCGTCGGTCGAGCGGGCGTTCGAGAGCATCGTCGCCCGCCGGGCCGACGCCGAGCGCCGCGAACGCATCGCCCGCGGCTCCGAGATCACGGCCGAGATCGAAGAGCGCATCTCCGAGCTGTCCGAACGCCCGATCCGCGAGCAACGCGACCCGCACGTGCTCGTCCCCCGCGTGCCCGATGACGTCAGCTTCGACGTGCAGCGGCTGGCCGACGAGCGCGTTGAGTTGTTCCCAGGCGGCCCGGATCAAGCCCCGGACACGGTCGAGAGGGCGCCCGGCTTGGTCGTGATGGACGCACGGGATCGGCTGTACCCGATGGACCGGCTGGTCGTGCCGGTGGATCCCTCAACGTTCCCGTCGCCGATCGCGAGCGATCGAGTGTTCGAGGTCGAAGTGTTTGGCGTGGCGGCGCACATCATCGGCTGGCTCAGCGGCGATCACACGGCCGAAGACGTCGAACGCCGCGAGGCGATTTTGAGCGATCGGCCGACGCTGGATGCGCGCGTGCGCACGCCGGCGGGCGTTGATCGCGGCCGATATCGGCCGGGGGATCTGGTCGGGCGTGCGGGGATCGAGCGTTCCGGCGAGCCGACGCTGCGCGGCCTGCGCGGCCTGAGGACCACGAGGCTGGATACGGGCGAAACACTGACGCTCGAGTCCGAGGCGGGCCGGGATATCCGCCTCACGATCGACGCGGCGTTGCAGGCCCGCGTGCAAGCCCTCATGACGCCCGAGGTCGGCTTGGCGCAGGTACAGCCCTTTCACCACGGGACGGCGCCCGCAAACCCGACCATGCCGGACGGCACGCCGATCAACGGCGCGGCGGTCGTGCTGCACATCGATACCGCCGAGATCCTCGCGATGGTCTCGATGCCGGCGCTCGACCGTGATCTGTTGCGCACGGATCCGACGGTGATCTACGAGGATGTGATTAACCGGCCCGCCGTGAACCGCTGCATCTCCGTGCCGTATCAGCCGGGGTCGATCGTGAAGGCGTTGCTGGTGCCGTCGGCGCGCGCGCTCGGGCATCTGGCGGCGGGCGAGGCGATCGAGTGCACGGGGCACTATCTGCCGGATCGGCGGGACGTCTACCGCTGCTGGATCTACAAGCGGTTCGGAGTCCTGCATCAGGGCGAAGGCGGCTACGGCTTGCGGGCGGCGCGGGCGATCGAGGTCTCGTGCAACATCTTCTTCTACGAACTCGGCAAGCGGCTCGGAGCCGAGGGATTGACCAAGACCTACGAGTGGTTCGGCCTGGGCGAGCCGTTCGGGCTCGGTGTCGGGCCCGAGTTCACGGGCTCGATCGGCGCGCTCGGCACGGGGCGTTTGGACCGGTCCGATCAGATTTTCATGGGTATCGGCCAGGGCCCCGTGGCTTGGACGCCGTTGCACGCGGCCGAGGCGCTCGCCACGCTGGCGCGCGACGGCGTGCGTCTCAAGCCGCGGCTGCTGCTCGAAGCGCCCACGGCCGATCCGGTCGAACTCGACCTGCCTCGCGACGCGATCGACGACGCGCTCGAAGGCCTGCGCCGTTCGCTCAACGAATCCGACGGCACGGGCCACCACATCACCCTTCCCGACATCGGGCGCGAGGTCATCTTCAACGCGCCGGGCCTGAGCATCTGGGGCAAAACCGGCACCGCGACCGCGAGCCCGCTGGTCGCCGATCTGGACGGTGACGGCGAGAACGAGAGAGTCCGCGAGGGCGATCACTCCTGGTTCGTGCTGCTGGCCGGGCCGGAAGGCGGCGGGCCCGAGTACGCCGTGGCGGTCGTGATGGAGTACGCGGGCAGCGGCGGGCGCGTCTCGGGCCCGGTCGCGAATCAGATCCTGCACGCGCTGATCGCCGAGGGTTACCTGCCGTGAAGCCGTCGGCTTCAGTGTCCGATGCTGCTCCGGCTTCGGCGCCCACGTACCGCGGCTCGATCGCGGCGTCGGCCAAGCCGATCGACCCGCCCAAGCCCACGAATGTCGCAACGCTCAGTGTTATCGCGGCACTCGGGCTCTGCCTGATCGGCGTCTACGCGATCGATCTCGGAGAATCGGCGGCGCCTTCGAGCCTGTCGCGCACGGCAACTCGGCAGTGCGTCTACATCGCTGTCGGCCTGATCGCCGCGATCGCGGTCGTCATCCCCAGCCCCCGGCTGCTGCGACGCCTCGCGTGGCCCGGTTTCCTCGGATGCATCGGGCTGCTGGTGTTTCTGCTCGTGCCGTTCGTGCCCGAGTCGATCGTGACGCCGCGTAACGGCGCCCGTGGATGGATCAACTTCGGCGTCGCGGACTTCCAGCCGGCGGAGGTCACCAAGATCGCGTTTGTCCTCGTGATCGCGGGCTATCTCCGGTTCCGCACGGAGCACCGAACGTTCCGCGGCTTGCTGCCGTTGGGATTGGTGACCTTCGTCCCCGTGGCGCTCATCACGCTCCAGCCGGACCTGGGCACCTCAAGCCTGTTCATCCCGGCGCTGTTCGCGATGCTCGTCGCGGCGGGCGCTCGGCTCCGGCATTTGGCGTTGATCGTCGCGATGGCCGCCCTCGCAGCGCCCGCGGTCTACCCCGTGCTCAAGCCGCACCAGAAGCAGCGGTTCGTCGCGTTGTTCCGGCAGATCCAGGGCGATCGCACCACCGCGTACGACATCAACTTCCAGTCGTTCACGGCGCAGACCCTCGTCGGCGCCGGTCGCATCGAGGGCGTGCCCGACGTGAAGGCCCGGGCGCTCGTGCGGTACTCACGCCTGCCCGAGGCCCACAACGACATGGTGTTCGCGGTCATCGTGACCCGGTTCGGCTTCGCCGGCGGGCTGGTCGTGCTCGCGTTGTTCGGGCTCTGGGTCGTGGGGGCGCTGGTGACAGCGGCGCAGTCGCGCGAGCCGCAACACCGGCTGATCTGCGTCGGCTGCGCGGGGTTCATCGTTGCGCAGATGTTCATCAATGTGGGCATGACCGTTGGGCTCCTGCCGATCATCGGGATTACGCTCCCGTTTGTGAGCTTCGGCGGGTCGAGCATGCTGACGTGCTGGCTGATGACCGGGCTCGTCATGCACGCGGCCGTGCGCCGCCCGAGAGGTCCGATGCGCCCCAGCTTCGAGTTCGACGAATGAGCCGTCCGTCCCAGCCGCCCAAGCCCGCGAAAGAGCCCGACACACGCCTCGACGATCTATTCGCGCGGTTGAAGGCCGAGCCTCCGACGCCGATGATCCCGCCGGCTTCGTTCCTGGAAGCGTGCGCGGCGTTCGGTATCCAGTTCGAGCCCGGCGATCTCGAACGCCTGGGCCTGTATCTCGCGCTGCTGCTGGAGGCGAATGCCGCGATCAATCTCACCGCGGTCCGCGACGCGGACGAGGCGTGGACCCGGCATATCTTCGACGCGCTGACGCTGATGCCGTTGCTGGCAGAGATCTCTGAGACGACCGACGGCGTGACGCGCGTCATGGACATCGGCTCCGGCGGTGGCGTGCCGGCCTTGCCCTTGGCATGCGTGCTGCCCGATGTCTCGATCACGCTGCTGGAGCCGACGGCGAAAAAAGCGCGGTTTCTTGACTGCGCGATCGCCGTCATCGGCTTGTCGAATGCGTGGGTCCTGAGTGACCGAGCCGAGCGGGCCGCCCGCGAGCCGGAGCACCGCGATGCCTACCACGCCGCCACGGCCCGCGCGGTCGGTCGGCTCAATGTGGTCGCCGAGTTGACCCTGCCCTTTCTTCGGCCGGAGGGTTTGGCGCTGTTCGTGAAAGGCGCCAAAGCCGACGAGGAACTGGAAGAAGCCCGCCCCGCGCTGCACCGCTTGCTCTCTCAGCACGCCCAGACGGTGGATACGCCGACAGGCCGAGTCGTGGTCGTCCGCAAACTCCGCGAGACGCCGCACGCCTATCCGCGGCGGGACGGCGAACCCAAGCGCGACCCGCTGCGGTAGCGCTGCCCGCCGCGCCCGCTCACTACCATCCGACATTGCCGCACCCCGTGTCACAACGTGTTCAGGACTTCCTCGCGCCCGACGGCCCCGTGGCCGCGCTGCTCGGCGGGGATCACGAAGAGCGTCCGCAGCAGTTGCAGATGGCCGGCGAAGTGGCGGGCGCCATGCACGACCGAGACCATCTGCTCGCCGAGGCCGGCACCGGAGTGGGCAAGTCGTTCGCCTATCTCGTTCCGGCGCTCGAGCGATGCCTGATCCACGGCGAGCGGGTGGTCGTCTCCACGAACACCATCAGCCTGCAAGAGCAGCTCATGGAGAAGGACATCCCGCTGCTGCAGCGCGCGCTGGCCGAGCGGCCTTGGGACGACGCGGTGGCGCCGCTCAAGCCGGTACTGGTCAAGGGTCGGGGCAACTACGTCTCGATCCGTCGGCTCAAGCTCGCGTCTTCGAAACAGGACCGTTTGTTTGCCGAGAGCGCCGAACGGCGAACGCTGCACGGCATCGAAGACTGGGCCTACGACACGCCCGACGGCACGCTTTCTTCGCTGCCCCAACTCGAACGCCCGGCCGTGTGGGACCGTGTGCAGTCCGACAGCGGCAACTGCATGGGCCGGCGCTGCCCGCACCACAAAGAGTGTTTCTATCAATCCGCCCGGCGTGAGATGGAAGAGGCGAACCTGCTCGTCTGCAACCACGCCCTCTTCTTTTCCGATCTGGCGTTGCGGGCGAATCAGGCCGGGTTCTTGCCGACGTACCACCACGTGGTGCTGGACGAGGCGCACATGGTCGAGGACGTCGCCAGCGAGCACTTCGGCCGCTCGCTCTCGCAAGGCCGCGTGCGTCGGCTGCTGACGACGCTCTTCCACCCGCGCACACGCAAGGGCTTTCTCGCGCAGCTCGGCCCGATCGACGGCGATCATGCGCCCGTGGACCGAGCGATCGAGCTGGCGTTGGCCGCGGATACGGCTTCGACCAAGTTCTTTGATGAAGCGGCGGACGTGGTCAGGCGGGCCGCCTCCGGTTCGGCTGGTTCATCGGGTTCGTCGGGCCCGGCGAGCGTGCGTTTCCGAGAGGCGGGGCAGCTCCGCAACCAGCTCAGCGACGCGATGAACCAACTCGCCGTGCGGCTCAAACGCCTCAAAGACTCGACCGAGCGCGACGCGGACCGCTTCGAGCTCAACGCCTACGCCCTGCGCGCGGCCTCGATCGCCGACGATGCGTTGGCGCTCACCGAGCACGCGCTGCCCGGGCAGGTCTACTGGGGCGAGATCGCCCGCTCACACGGCGGACGCGAACGGGTCACGCTCGCGTGCTCCCCGATCGACGTGGCGCCGATCCTCCGCGAAAGGCTCTTTGCACTCGGCGATGATCCAGACCATCCCGATCGGCCAAGCGTGGTGCTCACGAGCGCGACCCTCGCGACGCGCACCGCGGGCGAGGACGAACCGAGCGAGCACCGCGAGGCGGCGTTCACGCATGTGATTTCTCGCCTCGGCTGCGACGGCGCCCGCGCCTTGCAACTCGGCAGCCCGTTCGATCATGCGAGGCAGCTCGAGCTCTACGTCGATGTCTCGATGGCGAACCCGCGGCAAGCGAGCGGTGAGGGCGCCCAGGCGCCACGGCCGTTCTACGAGCAACTCGTCGCGCGGATCTTGGATCACCTCGTCGCGACCGACGGCGGCGCGTTCGTGCTGTTCACGTCGTTCGCCGCGCTCAACGCCGTCGCCGATCGCCTCGCCGGGCCGCTCGAAGCGCTCGAGATGCCTCTGTTCGCGCAGGGGCGGGATGTCTCCCGCACCGAGCTGCTCGATCGATTCCGCGACCACGACCGCGCGGTCCTGCTCGGCGCGGCGTCGTTCTGGCAAGGCGTAGACGTTCGCGGCGCCGCGCTGCGGAACGTCATCATCACCAAGCTCCCGTTCGATCCGCCCGACCGCCCGCTGACCCAGGCCCGCCTGGAACGCATCCGCGAGGGTGGCGGCGACCCGTTCCGGCAGGAGTCGCTCCCGAGAGCCGTGATCCGGTTTAAGCAGGGCTTCGGCCGACTGATCCGCTCCGCCGAAGACACCGGGCGGGTCGTGGTGCTCGACCCGCGCGTCGCGACGGCGTCCTACGGCAGGGCATTCCTCAACGCGTTGCCCAGCGGGATCGAGCCGATCGTGCTCGACGAGTAGCCCGAGATGACACGCTAAGGCAGTGAATCCGCACAACATCACCTAGTAGAAATAGAACAAATCTCGATGTCGGCGGAAAGCGACCTAGGCTTACGCCCTTCTCCATATTCGCAGTTCGAACCACTTAACCGATCGACGCGCTCGCGTCCACGGAGGAACCCAATGCTCGGCCGAGTCTTCAAGGCGTACGACATCCGAGGTATCTACCCCGACCTGCTCGACGAGGCGATGGCCTGGCAGATCGGTTACGGCGTCGGCAAGTACCTGCTCGAAGAAGCGGCCGCCAAGGGCGAGACCTCGCCGATGATGCGCAACCTCGTCGTCGGCCGAGACATGCGGACCAGCAGCCCGTCGCTCCAGGACGAACTCGTCAAGGGCATCAACTCCTACGACGCCGACGTGATCGACGTGGGATTGGTCGACACGCCGTTCATCTACTTCGCGATCAACTACCTTGGCTGCGCCGGCGGCGTGCAGGTAACCGCGAGTCACAACCCGCCGCAGTACAACGGGTTCAAAGTCTCTCGCGCGCTGGCCAAGCCCGTCGGCGAGGCGAACGGCCTCGCGGATATCCGCAAGCACGCCGCCATGACCGACAAGGGCGCCAAGCGCCCGCAGCCGACCGGCCGGCGCGAGCACCGCGATCTGTGGGACGCCTACACCCAGCACGTGCGCTCGTTCATCAACACGCACGGCAAAAAGCTCAAGGTCGTCATCGACGCCTCCAACGGCATGGCGGGCACGGCCGTGCCCAAGATCTTCGGCGCCAAGGGCGCGGCGATCGACGGGCTCGAGATCATCGAGCTGAACTTCGATAATTCCAAAGGCGAGTTCGTGCACGAGCCCAACCCGCTGGTCGCGTCGAACCTCGTGCAGCTTCAGGAAGCCGTGAAGGAGCATAAGGCGGACTTGGGCGTCTGCTTCGATGGCGACGCCGACCGCTGCGTGATCGTCGATGAGCAGGCGAACATCGTGGGTTGCGATCTTCTCACCGCCGTGCTGGCCAAGCGTTTTCTCGCCAAGCACCCCGGCGCCGCGATCGTGTACGACCTGCGGTCGACGCGGGCGCTGAGCGAGGACGTCGAGCAGGCCGGTGGCAAGCCCGTCCGCTCTCGCGTGGGCCACGTCTTCATGAAGTCCGAACTCGCCGAGCAGCGGGGCATCTTCGGCGGCGAGCTGAGCGGTCACTTCTACTTCCGCGACAACTTCAACGCCGATTCGGGCGTGATCGCGCTGGCGACGGTGCTGTCGACGCTGGCCGAAGAAGACAAGCCGATGTCGCATCTCGTAGCGCCGGTCGCGCGATACACGCAGTCGGGCGAGATTAACTTCGAGAACGAGGAAGCCGACGAGGCGCTCGAAGAACTGACCGAGCGCTTCGCCGAGGAAGCGGAGATCGACACGCTCGACGGCGTCACGATCGACTGCTTCCGGTCGCACGGCTGGTGGTGCAACGTCCGCAAGTCCAACACCGAGCCGTTGCTCCGGCTGAACCTTGAAGCCCGTACGCCCGAGACCGCGCAGGCCATGCTCGCAGAGATCGCGCCGATGCTGGGACTGCGCGTCGATCACTAATGGGATCTGTCCTTGTTGATCTACGTTCGCACCGCGGAGGCCACCCGTGAATCTTTCCCAGTTCTTCGAACACTGGCGTATCGAGGAGAACCCGTTCCGCGGCGAGGAGGCCCGGCACGACACGGTCTTCGCGCGGATGGCCCGCATCGGCGCCGCCGCATCCGATCGCGGCGCCGCGCCGCCGCAGGCCCGCGCCGAGCATTCCGATTTTGAGAAAGTGCTCGGCGACCTGCACCGCCCGAGCACGTCGATCGTGTTCGGCGAGAAGGGCAGCGGTAAAACGGCGATGCGGTTGCAACTGGCCGACGCGGTGCGCGCACACAACACGGCCCACGAAGACGCGCAGGTCTTTCTGATCGATTACGACGACCTCAACGGCGTGCTCGACCGCTACCACGCGCACTTCGGCGATGCCAAGGACGACCCCGCCGAAGCCCTCCGTCAGATCCGGCTCGTCGATCACATCGACGCGATTCTTGCCACGGGCGTGACCCGGTTGACCTCATCGGTGCTCGGTCTCTCTCCGGGCGACGACTTGAACCATCCGGCGCCGGCGTCGCGCGCCGCACGCCGCGCAGACCTGTCCATCCGGCGCACCATGCTCGTATTGCAGGCGGTGTACGACCGCGGCGAAAGGCCCGATGAACGCACGCCAAGGGCCCGACGCGCGCTCGGTCTGTCCCCCAACTGGCGCGGCGTGGGCCGGGCAGCGCTCATCGTCCTCGGATGGGTTCCCGCGGGCATCTGGCTGTACGTATGGCTGCGGATGGGGCTCGACGGCTGGCAGTCCGAGGCGGCCTTCTGGGCGCTCGTGCTCTGCTCCGTCGCGTACGCCGCGATCCTCGCTAAGCTGCTCCTGTGGGATCGCTTCACGCTCGCGCGTCTGGCCGCTCGCTTGCGTAGGCAGCAACGCACAGCCGCGCGGTCCGAGCGATCGTTTGCCTCCTCGCTTGCGCGACTCGAACCGAGCCTGCGCGAGCCCGACACCTTGCCGCTGACCGATTCCGACGACCAGCGCTACGCGATGCTCGACCGATTCCGCTCGGTGCTCGCGGCGCTCGGGTACTCCGGCATCATCGTGCTCGTGGACCGCGTGGACGAACCGACGCTGATCTCGGGCGATCCCGAACGCATGCGCGCGGTCGTCTGGCCCATGCTCAACAACAAGTTCCTCCAGCAGGATGGGTTCGGCCTCAAGCTCTTGCTGCCAATCGAACTGCGGCATGCGCTGTTCAAGGAATCCAGCGCGTTCTTCCAGGAAGCCCGCCTGGATAAACAGAGCCTCGTCGAGCGGCTGACATGGACCGGCGCCATGCTGTACGACGTCTGCGACGCCCGCCTGCGCGCGTGCCGTGCTTCGGGCGCCGAGCCGATCGCGTTGCTGGATCTGTTCGCCGAGGATGTATCCCGCCAGGATCTGGTCGATGCGCTCGATCAGATGCACCAGCCGCGCGACGCGTTCAAGTTTCTCTACGCCTGCCTGAGCGAGCACTGCTCGAACGTGACAGCCGATCAGGAGTCGTTCCGCATCCCGAGGTTGGTGCTCGAGCAGGTCCGCAAGCGCGAGGCCGAACGGTTGCAGCAGTTGTACCGGGGCATCCGACCCGCGTGAGTCGAGGTTACGTGAGCACGCGGGCAAGCCGGGCGTACTCGAGCACGAGCGTCTTCTCGCCGATGCCTCGGAAGTCCACCTTGGCCCGGGGCTGGCGGCCGCCGATGACGGTGACGACCACGCCCTCGCCGAACTGCGGATGCCGGACTGGCGTGCCCGACGGGAACATGCGTTTGTACTTTGAGGTCTCCGAGTTGGGATCCGAAGAAGCCGAAGGCCCCGCCCCGGCACCAACCCCAGCGCCCAGCGGCTCGCCGCTCCACGCCCGCCCGCGGTCGCCCCGGCCTCCCGAGATGCCCGGGGTCCCGGGCGCCTGGGCGCCGTCATCGTCCATGCCGAACGCATCGGTCTGATCGCTCACCACGACGTGGTCGCGGCCGAGTTCTTCAAGGAATCGGCTGGGGATCGTCCGGTCGGTTTGGCCACGAACCGTTCGGTACCGTGAACTCGTCAGCTTGAGGCGTTGCATCGCGCGGGTGACGCCCACAAAGCAGAGCCGGCGTTCTTCTTCCATCGCCGAGTCCGATTCGAGCGCACGGGAGTGGGGGAGCAGTCCTTCTTCGAGACCGATCATCGCGACCGCGCCGAACTCCAACCCCTTGGCCGCGTGCAGCGTCATCAGCGTGACGGCGCCCTGCTCGGGGTCCACGGCGTCGGCGTCGGCGACCAACGCTACCGACTCCAGATACGCCCGCAGCATCGCGAGCAAGGGCGGCGGCTCGACCGAGGCTTCGCCCGAGTCCTCGGCTTGCAGCGCGTCCACGCCGGCCAACGGATCGGCCGCGGGGTCGTACGACGTCTCGAAGTCGGCCGCCGACGAGACGAGTTCGGCGAGGTTGTCGCCCTTCTCGGCGTCGGTCTCCAGGCCGCTGACATCGGCCTGCTTGCGGTAGTGCGCTTCGAGGCCCGACTCGCGCACCACCCGTTCGACCAGGTCGGCTAGCGTGTCCGAAACGGACGCGCCCATGAACGAACCCCCGCCGGTCCAGTCGTCCACGAGTTCGACGAACTTGGTGATGGCGCCCTGCGCCCGCGCCGTCAGACCCGGGACTTCCTTGATCCGCCGCAGCGCCTCGAACAGCCCAACGCCCTGATCGCCCGCCCACGTGCGCACCTTCGCCATGCTCGTGGCGCCGATGCCCCGGGCGGGCTTGTTGACGATGCGGGCGAGCGAGACGCCGTCGGCCTGGTTGGCGACCAGGCGCAGGTACGCGAGCGCGTCGCGGACTTCCTCGCGGTCGTAGAACGCTGTGCCGCGGGCGATGACGTAGGGCGTGCGTGCTTCGCGCAGGGCTTCTTCCATCACGCGCGAGAGGGCGTTCGTTCGATAGAAGACCGCCATGTCTTTCCAGGCGAGGTCTTCTTCCTCGCGCAGCCGCTTGAGCCAATCGGCGATCAGCCCGGCTTCCTGGTGCTCGCTGCTGACGAGCGTGACCTCGACCGGGTTGCCGGCGCCTCGCGTCGCGATCAAGCTCTTCGGGCGTCGCTCGCGGTTGTTGGAGATGAGCGCATCGGCTACGGCTAGCACAGGCTCGACGGAGCGGAAGTTCTCCCCCAACGTGATGACGCGCGCGCCAGGATATTGCTCTTCGAACTCGAGAATGTTCGAGAGGTCCGCGCCGCGCCAGCCGTAGATCGACTGGTCGGGGTCACCCACGACGCAGATGTTGGGGCCGACCCGCTTCGTGGGCTCCGTGCCGGTCTCGCCGTCGTCATCGATCGGGGGCATGCCGTCGTCGATGGGCGCCGAAGCCGCGGCGCCGTCGCCCGCCAGCAAGGACGCGATGACAAACTGGGCGTGGTTGGTGTCCTGGTACTCATCGATCATGAGTCGGCGCCAGCGGTCCTGACATTCGGCGCGGATTTCGAGGTCGTCGCGCAGCATCTTTGCAGTGAGGACCAGCAGGTCATCGAAATCGACCGCGTTGGCGCGTCGCAGTTCGCGTTCGTAGCCCTTGAAGATCGCCCCGATCTGCCGGCCGTAGTAGTCGTCCGATCGCGAGGCGAAGGCATCAGCATCGAGGAGCTCGTTCTTGGCGTTGCTGATCGCCGAGAGCACCGACCGCGGCGGCCAGTTGCTCGTGCTCATGCCCAGGTCGGCGATGACGCGTTTGACGAGCGAGGCCTGGTCGGAGGAATCGTAGATGGTGTAGTCGCCCGTCAGGCCGAACAGGGCGCCGCCGGGCTGACTCGCGCGGTCGGCGTAGCGGCGCAGCAGCCGTGCGCACAGCGCGTGGAACGTTGTCACCGTGAGGCCGCGGGTGTGCCGGCCTTCGCCGAGCAGTGCGGTGATGCGCTCGCGCATCTCCTTGGCGGCTTTGTTGGTGAACGTGAGCGCCATGACGCTCCATGCCGGCGCGCCGCCGTGGAGAATCATGTGGGCGATGCGGCGCGTAATGACCCGCGTTTTGCCCGAGCCCGGGCCCGCGAGAACCAGCAACGGTCCGCCGTCGTGCAGCACGGCCGCGCGTTGCGGCTCAGTCAGGCCTTCCAGAATGGTCGCGGCTCCACCGCTCATCGCGTCCGTCATCTCGGTCATCCTTGCCCGTCTCCGTCGCGCGGCTGTTCGCCGCCGTGTGCTTCCGTATCGTGATCATCCGTGCGATTGGTGTTGCTGTCGTTGGTTTCGGTCATGCGCTTGATGACGGCGTGAGCGACCACGGCGCCGTCGGCCTTTCGGGCGACGTGCGGCGTGTCGGCCGAGCGCGTGATCAGCGCCACCCCGTCGGGCAGATGCTCAGCCACGGCCGTCACCACGTCGCCTTCGAGCCGTCGGGCAAAGAGCGAGCGCCGGGACTTGCCCATGATCAGCGTGTCGCAGCCGTAGGTCACGGTGTAATCGAGAATTTCGCCCGAGATGTCGGTCGCGGTGACGTAAATGGGAACAAACGCCACCCCGGCCTCGGCGGCGAGCAGCGAGGAAGCGCCCAGCGCCGCCTGCGCGTCGGCGTCGTCTTCGATCTGGGGCCCCCGCCCCGGCGCGATGTCCATGACCCGGAGCGTGCGCACGTAAATCGCAAACAACGTTGCGCCACGACGACGGGCGAGGTCGACCGCGAACTCCGCCTGGTACCGGCCGCGCGCGGCGAGCATGACGCGCGGCTTGTTCGGGTCGATCTCCATCGTCGAGGCCTTGACCTGCGCCAGCCAACCCGCCGTGGGTTCGGGGATCTCGCCCGGGCCCAAGTTCTTGATCGCGCGGCGTCCCGCGCGGGTCAGCAGCACCGCCGCGACGAGCCCACCACTGAACGCCGCCGAAAACCACTGCGTCACGCCGATCGTGACCGTGACCGCGAGCAGAAAGAGCCCGAGGCTGATCATGCCGATGCGGGACCACCTGCCGATCGTGAGGTCGGGGTTGAAGACGGTGGACAGGATCGACACCGTGATGGCGCCGCAAACACCCAGCACGTAGAGCTTGGCGAGGATCGTGACGTCCTGCTCGACAGTGATGACCGCGATCGGGATGAGCACGCTGACGATCAGCCCGACCCAGGGCACGCCGGAGTAGTTGAGCTTGGCGAGCGGCTTGGGCAGCTCGTCGTCCTGAGCCATCGCGAAGAGGACCGAGACCATTGCCATGATCGCGGTGTTGGTCGCGCTGAGCAGAAGCAGGCCGAAGCAAACGCCCGCGATCTTGCCGAACACAAATCCCGCAGCGGTGTCGGCGCCCCCGGCCTGGACGTTGTGGTGGTCGTCGTGCGAAGTGACGTGCTCATGCGCGATGACGGGCGCGGTCGGCGCCACGTTCGGGACTCCGGCGGGGGCCTCGTCAGGCGTTGGCGCCGGGCCCAGGTAGTTCGACCACCAATCCCCCGTGCGTTCGGCGATGACTTTCATGGAGGCGTTGGTGTACCGATCGACCGTCGCCTCGCCCGCCGAACTGAGCTCACCGCGTTCGACAAGCAACTCGTGCGGCTCGTGGAGGTCGGCCAAGGTGGTCCCGTCCACGCGCAGGTCGAGCCCCGCCAGCGCGATGCCGAAGACCATGTTGAGCGCAACCACCTCGATCGTGACGGGCCAGATCGTGCGCTTGGCCGTCTTGCCCACGGGCTCTTTCATGAGCCCGGTCATGTTGGCGACCGCCTCGACTCCTGCCAGCGCGAGACAAATCTTCGTGAAACTCACCCAGGCGTCGGACGCGGGCACTTGCTGGAAGTACTCGAAGTTGATGGTCGTGATGCCCTTCCAGAAGAAGGGCAGGCACGCGACGGCCATCACGGCGGAGACCGCCAGGGCGCCGAACGCGACGACGAGCGCGAACCGTCCCGCCGACTTGGCGCCGAGCCAGTTCACCGCGCCCAGCAGCACGAGCGTGATGACCGAGAGCGGCAGCGTGAGCGCGTGCGGCACGCCGAAGTAGTGGAACGCCTCCACGACCGAGATCGCCGCGGTCATGATGTATCCGCTGAGCAAGAGCGTGGAGCCAACGATCGCGAGCGTGGGGTTGATGCGTCGGGCGGCTGTGTACACGCCGCCGCCGTCGGGGAAGGACTTGCAGATGATCGTGTACGCCCAACTCACGGCCAGCATGAGCAGTGAGATCGCAGCCAGGTAGATCACCGAGGCGTGGGCAGTAAAGAGGAAGGCGAGGCCGAGGACGTAGAGCCGGCTGGTGCCCCAGTCGCCGTAGAGCAACGGCCCGGCATGGAACCACTTCAAACTGCGCGGGCGACTTTCCGAAACGAGCATCGGGCCGGGGTGTCCTCTCGGCGTGGGCGTGCGTCCTCGCCGATGTGTACCAACATTGCCCGACCGCAACCGGATTCTCGGGCGTGACCGGCGTCAAGCCGGCGAAAGCCGTGAGTATAGGAAGGCGATCCGCGGGCTCGAACGCCGGCAAACCGCCTCCGCATGCGGGAAGCGACGAAGCCAGCCGCTCGGCCGCCCGATGACTCTGGGATGCGCCTTTCCCAAAGCGCCAAATCCGAGGGAGACCCCGGCGTCAACGTTCGCCCGCTTGTCGGTAACCGACAGCGCAACCGACAGGCGCGCCGATGGACCGACGAGCGAGCGGAACTTGGGTCGTTACCCCGGCCGGAACCACCCCGGAGCACGCCCGTATCGGTGTCTCGGGAACGCGTGTTCATTGACAGCCCTGAGGCGCCCCATGTACGGTGCGCGCACGAGCCTCCTCCTCCGTCATTCCGGCTCGTCAGACATTCACGGCTCAGCATGCACGCTCGGCACCGACAGACTCGGCTTGGACAACCCGGCTTCCGCATGACTCAGGCCCGGCAGGCCTCGGTCGGAGCCGCTCACCGAACCGACGACGCCCCGCCTCCCCGGACGCCTACACCATGAGCGGGTCCAGCAACCAACCCAATCCCCAACCCAACGCGAAGCCCGCCCGCTCGACCGAGGGCGGCCATCCCGGCGCGTCGGGGCCCGTCTCCGCCGCCGCGTTGTCTCGGGCGCCTGTGACGCCGGCCGACACCAAGTCGATCGCCGCCAACGAGCGCGCCATCCAGGAAGCCATGCAGGAAGCGGCCAAGGGCGGCACCAACCTCGATTCCTACGTCGGGCGTCTCGCGGTGGATCAGGGCTTGGTCACGACCGAGGAGTTCCTCGACTGCCTCAAGATCGCCAAAGAGGAATCGAACGCGGGCACGGCCGAGGCCGGCAAGTCCGTCGCGCAACTCCTGGTCGAGCAGAACTACATCACCAAACGCCAGATGGCCCGGCTCAAGCAGGTCATCGAGGCCGAACGGTCGGGCCAGCAGATCCCGGGTTTCAAGGTGATCGGCAAGCTGGGCGCGGGCGCCATGGCGACGGTCTATAAAGCCAGGCAACTCAGCCTCGACCGCGAGGTCGCGATCAAGATCCTGCCCAAGAAGTTCAACGCGAGCCCGCAGTTCATCGAGCGTTTCTACGCCGAGGGGCGCGCGGCGGCGCAGCTCAACCATCCCAACATCGTCCAGGCGTTCGATGTCAGCCGCGCCGGTGAGTTCCACTTCTTCGTGATGGAGTACGTGGAAGGGCGCACGGTCTACGACGACATCGTGAAGCACAAACGCTTCGCCGAGGCCGACGCGGTGGAGATCATCATCGAGATGGCCGAGGCGCTGAACCACGCGCACGCGAAGGGCCTCATCCACCGCGACGTGAAGCCGAAGAACATCATGCTCTCGAAAGAGGGCATCGCCAAGCTCGCGGATATGGGCCTCGCCCGCGCGGTGAGCGACGCCGAGGCGGCCGAGGCCGAGAAGGGCAAGGCCTTCGGCACGCCGTACTACATCTCGCCCGAGCAGATCCGCGGCGAGAAGGACATCGGCCCGCCGGCCGATATCTACTCGCTGGGCGCGACGTTCTATCACATGGTGACCGGCTCGGTCCCGTTCGAGGGCGCCAATCCCTCGGCCGTGATGCACAAGCACCTCAAGGCCGCTCTGGTCCCGCCGGATCACGTCAACCCGAAGCTCTCCGAGGGTGTCAGCGAGATCATCGAGATGATGATGGCCAAGGAACCCTCGCAGCGGTACAAGGACTGCACCGACCTGCTGCTCGATCTTCGGGCGGTCGCCAAGGGCGAGAAGCCCGTGATCGCGCACAAAGACACGCTCAACATGTCGACTCTCGAAGCCGTGGTGCAGGCCGAGGCCGACGCCGGCGCCGAGGAGATGCCTGTGGACCGCTCGTCCTCGGCCGGCCCGTCGCTGCTCTCGCACCCCATGGTGCTCGCGCTGGCGGGGGCTCTGGCCCTGAGCGTGTTGGCCAACGTCATCCTGGCCGTGCTCCAGTTCAGTGCGTGAACCTCGAAGCACCGCGCTCGGGTCGCTTGTTAGTGCCCTATTCAGGGTACAGCTTGCCTCGAGCGGTCGGACGCTTTACCCTTTCCGACGTGCGAGGGCCGGGAGTCGGCCGTCACACAGGGAGCTTTCTCGGCGTGATGCCCAATCCAAAGGTCGGACGTCCTGCAGGCGGCGCGCATTGCGCGGTAGCCGCTGCGCGTCGTCTTCGCCGATGACCTGCTCCCGTCTCACGAACTTGTTGCTGTTGTCAGATCGCGGATCTATCGCCGTGTGCCGAAGCGTCGCGGCCGGTCGTTCCATCCCATGCCGTGCTCGGCGTTCGTAGCCAGGAGTCCCGCCCATCGCCCGCAGACGTTTTTATCGAGAAGCCGGTCCCGTCGTCCGGACCCGCGTGAACCACATGATCCGACTCTCGCCCATCCGGCTGATCGGGCCGGACAACGAGCAGATCGGCGTGGTCGAAACCCACGACGCAATCCGCCGCGCCGAAGAGATCGGCCTCGACCTTGTGGAGGTTGTGCCCGACTCGCGCCCGCCGGTCTGCAAGATCATGGACTACGGCAAGTACAAGTACGAGCTGTCCAAGAAAGAGCAGAAAAACCGGGCCGCGGCCAAGCAGAACGAGCTCAAGGAGCTCCGTCTCGGCCGCTCGGTAAAGATCGACAAGCACGACGTGCAGATCCGTGTGGATCAGGCTCGCAAGTTCCTGCTCGCCGGGCACAAGGTGCAGTTCACGCAGCGCTTCCGCGGCCGCGAGATGCAGCACAAGGAACTCGGTATTGAACGCCTGGCCGAGATCGTCGAGAGCCTGAGCGATATCGCCAAGGTCGACACGCCGCCGCGCTGGATGGGTCGGCAGGCGTCGCTGATCCTGAGCCCCGACAAGAACAAGGTCGCGGCGTTCAAGCGGGCGCTCGAAGAAGAAGCAGCCGCCAAGGGCGAGGTGCCCGTCGACTTCGAGGCCGAGGCCGCCAAGATCGAAGCGGAGATCAGTCAGGACGACGATCACGACAACGACGCCGGCGAGACGGCAGACGTCGAATCGTCCGAATCGAGCGCCCCCGAAGTCGAATCGCCCGCCGAGGCGGATCCTCAGCGGTAAGACTCGACCCACGAGCAGATCATCAACAGAACCTGACCCCCGCGGCGTCTTGCGAGAGGCACGCGGGGTTTTTTGATGTCCCAGCGAAGAATATGGCTCTCAAAAAGAGTGAAAATGATTATGAAAGTATTGCGGATCACCCCAGATTTCGGATGATGGCATCAAGAAGACCGGGGCGAGGGTAGGTTCGGATCGACCTCCCCAGGGAGCCGACGCGGATCGGCAGCGCGATGTTGTGGGTGGAGAGACCCGCGGCCGCGAGCAGAGAAGAGACACGATCCGAGATCCACGAGACCCAAAAAAGAGATAGGACACCGACCATGCGCACATTGATTCGTACGACGGCCATTGGCGGCTTGATTGCCTTCGCAGGCGCCTCTCAAGCCGGACTCACGTTCTTCACAGACGAGGCGACCTTCCTTGCCGAGTTGACCGCCTTCCAGACCGAAACGTTCTCGGTGCAGGATCAACTGCTCGAGCCCGGATCGCCCGTGACCGGGGATCTGCTGACGATTTCAGCAGACGGCACGGACAACTTCTTTGACGACGCAGGCATCAACGGTGGGGCGCTCGATTTGGCGCCCGAAGCCGCAGCGCACCAGAGCTACACGATCTCGGGCCTCGGGGGCGCCACGGCGTTCGGTGCCACGTTCCAAAGTCCCCAGTCGTCCTCCGGATTCATCCTTGAGTTCGGTGACGACACCATGACGCTCAACGGCATGTGGACGAACAACTTCGGGACCAACTTCCTCGGCTGGATCTCCGACGGCGCGCCCGTCAACGAGTTCCGCTTCCTGAACAACTCGTTCGAGATCTTCACGATGGACAACGCGCACTTCGGCATCCCGGCGCCGAGTGCGATGGCTGCCTTCGGGCTCGCGGGCTTGGCCGCGACACGCCGACGTCGCTGATCACGACGGGCCCGACGGGGCGCACTCGGCGATGAACTCTCCGGACCACGGCCCGGGCGACCGGGCCGTGGTCTTTTCGTTGGTGCGACGGACGCAGCGGCGCTGGCTCAGCCGCCCGACGCTTTCGCCTGATACCCGAGCGACTTGAGCTTGGCCACGATCGCGTCACGGTGGTCGCCCTGAATCACAAGGTCTCCGTCCGCGAGCCCGCCGCCCGTGCCGAGCGCGGTGCGGAGGAGCTTGAGTAGCGCCTTGTGATCGGTCGCGACGGGATCGAGCTCGGCGACGACGGTGCACCATTTACCCCGGCGTTTCTCGCGTCGGACGCGCGGGTGTTGGGCTTTGGGGAGCAGCACCTTGCCGTCGGCGCCGCGCGGGCAATCGCACGCGCCGTGGGTCTTGCGGCAGTGCTCGCAGGTGACGGGTTGCTCGAGCGGTGTGCCGTCGAAGAGTCCTGGCATGGGCGTACCGTGGGTAGGTTCGGGGGGTCGATTCAGGAATCAGTTTCAGCAATCGGCTTCAGGAATCAGATTCAGGCTTTGCGTCGGATGACCATGTGCCCGTAGGAATCGTCGAACTCGAAGCCCGCCCGACGCTCGCCCGCGAAGTACTCGTCGGTCGCTTTCCGGCAGCCCGACCACGCGTTGTAGTCGTCGAGCACGATGGCGCCGCCCGGGATGAGGCGCGGGACGATGCGTTCGAGGCAGGTCATGACAGGATCGAACCAGTCGACGTCCACGTGCGCCAGACAGACGGGGTCGTCGCCTTCGAGCGTGTCTTGCACGAGTCCCTTGATGAGTTCTGCCGCGTTCTGATCGACGGGCAGTTCAAAGCGGGCGAACGAGTCCTTGACCTTGTCGTACAGATTCTCTTCGTAGCCGTAGTAGGGGTCGTCGTCGATGCCCTTGGACGCGCCGCTCTTGATCTCTTGGTAGCGCTCGTGCACGTCGGGGTCGTCCTTCTCGCCGGGCGGCGGGATCATGCCGAAGACGTCGTAGACCCGCAGCGGGCGTTGCTTGGACTTGGTCGCGCACAGCGCGATGGCCGAGCCCCCGAGGGCGCAGCCCGCTTCGATGATGACGCCCTCGTCGCCCCGGCGTTCGTACTCCATGCAGAGTTGCACGAGCGAGGCGAGGTGGGTCTCGGGGAGATAGGTCAGCCGATCTTCACGCACACGCCGCATCACGCTCAGGACCGATTCGGGGATGCCCTCGAGGTTCGCTTGCTTCGGCGGGTGGAGCGTCCGTCGGACCTTATTGACGATTCGTGATACGAGACTCATGGGTTGGCATCTCCTCGAAGCCGGCCCGGCCGGGGGGACGGGCTGCGGCGCGGCTCGCAGTGTATCGGTCCGGGTGTATCGGTCTGGCGGGCGGGCTCCTGCACAGGTCCCGGCGAGGGTTCCTGCACCCAGCGTTGGGAACGCCCATCACTTCAGCACCCGCGACCGAACAGGCGGCCGCGATATGCTCGGGCCTTAAGGAGCGACCTCGTGAAGACGCTGGTTCTCGGTCCGACGTTCCTGATTCCACTCTCCGGCCCGGCGGGCGATGCGTGCGAGCGGTTGGCGTCGTGGCTCGCGTCCGACGCCTGCGGCTACGTCGGGGAGGCCGCGGGCACGCACTTCCAGATCGCCGAGAAGCCGGAACGCCGGCACCGCTGGTCGCCCTGGCTCACGCTCGATGTCCGAGAAACCGAAGCGGGCGCCGAGGCGTTCGGGCGATTCAACCCGAGCCCGGCGATCTGGACGGGATACATGCTGACCTCGCTCGCGCTGCTGACCATCGGATTCGGGGCGGCGATGTGGGGTGTCGCCGAGATGCTCGTGCGCGAGCCGCCCCGGGCGTTGCTGGTGATCCCCGTCTGCCTTGTGGCGCTCGTGGTCATGTGGGCTGTCAGCGCGGCCGGGCAACGGCTGGCCCGCGGTGAGATGGACGCGATGCGGGAAACAGTGCAGGACGTCCTTCGATCAGATTGAAGCTGCGCTCGGCTCAAGAGACATGCTGCGCGGTCTTATTGAAAAGACGGCATCGAACGATCGGCCGAGTCGGGTATCCTTCGTTCTTTACGGGAGGACTCGACCATGACCGCATGGACGCGCTGCACGCGACGGGCTCGATCGGGGATGCTGGGCCCGGCGTTTGTGTTGCTGGCTGTGGTGATGCCCTGGCACTCGGCCGACGGACAGGTGCGCTACAAGCAGATCGCTGCCCCGGCGGATCGAGTGCTTGCCGGCGTCCATGATCTGCCCGCGCCCGAGCGAACGGGTGTCGCATCGCCATCGGCGATGATCCCCGTGCAGTTCGAAGTCGAGGGCGATCGGCTGGTGTGGCGGAGCGAACTGCCGATCGATGACGGCTCGGACGTTCGGATGATGCTGCTGGCGCCCGGGGCAGAGCAGTGGCGGTTGTCCGTCACGCCGTCGAACGGCGTGCGCCAAGACCTCCACACGAAGGCTCGGGCGCCCGGGCTGCTGGTCGAATCGGGCGCCGCGTTGCTCGGCGACGTATCGCACCCCGCCACGGCGTACCGCCTGCTCGATCGGACCGCCGGCGCATGGCGCTTCGAAGTGGAGGCCGATCCACTGACGGCGCGGACGGAGGGCGCCGCGGGGTACCTGCTGATCAAGACCGGCCACCCTGCGCGGGTGTACTCGCACCTCACCACGCACCGGCTGCTGACCGGCTCCGAGGTCGGGCTTATCTCTGGTCTGCTCGACGCATCGGGTGAGCCGATGCCGGGCGCAGTGCGCGAGGGCGTGGCCGTCGTCCGCACGCCCGCCGGCGAAGAGCTTCGGTTTCGCATGAAGGCAGAAGACGGAGCCGTCTCGTTCCGGTTCGTGCCCGAGTACGTGGGCGAGCACACGGTGCGCGTGACGGTCCGCGGCGTACACGCGGATGGCTCGCCCTTCGTGCGCTCATCCCAGCACGTCTTCCCGGTATTGGCCAATGAACTCGAACTGGGTGCGCGGGCGTCGATCGTGCCGGATCGGCCGGGGACTCGGCGTGTGGTGGCGCCGTTCGACCGCGCGGACCGCGGAGGCCGTGTGATCGCCAGCGCCGAACTGTGGGGCACGGACGACGCGGGCGCCTCGACGCCGGTGTGCTGGCTTTCGGGCATGGCCGACGTCGACCGCGAAGCCGGGGAAGTCTCGCTGTATCTGGACGAGCGATGGCTGTCGGTCGCCGGCGCACGGGCGCCCTTCGAGCTCCGCGAGGTCCGGGTGCAGTGCTGCGCTGCGGCGGTTCCGTTGGCGGTCGCCGAGTCGATGCCGATCGACCTGGCCGCGCCGATGCCGGCGCTGCGGTCCGGCGTGACCGTGACGCCCGACATGCTGACCGGCCGACCCCGCGCGGAGTTGTCCGTGTCACTGATCGACGATGCGGCGGCGCGGGCGCGGGCCTTCGCCGGGCACAACCTCATGCTGGTGCACGGCTACTGCTCATCGGGAGTCTGGCCGGTGCAGGATTTCTCCGGTGGGCTCGAGGTCTTCTTGGATCAGAACCAGAACCGCTCACACGACGAGTTCGCGCTGCTGATGGCCGCGTTCGGGGATAACTCGAAGTCGTTCGGCGTCGTGGCGCACAGCCAGGGCGGAGCCGCGGCGTTGCACCTGTGGACGTACTACTTCTCTGGCTTGGATTGGGCCGAGGGCGCCCGCCTGATTCAGTCGGTCGGCACGCCGTATCAAGGCACGCCGTTGGCGGGCAACCTCGCGGTTTTGGGCGATCTGTTCGGCGCTGGCTGCGGCGTGAACTTCGATCTCTCAACCGATGGCTCCGCGCTCTGGCTCGCGGGCATCCCCACGGCGTCGCGCAGCCGGGTGCACTACTGGACCACGTCGTTCGAAGATGGATTCGGGTTCGACTTCTGCAACCTCGTTTCGGACTTCTTCTTGTCGGACCCCGACGACGGCGTGATCGAACGAAGCCGAGGTCAACTCCCCGGCGCCAACAACATGGGGCACCTCGAGGGTTGGTGCCACTCGCAAGGGATGCGAGACCCCGCGCATTACTTCGACTCGTCCCGGAACGCCGACATGAACGCGAACGCGGCCCGCTAAGGAACAACCCCGATGCCCGAGCACACCACCTCACAAGCCAGAGTCGAAGTTGCCGGCCGAAAGATCGCCTGCCTGATCGCCTTCGCAGTCATCGCCGGTCTCGCGTCTGCCGCGAGTGCGCAGGAGGCGACGGTCTGCGTCCAGCCCAACGCCGCAATCCCCGACAACGGGCCCGTTGTCCAAGCGAACATCGATGTGTCGCTCCCGGCTAACGCGGTGATCACCGATGTGCGTGTCGGTCTCGACATCGTGCATCCGTGGATCGGAGACCTCGTAGTCACGCTGTCGCACGACGGCGAGCAGGCGACGCTGGTGGATCAGATCGCTTTGGTCGATTATCCCTTCGCTTGCGGTGGGGACGACATCGATGCGGTGTTCAGCGATGCAGCGTCGATCACGCCGCGGGACCTGTGCGCACCGAACATCGCGCCGAATATCACCGGCGTGGTGGCGCCCGCATCATCGATGAGTGTGTTCGCCGGTCTAGACGGCGCGGCGCCCTGGGTGATCTCGATCGTAGATGTGACGCCGTTCGACACCGGTGTTGTGCGTGAGATCTGCGTCACGCTGGTCTATACCGTCGAGGATGCCGCTTGCTCGATCGCCGATGTGACCACCACCGGCCAGACCAGCGGCATCGCCGACGGCATCGTCGATCTCTCCGATTTCTCGTACTACCTATCGCTCTGGGCCAACTCGGAACCGTCGGCCGACATCACCGCCAGCGGCATCTGTGTGGCAGGTATTCCCGACGGCGGCGTCGACCTCTCCGACTTCTCGTGCTATCTCAGCGAGTGGTCGCTCGGTTGTCCGTGACGGATCCGTTGGTCTCGGATTGGAACAGGTGCATCGCTCACGCCGCCCGACGGGCGTTGCCTGATCCGTTCTCTCGCCCGCACCATCGGACGCACGCCTCGATCAACGCGGCTCGATCGATCGGCTTCGTGAGATAGTCGTCGCAACCGGCTTCCAGACAGCGTTCACGGTCGCCTTCCATGGCGTGAGCGGTGACAGCGATGATGGGCCGGCCGAACCCGTGGGCCCTCAGGCGCCGCGTGGCGTCGTAGCCGTCCAACTCGGGCATCTGCATATCCATGAGCACAAGATGCGGGGCGTGGTCGGCTGCGGCCCGCTCGATGGCTTCCGCGGCGAGCAGGCCGTTGTCGTGGATCGAAACATCCGCGCCCGCCTTGCGGAGGTGAAACGAAAGCAGCCGCTGGTTGTCCGGGCCGTCTTCAGCAAGAAGCACTCGCACACCTTCGAGCGGCTGGTCACCGATCGGCTTCGGCGACGAGCGGCTGGCCGCGCTGGCGCCATCCGAGCCGGTCGTCTCCCGGTTGTGGTCGATCATTTCCACGTCGCGCAGGTCGCCCGGATTAATTGTGAGCGTGAACGTGCTGCCTTTGCCGGGTGAGGATTCGATCTCGATCCGTCCTCCGAGCATCGCGGCAAGGCCGTTCGAGATGCGCAGCCCCAAACCGGTTCCCCCGAACCTGCGGGTCATGCTCCGGTCGGCCTGGCTGAACGCCTCGAACCGGGCGACGAGATCGCGTTCCTCGGGTTGCATGCCGATGCCCGTATCGACGACATCGAAGCGCATCGTGTGTGTCGCCGGATCGCAGGCGGCACGGATGGTCACGCTGCCCATCTCGGTGAACTTGATCGCGTTCCCAACGATGTTGTACAGAATCTGTCTCAGCCGCGTGGGGTCAGTCTTGATGTACCGGGGCATTAAGGTGTCGTAACGCACCCGCAGTTCGATGCCTTTGCTATGCGCACGCGGCCCGGTGACCGAGGCGACTTCTTCGATCAACTGCGCGGGTGCAACATCCAGGCTTTCGACATCGAGCTGTCCCGCCTCGATCTTTGAGACGTCGAGGATGTCGTTGATGATCGTGAGCAGATGGCTCGCGTTGGCGTGGATCGTGCGCACCGCTTGCGAGGCCTGCTCCGGGCTGGTCAGGAACTCGTCTTCGCCGCACAGCAGGTCGGCGTATCCCAAGATGGAAGTCATCGGCGTGCGAATCTCGTGCGACATGTTCGCGAGAAAGCGCGACTTCGACCGGTTGGCCGTCTCAGCGAGGTCTCTGGCCTCGGCCAGACTGCGCATCTGTGTGATGTCGAGTCCCGAGAGAAGGCAGGCGCGAGTGCCGTCTTCGGCATCGAGAGCCGCCGTGCGCCAGACGATGTCGCGCCGTAGTCCTTCGGCATTGACGATCTGAGATTCGAAG